>NZ_BDBY01000189.1 GCF_001613225.1 Nocardia pseudovaccinii NBRC 100343
CAAAGCCATCTGAAATCAGGACCCGACTGTGCATTGTTGCCCGTGCGAGAATCGTCCGGCGAGAAGCCGTTCCGCCGGGGATGAGATTCCATGAAGCTTTTCGTATTCATAATTGCCGTCCAGCTGGCTATATTGCTGGTCGGTGCGATCTGGCGAGTGGGCGGTTTTCTACAGGATGTATCGGTCCTTGATCGTTATCGCGCATTCGTTCTACGTTGGAGATGGTTTCTGATTCCGCCTAAAGGGTTGCTCAGCGAAGACATGAGTTCCTCTGAGCAGTTGAATCTCGATCTGTCCTCCGCGTAGCCGATGGTGGAACAAATCCCCGAGACTCGCGCCACCGACCTGCCGAAGGTGGTGCGACGTGCCGTCACCGCGATTCCAAGCCCCTCCAACCATTCGCGGTGACGGCACAATTCCCCGGACCCCAGGCCGAGTCCGAGCTCTATAGCGCGGCATGCCGCCTTTGCCGCCCACGCGGCAGCACCATGCCGATTGGTGCAATGGCTAGGTGGGCAGGCGGTGGATTGACCAACCGCACCTCTTGACACTGAATCGACTTATCTGAAGAATAATTGTCTAAATTGTAAAATTGTTGTTGACGTTGCATGAGATGCGGTCCGCCCTGTGGCCGTTGCCTTCTGGAGATCAGTCACTCGCGACCTCCGTTCGCCCCACGCTTCTCAACACCTGGATCGGCTTACTCGCAAGCGCTCAGTAGTAACTGCTGCTTGATGCCCGTAGTAGGCAGGAAGGAGCTGTCATGGGCAAGCTCGAAGGCAAGGTGGCATTCGTTACGGGTGGTGCCTCCGGCATTGGTAGGGCGCAGGCGGTCCGGTTTGCGCAGGAGGGTGCCAGGCTGGTCGTCGCGGATATGGATGGGGCCGGGGCGCGCGAGGTGGCGGACCGGATCACGAGCGACGGCGGCAAGGCAGTAGGGGTGGCTGTCGACGTGGCGAACGAGGACGCAGTCGCGGCGGCTGTATCCGCTGCCGTGGACGCCTATAACCGTATCGACATTCTCAGCAACACGGCGGGCGTGTTCGACCACTACGCACAGACGCTGGAGGCCGACCGGAAGTTGTGGGACTCGGTGCTGGCTGTGAATTTGACCGGTCTCTACCTCGTGACCAATGCGGTACTTCCGCACATGCTCGCGAATGGTGGGGGAGTGGTGGTGAACATAGCGTCCGTGGCAGGTCTGTTCGGGGGCGGGGGCGGCGCGGCGTACACGAGCACCAAACATGCAGTGGTCGGATACACCCGCCAACTATCGGCAGGGTACGGCCATCAAGGGATTCGAGTGAACGCGATCGCGCCCGGTGCGATCGACACTCCCATGACCGCGAATGTCTCCCACACTGCTGAGGTGCAAGCTTGGATGCAGCAGCAGCCGGCCAGGAGGCTGGGCACGCCGGAGGATGTGGCGACTGCGGCTTTGTTCCTTGTCAGTGACGAGGCGGACTACATTCACGCGGTGACGTTGCCTGTCGATGGCGGTCTGGCGGGCACGCTGTAGGGGTCGGGCCCCCAACCGGCCCAGGCCGCGGGTTCCCGGCCGCGAACTACACCTGGGTATCAGCTCTCTCGAACCACTGCTCAAAGATCGGGATCAGACCTAGAATGCCAAGCAACAATCCGGCTTGTCTGATCCGGGAAGGTGGCGGGCGTGCCGGCGGTGTGATGGGAGCACGGTTGGTGGGCAACCTGCCGTCCGATGTGACTAGCTTTGTCGGGCGGGAACGGGAGCTGACGAAGGTACGGCATTGCCTGTCGTCCGGGCGAATTGTGACCCTGATCGGTCCGGGCGGGGTAGGTAAGACACGGCTTGCACTCAGGGTGGCCGCTGAGACGTATCGCGCTTTTCCGGATGGCATCTGGCTGGTCGAACTAGCCCAGTTGCGTGATGCCGACCTCCTCGCTGTCGAGATCGCGATGCGACTCGGGCTCGAGAACAACAGCGGCGATCCGCTCGAAAGTTTGACCGAATATCTGCGGAACAAGAATTTGCTGCTGGTGCTCGACAACTGCGAGCATCTGGTCCAGCCGGTCGCGACCGTGCTGAGCAGGCTGGTCACAACCGCTCCGGCACTGCGGGTGCTGACCACCAGCCGCCAAGTATTGGGCGTCGAGGGCGAGCACCTGTTCGAGGTTCCCGCGTTATCACTGCCAGAAGAGGTGGTCGACCGGGTCGAGCCTGGCAGGGTGTCTTCCGAAGCCGTTGAACTCTTCCTCGACCGTGCGGCCGCCGTAGTTCCCGAGCTACCGGCGGACGTCGGGTTCCATCGGTCGGTGATCGAACTCTGCCGACGCCTGGACGGCATCCCGCTGGCGATCGAGCTGGCCGCGGCGCGGCTGCGGGCCTACCCGGTCGAGGAGATCCTTGCCCGAGTTGGCCGGGCGCTGGACGTGCTCACCACGGGTCCGCGATCGGCGCCTACGCGTCACCGGGCACTGAAAGCGACTATCGGCTGGAGTTTCGCCCTGTGCTCACCGAGCGAGCAGTTGATGTGGGCGCGGCTGTCGGTCTTTGCCGGGGGATTCGACCTTGCCGCCGCCGAGGGCGTTTGTTCCGACGACCGGTTGCCCCGGATTGCTATGTTCGATTTGCTCGCTGACCTGGTGGACAAGTCGATCCTGCAGCGCACTCCCGGATCCGCTCGTTTCTCCATGCTCGAAACCGTCCGCGAATACGGCCTCGAGCATCTCGCAGCCATCGGCGAGGTGAGCGCTCTGCGACTCGCACATGCGCGGTACTTCGCGGCACTGGCGTTTCGCGGTTACGACGACTACTTCAGTGAGCGGGAAATCGCATGGTTCCGGGAGGTCGGTCGTAACCATGCCAATCTCCGGTTGGCTATGCAGTGGTATCTGGCCGAACTCGGCGAGCCCCGGGTCGTTCTGCGTATCGCCTCGAGCCTTCGGTTGTATTGGGCTTCCCCGGGCGTCCTGCGGGAGGGCTACCAGTGGTTGCGAAAAGCGCTGGCTGACAGTCCCGAGCCGTCCGAGGAACGCGCGGAGGCGCTGTGGGTGTGCGCATGCATGGAAATGTGGATGGCCGATACAGCGAGCGCGGATCGGACCATGGCAGAGTGCCGTGCACTGGCCGAGAAGCTGGCCATGCCTTGGCTCGACGCCGCATTGTTGCTATGTGTGGTTGGAGCGGACTTCGTGTCCGGGGACGCGCCTGCCGCATTCCGGCACGCCAGGGATGCGGTTGTGGCCGGACGCAGGGTCGGTCGGCCAACAATCACCGGAGAGGCACTGTTCTATGTCTCATCGATGGCATTCGCCTCCGGCGATGCCGCCGCGGCGGATTTCGCGGCGGAGGCGCTTGGCTTTCTCGAATCCGAGAAGGCACAGTTGTGGCGGGCTTACGCGCTATGGATCAACGGGCTGGTGCGCTGTCGCCGAGACGAACCGGACACGGCCCCGCCCTGTTTTCTGGAAGCGTTGACGGTCTTCGAGCAGCTATGTCACCAGACCGGCGTGGCCTTGTGCCTGGACGGTCTGGCATGGGTGGCGGCACTTTCCGGCGATTTCACCAGGGCGGCGCGACTGCTGGGTACGGCAGGCTCGATATGGGAGACCGGACCGCGCCGGATGATGCCCTATCGGTTCAGTGAACTCCTGGTCAAGGGCAAGGTCGAGACGATCGTTCGAGCTGGACTTGGGGACGCGCGATTCGAGGCGGCCGCCAGGGCCGGGAGTCTGCGCAAACCTCAGGACGCGGTTTGGGAGGTTGCTACCTCGCCGGAGGCGAAATCCGAACCGGTGCCGAGCGGCCTCGAGGATCCGCTGGCAGTCCTTACCCGGCGTGAGCGCCGGGTCGCCGAGTTGCTCGCCAACGGACTGAGCAACCGGGAGATCGCGGCGGACCTGGTGCTTTCGACCCGCACGGTGGAGTCCCATGTGCAGAACATCCTCAACAAGCTCGGATTCCATTCCCGGGCGCAGGTCGCGTCTTTGATAGGCCGACTGGGATCCGAGGTCTGAACCTCTGCGTAATCGCGTGATCAGTTGCGGAAACAGCCGATGCTGGTAGGTCCGCAGTGCGCACCCACCAGCATCATCGGTCATGTCGCCCTGGGGCACGTTCCCAATGCGAGGTTTCCGTCACCGACGAGTCAAACCACCGTCGACGGCGAGGATCTGGCCGGTGATGAAGGAGGCTTCATCGGAGGCCAGGAATGCCACAAGGTTGGCGACGTCTTCCTGGGTCTGCTGTCGCTTCAAGTTCTGGAACTGCATGTGGTGGTCGAAGAACTCCTCGCTCAGCAGGCTCGTCGTCGTGGGCGTGCGGACCACGCTGGGGGCGACGGCGTTGACCGTGACGTCGTACCGGGCGAGATCGGTTGCCAGCGCGTGGGTGAATCCGTTGATTGCGCCTTTGGCGGACACATACGCGACGAAGCTGGGCGGGCTCTCCCAGTAGCTCGTCGAGGACATATGGATCACTCGGCCGTACGGAGAGTTCTTGACGTCGTCGAGAAATGCTTTCGTGGTCAGAAAGGCGCTGTTCACGTTTGTGGAGAAGATCTGACGCCAGGTATCGAAACTGGTGTTCTCGAAGTCGAGCAACTTGGCGATAGCCGCGTTGTTGACGACGATGTCGACCGGCCCGAACTCCTGTTTGACCTGTGCCGCAAAGGCATTGACTGCGGCCTCGTCCGACACATCGCACTGGGCGCTGAAGAACCGCCTGCCGTTCGCTACGACGAGGGCTTTGGTCTCGTCGGCCGGGTTGATGTCGGCAACGGCGATGTCGGCTCCTTCCTCCGACAACTTCTGTGCGATCGTGCGCCCGATACCGGCACCGGCGCCGGTCACGACCGCGACCCTGCCTTCTAGACGGGTAGTCATCTCTTGGCTCCTTACTACTGGTTTGTGTTGTGGGAATGGATGATTCGTCGGCTTCGATGGCCGGTCAGGGATTGGCCACGGCGGCGGCGGAAGCCCGTGCTGCCGCAGCCGTCCGGGCGACATCGCCGCGGACGAGACGACCTGCGGCCTTCACCAATTGCCCTCCGACCATGACGGTGTCCACGTTGCCCGGGTGCGCCGACAGCACGGCTGAGACCGGGTCGTGCTCGGCGGTGAGCAGGTTGATGTCGTCCAGTCGCAGCATGATGATGTCGGCTTGCTTGCCGGGGCGCAGTGAACCGGTCCGGTCGGCTAGCCCAAGGGCCGCGGCACCGTCCAACGTCGCCATACGGAGCACATCCCCAGCGGTGAGCGGCACCTCGTCGGCGATCTGGCTCGCCAGCACCGCAGCCCGCATCACCGAGAACATGTCGCCGGGAACTGAGGTCACCGCGTCAACGCCGAAGCTGGTGACGACCCCGGCTCGCCGCATACGGCCGGCGATCGGCGCCCCGTTGCCCATCGCGGCCTCGACGGCGGGTGCGGCGCAAGCGGCGCCGCCCGAGTCCGCGATCAGCTTCAGCTCCTCGTCGTCGAGCGAGTTGCCGTGCACGTACAGCGTGTTTCCACGCAACAGGCCGCTGTCTTGCAGGGCGGCGATCGGACGCGGAGCGATCGGGGTGCTGGCGACGTGAATCGTCAAACCCAGCCCGAGTTCGTCGGCCAAGTGCCAATCCTCGGCAACTGCGTCGATCGGGGCGAACGATGGGCCGAGCGGGGCGAGTGCCATGGTGACGCGTGCGTGGTCATCGGCCAGGAGTCCGGACCGGATCCGGCGCACGTCGGCCGCGTTGCGAAGCCCGTGCAGCGGGAAGCCGTAGCCGAAAACCGCACGGAGACCGGAGATCTGCAGGGCGTCGATGGCTGCGTCGGCGTGCGCGGGCGTGTGCAGCGCGTGTGAGTAGTCCATCAGCGTCGTGACACCGGCATCGAGGCATTCCAGCGCCCCGGCCACGGTCGCGGCATGCACGTCGTCGGGCCGGAATCGGGGGCCGAACTGTCCGAGCACTTGCGCGAGGTAGGTGTGCAGGTCCGCGCCAACGGTCGAGCATCGAAGCACCGACTGCCAGGCATGCCGGTGGGTATCGACGAACCCGGGCAGGACGATCCGGTCCGTGGCGTCGATGATCTCCGCGCCGTCTGCCGGGAGTTGGGTTCCGACCGCGGCGATTCGATCGCCTTCGATCAGGACGTCGGTGGCGGGCCGGGCCACCGGCGCGGGGTCGACGTCGATGACATAGCCGTTGCGGATGAGAAGACGTTGGTCCGACATTCGGCACCTCTTTCTTTAGTAAAAGCTTTTCATAAAGCTATACCGATAGTGATCTAGACTCAAGGCATGGATGCAACCGATCCCGTCGAAGCCTGGTTGGGGCAGTGGCGCGAGGAACTCCCCAGCGTGTTGAACTCCTCTTCGGAGTTGATCAAGCGAGTCATGTTCTTCGCTGAAGTGCTGAACGGCATGATGCGGAGCGAACTCGCCGACCTCGGACTGACGGCCGCGGAATTCGACGTACTCGTGGCACTTCGCCGGGCCGGTGCGCCCTATCGGCTGAAGCCGAACCAGCTCGCGCGCTCGCTGATGCTCTCCACGGGGGGCACGACCAATGTCACCCATCGTCTGGTTTCGCGGGAACTGGTTGAGCGAGAAGGGGATCCGGATGATGCCCGCAGTGCATGGCTGCGGCTGACGCGGCAGGGTGTCGCGTTGGCCGAGCGTGCGGTGCTGGTGAACGCGGCCGCGCACGATGCGCTCTTCGAGAGTGTCCCTGCCACTGCAGTCGATGCCGCCACCGTCGCCTTGCGGGACGTCTTCGCCGCCTGCCCGGCCCTGCGGGGTGGCGACCGCAGGACCCGGATTGCCTGACTTTCGTGAGATTCGTCGATGTCGGGTCCGGTCTGGTGTGGAGCCGGTTTCGGGCGGATGAGGATGTGCCGCCCGGATCGCCCTGGTCCAGCTGGCTGGGTGCTGAAGTGGCTGCGCCATGATGCTGTCCCGATCTCGTCTCTGCCGGGATGTGGCTGGTAACCACACCTGAACCTTTCGACCCAACGGCCGTGTCGGTTATTCTACAGAAACGTCAATGAATTGACATTGATGTTATCGATAGTTTTGTGGGTGGTCGGCCGCTACATCGAGTTTCGGGAGGTCGATTCTGGCTGGCATGGTGTGGCAGAGTCGATGTCCCAGCTGTGCTGGTCAACGAACTCCGGCAAGACGCATCGCCGACGATTCTGCGTGTGCGACTCGGCCGTCACTGAGGACGAAAGGCTCGAGATCTGACACGTCTGAGAACTCCCGTCCGGGTCTCCGTGGGCACCATGTTGGCGAGAGGGTCTTGCTGGGAATGGTGGGATCGGAGGTGGTCAGTGCTCACCTGGGTATTCCGTGGCTACTGCGCGGCAGCGAGGGTGGCCTGTACGAAGTCCGCGACCATGAGCGACCGGCAGTTATCGGGCCAGGCTGCGACTGTCTTGCTCGGGCTGAGATCGCTGACCGGTATGAAGGCCAGTTCTGGACGCTGGTGTTGGTCGGCAAACGATGCGGGCACGTAGGCAACGGCATCATGCAAAGCGACCGCGTCGAGGAGTTGATCGATGCTGTTGATTTCAGGGCCCTCCGGCGGGCCCGCATCACCGAAACCGTCAATGTGGTAGGTGGTGACCTGATGCAGCGGTGTTGGTGGGGTGTCGGCGCCGGCCCAGTAGGCTGCTGCGGTCGGGTCGGGCGCACCACCCCAGTGCGGCATCTTCTCGCCTGCCAAGTCGCCACGGTGCAGGACACGGCGACGGGCCAGCGGGTGGTGTGCGGATAGTACGGCCACTCGCGGTTCGACGAGTAGGAGTTCGGAGTCCAGGCCTCGCTCGTCGAATGGGGCATGCAGAATCGCCAGGTCGGCCGCTCCGTCACGGACCGCGGCAGCGGGACCTCCCGGATGGCCGAACAATACGCGCACGGTGGGCCGGCAAGGGTCTTGTGCCCAGCTATGCATGACCGTGCCCACCAGTGTGGTGCCGACGCTGGGTTTGATGGCGACAACGAGGTGGTCGAGGTCTGCACCCGCCCGCCGGGTCCGGGTCAGCGCTGCACGCAATCCGTCGACAGCGAGCCGACCTTGTTCGAGCAGCACCGCTCCCGCCGGGGTGAGCGTGACACGGCGGCTGGTGCGCTCGAACAGAGTGACGCCGAGCTTGCGCTCGAGTTTGCCGATCGCCGCTGATAGGGGCGGCTGCGCCATACCGAGCCGCTGCGCTGCCCTGGTGAAGTTCAGTTCCTCGGCGACAGCGAGAAAATAGCGCACTTCGCGTATCTCGACGTCATCCATACTCGCAGTGTATGGGTCCAGAGGCGATTGGTCCTTCTGTCGGGGTCGGCCGAGGACTGTACTCGATAGCGCTTGCGGTATTTCCGTTGCGAGCTCAGAAAGGACGCATGGACGTGGCTGACAGTTTGACCGGAAAGATTGCTTTGGTGACCGGCGGAAGCCGAGGGATCGGTGCGGGCATCGTGGGTCGTCTGGCCGCTGAGGGGGCTGATATCGCATTCACTTACCGCACCGACGAGGGTGCCGCCGACGCGGTGGCCGAGCGAGTCCGTTCACGGGGCAGACGAGTGGTGGCCATCGCTGCCGACCTCTGCGAGGCCGCCGCGGTGGCCAGGACCGTCGAGGCTACGCTGGCCGAATTCGGCGGGCTCGACATACTCGTCAACAACGCTGGAATAACCCATTGGGGGTCGATAGCGCAAACCGCGCTCACGGATTTCGACCGGCTGGTCGCGGTCGACGCTCGCGCTCCGTTCCTCATGATGCAGGCGGTCGCAGACCGCCTCAGCGATGAGGGGCGGATCGTCAACATCTCTTCCGGTGTCACCGCTATGCCACTGCCGGGCATGGGCCTCTACTCGGGGGCCAAAGCGTTCGTAGACCAGATCACAATGGTTGCTGCATTGGAATTCGCCGCCCGCCGAATCACCGTGAACGCGGTCAACCCCGGAAGCGTCGCCAGTGGCCCGTTCGCGCACTTGTCGGAAGAACAATTGGTGCAGGCCGGTTCGGCTTTCGCGCTCGGCCGCATGGGCCAGCCACAAGATGTGGCTGGTGTGGTTGCTTTCCTGTCCTCGGCCGACGCAGGGTTCATCACCGGGCAGATCATCTACTGCGCTGGGGGTCAAACAGGCCCGGTCCGCCGGAACTGACGACACAACGGCTGCCGTGCCTGCTGGCCTGAGAAGACTCAGCCGCCCGGCATAGCCGCCATCGGGGAACAGCAGCGCCACAGTGTGAAGCGGGCGGCCACGGCGACCAACAGCCGGTGCGCAGCATCACGGTCCTGGATCGACGCGGCCGCGACCACCACAGCCAGCAGCAGTCCGCCGATGTCGGTAGCGATATGGCGTTTGCGGCCCTTGACCTTCTTGCCCGCCTAGTAGCCAGCCATGGCCGTAGCCACGGTGTCGGCGAGCATTAACTGACAGATTGCCTTTGTTGCGCATCTGTCATGACGATTACCGTGAGCCCGTACGGCACTGTCCCGATGAACCTGATCAGCATGCTCGTCGAGCGCAAACTGAACCTGTGTCCGCCGATTACGCGACATGTGGTGGTGGAGCGCGATATTCGAGTGCCGATGCCCGACGGGGCCGAGCTGCTCGCTGACAGATGGGTTCCGCGGAATGGCGGCGACGGGCTCCCCGGGAACACCCTCGACCACGGCATCCAACGTGTCGACGCCTGGCGCACCGGCGACGGCGAGTTGCTGCAGGTCGAGTTGGAAGACCTCAATCCGTTTCTATCTCTGGATCGCGTATCCGCCCGGTCCAGAGATGGCTTCGTCGACGGCCTGAAGGCATCGCTGCACAATTCCTAGGTCTTTGACCGGAGGTCAATGATTTTGTGGTTCGGCGCCTGCTGCCACCCAGGCTGCGATCTGCGCGCGAGAGGTGAATCCGAGTTTTGTGAGGATGTGCTCCACGTGGCCCTCTGCGGTGCGTTGGGAGATCACCAGTTCGGCGGCGATCTGCTTGTTGGTGCGGCCTTGGGCGATGCGATCGGCGACCTGCCGCTCACGCTTGGTCAGCTCAGCGAAGGGACCCGACGTGAGCTTTTTGTCGGGCGGTTGCTCGCCGAGTGCGTAGGCTACGGCTTCGTCCATACTCATCGCTTGGCCGTGCCGGAGGGCCGATTCGAATCCGCGCGACCCAAGAGCGGATCGCGTAAGTCGGGCACTTTCGTCGTGATGCTGCCGCATGATTGGGACGATGCTCGCAACGTCACCCACGGACCGGTCCAATTCTTGCGCGGCTCCCATAAGTACGGCCGCACGCTCGGCGTCGTCTGAGCAGACCGTCCAAGCCAGCGCCTCGAGACTCACCGCGGCGACGACCGGGCTGCGCATTCGCCGGTTGACGCGCAGTGCATTCTCGAGCAGCTGAGTTGTCCGAGCCCGGTCACCTTGCTGCCAGAAAGCAACCCCCATGGCCCATAACGCCGTCGCCTGGAAGAGCGATTCGCCGCACGCTTCGGTGATGGCAAGCACTCGCTGGTAATACTCGATCGCCCGTTTCGTATCACCAGCCAGTTCGTGCGCCCAACCGAGCTTGGTCAATGCTGCGAGATACAGATACCCTCGCCGATTCGAGCCGAGCACTTCGACGGCGCGTTCGAGGTAGGAGAACGCGCGAGCAAGCTCACCGCGATAGAGTGCTACTGCGCCGTTGGCGTCGGCGATCAGCGCTTGGGTCATCGGGATGGGGTCCTGTTCGGCAAGCACGCGCCCGTGCTCCGCGAGGACCGCCGCCGCCGATAAATCGCCCTGCATCGCCGCCAAGAGGCAGCCTGCATAGAGCGCTTTGACGCGGTCGGGTATGGATTGCCGGGCAGTGTGGTTCAGAAGGCGGTCGATCCAGCGCCGACCTTCGCTGTACAGACCCGGAAAACTCCAGAACATATACAGTGCGGCAACGGTCTGTAGTCCGGCTTCGGCCGCTTCCTCGGTATTCTCGGCCAGGCAGTGTTCGAGCGCATCGCGTAGGTTCGGCAGTTCGCGTTCGAGCCTGGCGACCCAATAGAGTTGGCGGTCGCTGATCCATTCGGCCTCCGCATTCAGTGCCAACTGGTGGTACCAGTCGCGGTGCCAGCGCCGCGTCAGCTGATCCTGGCCGGACTCCCGTAGTTTGCGCCGACCGTAATCCTGCACCGTCTCCAGCATTCGGAACCGCACCACGGCATCGGATCCGTCCCGGATCAGGACCGACTTGTCCACGAGGGCGGACAGCACGTCGAGCGGGCTGTCCGGAGCCGGATCGGTGCCGCAAATCTGTTCGGCGGCATCGAGTTCGAAGCCTCCGGTGAATACCGACAGTCGTGCCCACAGCTGCTGCTCGGTCGGAGTACACAATTGATAGCTCCAGTCGATGCACCATTGCAGGGTTTGTTGCCGCGTTGGGGCGGTGCGGATGGCGCGGGTCAGCAGCGTGTACCGGTCGTCGAGGCGCTGCAGGATCTGATCGGTCGACATTGTGCGTATCCGGGCTGCGGCGAGCTCGATTGCCAGTGGTAATCCGTCGAGCCGGGCGCAGATGCGGGCCACGGTTGCCTTGTTGTCGTCGTTGAGTTCGAAACCCGGTACGACCGCGGTCGCGCGGTCGACGAACAATGTCACCGCGTCATATTTGGGCAGTCCGGGCAGCGACGACCTTTCCGGGTCCGGCACGGTCAGCGGCGGCACCCGCAGCACCGCCTCCCCGGCGATATCCAGAGGTTCACGGCTGGTGGCCAGGATCCGCAGATGCGGACAGGTCCGCAGCAGGGTGTCGATCAGCTGCGCCACGGCGGCGACCACCTGTTCGCAGTTGTCCAATACTAGTAGCGCTTTGCGCGTGAATAGAAATTCGACTACGACTTCCGACAGCGGCCGCGCTGGATCGTCGCGCAACCCGAGGGTGGCCGCTGTCACGTCGAGCAGCAGCGACGGGTCGGAGACGTCGCCCAGTTCGACCAGCCACACCCCATCGGAGAAATCTCGTCGCGCGGTCGCCGCTGCCCGCAACGCCAGCCGGGTTTTGCCGACTCCGCCGATCCCGGTCAACGTCACCAATCGCGTCGAGGCCAGCAGATTCTTCGTCTCCGCCAGCTCGGTGCGACGGTCGACGAAGCTGGTCAACTCCAGCGGCAGAGTACCGGCGCTGCGGCGACCCACCCGGACGATCGCCGGGCGCCACCCCCGTGTGGCGGGCTTGGGGTCTTGGTGCTCGCGCGCCGGTTCCGGATGTAACGCCATCTCCTCGACGCTGAATCCGTGGCGGCGTTGTGCCTGCCGGAGTGCTTCCCCCAGCGCCGCTGCTGACGGCCGCTTGCCTGGTTCGCGGGTCATCGCCGTGGCTACCAGCGTGGATACGTCCTCGGCGATGCCGTACTCGCGCAGGTCCGGTATGGGTTCGGTAGTGATCCGCAGGAATTGGGTCACCACGTTTTCGCCGCTATGCCGTTCGAATGCGGCGTGTCCGGTCAGCGCACAGAACAAGGTGGCGCCCAACCCGTAGACGTCGCCAGCCGGGCCTGGAGCGTGGCCTTCGAGGACCTCCGGGGCGGTGAACGCTGGGGACCCGGTCAGGGTGCCCGCGGTTGTTTGGAATCCGCCGGTGATCCGTGCGATGCCGAAGTCGGTCAAGGCTGGCTCGTCGTAATCGGTGAGCAGGATGTTTCCGGGCTTCACGTCGCGATGCACGATGCCCAACCGGTGCGCGGTCTCCAGCGCTCCGGCGATTTTCACCCCGATCCACAACACGCTCTGCGGCGGCAGCGGACCCTGTCGGCGGATCTGCGCATCCAGGGAGCCCAGCGGGTGATACGGCATAACCAGATAGGGCCGTCCGCTCGCCGTGGTGCCCGCCTGCAGCACCGTGACGATATTCGGATGTCCGGTCAGTCGGCCCATCGCCTGCTGCTCCCGGAAAAACCGGGCCTGGTTCTCTGTGTCCAGTTCGGCGGTCAAAACCTTCACCGCCACCGTCCGGTCCAGTTCCGCCTGCGTGCAGCGATAGACCACACCGAACCCGCCTTGACCGATCTCCTCGGCATCGGCGAACCCAGCCGCAGCCAGTTCCTCCGTGACAGGCTCGGGCACGTCACGAAGTGTCCGGAACGGATCATCCTCGCTCATCGGCTGCACACCATCCGACAGCGCATTCCCCGGCAACAGGTGACACGCGGTAACTCTTCGTTAACGACCAGCCTATCCCCGTCGGACCGGGACGACCGAGCTATCGGGAAGGCGCTTCGGGATCACCTAGCGAGCGCGATTCAGCGAGAGGGGCGACCGCCAAATGCCTGGAGTTGCTGGGGGTAGGCCCTCAGTCGGCGTTCCGCGCTATAGGGTTTCGCGGTTCAGCAGCCACCACGTCACTACCAGATCGTTGGTTCGGTCTAGGTCCAATCCGGTGAGTTCGGTGAAGCGGGTGAGTCGGTTTCGGACTGTGTTGCGGTGTACGTACAGTCTGGCGGCTGTTTCGTCGATGCGGCGGTCACAGTCGAGGAAGGTTTGGACTGCGGTCAGGATCTCAGCTCCGGAATCGCCCTGGTTGCGCAGTGGGGTGAGGTGTTTGGCGGTGAGGAGGGACGCGGCATCGGCTGCGCATTGGAGTAGCGGCAGCGGCCCGAGCGAGGACAGGTCAACCAAGCCGGTACGGCCGTAGCGGGTCGCGATCTCGAGGGCCTGGCGGGCGTGGTGGTAGGAGGTGGTGGCGTCGGTCGGTGGGACGGCGGGGCCGAGTGCGATTGGTCCCGGTTGTGTCAAGCCGTCGGGTGTGCGGGGGAGTAGTGCGACGAGGTGATGGTCGATGACGGTGTCGATGACGGGGAGTTTCGCCGTCGCCGCGCGGGTGCGCAAGGTGGCCAGCAGATCGGAGGCTGCGGGTGTGTCATCCCATGCAGCACAGGCGATTCGGTAGCGGTGGCTGGGGTCGAGCCGGTGATCGCGGGCTTCGGTGGCCAGTACCGCCGGCGGCAGGCTGCCATCGAGGAGGCGGCGCAGGAAGTCGGCGCGTCGGGTGGCTCCGGCGACGGCCTGTTCCTGCAGGACCAGGTGCACGGCGGTGGCCGATGTGGTTGCCAATTCCCAGGTGAGGTCCTGCATTTCGTCGATTACGGTGGCCGGTACCGCTGCGGCGGTGGCTCGCTGCCGAACGATGTCGAAGATTCGGCGAGCGCCGATCTGGATGCTGTGGGCGACGAGGTCGAGCGGGATCTGCTGGTCGGCCCATATGCGCGCCAGCGCCGCGAGTTCGTCGAAGCCGGTGTATGCCGAGCCGCCGCCGAGTTGTCGGACGATGATGCGTAGCACAGCTCGGGTGTTGTGCTCGATCGATGCGGGATCGACCTGGTCGTAGACCGGGATTTGCGCTCGGTACAGGTGGGTGAGGTCGGCGGAGATCTCGTTGAGCTCAGGGTCTACCTCGGAGATCATTGCCGCGATGCGAGCGGCGATTTCGCGCCGGTGCGGATCGAGGCGGATACCCAGCTTGTTCATATTCGTGGGCACCGTCACCTTGCTCTTCTTGTGCACATGCACATCATTTGCGTTCTGCATGTTTGTTCGGCTGGTATATCTCCGACTCCAGAATTGCATGTGCACATCGCGGCGCGGGGCAGTGTGCCGGGAAAGTTGGCCGGCCGATGCGAAACCGCTGATCGGGCGCGTCGAGGCACCGGCGGCCGCCTGCATTTGCGAAATCGACTCCCGCGACTTCTTCCCGCTGACCAACCAGTGCTGGTGACCGCACACGGCCCTGCACCCGAGGTCCGGGTGCAGGGCCGAGCGACGGTTCTCGGATCAGCTGACGCCGACCGGCTCCGTGGCCGTCTCGGGCGAACGCTGCTGCAGCTCACGCAGCTTCGAGCCTTCGACGTCGATGTCGGGCAGGATGTCGTCGAGCCACTTCGGCATCCACCACGACCATTTGCCCATGATCACCAGCAGCGCCGGAATCAGCACCATGCGGACGATGAACGCGTCCAGCAGCACGCCCGCTGCCAGAGCGAAGCCGAACACCTTCGCCGTGACGTCGACTTCCATCAGGAACGAGCCGAACACCGAGATCATGATGATCGCCGCCGCGGTCACAACGCGCACGCTGTGGCTGTAGCCGGAGACCATCGCCTCTGTCGGCGATTTGCCGTGCACGAACTCCTCGCGCATCCGGGTCACCAGGAAGACCTGGTAGTCCATCGCGAGTCCGAACATCAGTCCGATCAGCATGATCGGCATGAAGCTGACCAGTGGATGCGGATCATCGACCAGGCCGAGCTTGCCCTGCTGGAAGATCAGCACGGTCGCGCCGAAGGTTGCGCCCATCGACAGCAAGAACCCGAGCGCCGCAGTGAGCGGCACCAGGATCGACCGGAACACCAGGATCAGCAGGACGAAAGCCGCGCCCGCCACGATAACCAGGTAAGGCACGATCTTGCTGAGCAGCAATTGGTCGATGTCGGCGTAGATCGCCGTGGTGCCGGTGATGCCGTATTCGATGCCATAGTCGGCCTTCAGCTGGGCTTCTGCCTTCCTGGCATCAGCCACCAGGTCCTTGGTGGCCTGGTGGTTGGGCCCGGACTTCGGCACGCCATCCAACAGCACACCCTGCTGGTCCTCACTCCACTGCGGCTCACTCACGTAGTCCATGCCGGAATAGGACGCGAGTTTGTCGCGCAGCGCCTTGACCGCCGACTCCCGTTTCTCGGCGGGCACGCCGCTCATGTCCGCGACCACGCTCAGTACGCCATTGCTGCCCTCGCCGAAGGCTTCGGTGCGCAGCTCATAGGCTTTACGCATGGTCGAGGTCTTCGGCATGCTGTCGTCGCCGGGCAAGGCGAGGTTCAGGCTGGCCGCGGGGGCGGCGAGCGCGCCGAGTACGACGACGCTCAGGGTCAGCGCGACCCACGGCGCTCGGCTGATCAATCGGCCGAAACGCATGCCGAGGGTGACCGAGGTCTCGTCCTCGGAGTCGTGCTGGGCAATCATCGGCAGCTTCGGTGTGAACAGCCGGTTGCCGAGCGCGCCGAGTAGTGCAGGCATCAGTGTGATCGCGGTGAGTACGGCGAAACCGGCGGCGATCGCGCCACCCAGGCCCATGAAGGTCATGAACTTCACGCCGACGATGCCGAGGCCGGCCAGCGCGATGATGACCGTCAGACCGGCGAACACCACCGCGGAACCGGCCGTGCCGAGCGCGGTGCCTGCGGCATCCTCTGGCGAGTTTTGCACCGCCAGTTCGTGCTTGTACCTGGACACGATGAACAGCGCGTAGTCGATCGAGAGCGCGATGCCGATCATCGCGGCGAGGAACGTGGTGAAGCTGGGGAACTCGAGCACCGAGCTGCCGAGCAGGACCGACGAGGTGGCCGCGGCGAGGCCGACGATCGCTGTCACGATCGGCACGAACGCGGCGACGATCGCTCCGAAGGTCACGACCATCACGACGAGCGCAACGGCCATGCCGATCATTTCGGACGTGCCGCTGGGATCCTCTTGCTTCTGCACAATCGTGCCGCTCACCTCGACCGTGAGCCCGGCGTTACGCGCGTCGGCGGCAACGTCGTATGCCACGTCACGATCCCGGTCGGTCACATCGGCGGCCTTCTTGATCGTGAACGGGACGTTGATCAGCCCCACGGTCTCCGGTGCGGTCTTGCTGAGCACATTCAGCGGAGCGCCACCGCACTGCACCGGATCGGGGGTAGCCAGGCAGCCCATCATCTCGGCCGCCTCGACCGGGTTGTAGAGCGGCTTATTGTGATCAACGATGTCGAGCTGGCCGAGCTTGACGACGAACGCTTCCAGCGCCGCGCGGTTCGCCGGGTCGGTCAGCTTCTGGCCCGCGGGCGCGGCGATGACATAGCTGCCGGTGACCGAGTCGAACTTGAAGCCCTGGGACGCGCCGGGGAAGTGCTTGTCGAGAATCTCGTTAGCACGTTCGGACGGGAGGTTCGGCGCGCTGAAGTTGTTGGACATCGGCTTGCTGAACTCTGCGCCCAGGCCCACTAGGAGCACGAACATGACGAGCCAGACGGTAATGACTGTCCATTTCCGGCGGAAAGCGAACCTTCCCCATCGGTACAGATAGACGGACACGAGGTTTCTCCTAGTGATGACTGGGATCGTGGTGGTTCTGCATATGTAGACAGCACTGGCGGGGCGGCCCGCGAGTGGCGGGTGGCGCGCGAGTGCGGTGAAGCCGGTCGTGCCCCAACCGGCGCAGTTGATCGGGGGGGCGCTGTCTAAATAGTGCCGTTGACCGGCTGCCAGCTATCTGATCGTGAGCCAGGCCTTCAGCAGGAACCCGAACAGCCGGGCATCGGCTGCCGCGGTCGGACGCCGCTGGCGACGTGGTCGGCATCAGCCCGACGATGTTCGCGTCGGCCCTGGTTGCACTCACTATGAATGCACGTCCTTTTGGTAGGTGCCTCGGCCCTCACGACTGAAAGACAGTGGCCGGACCAGAGCGCTCCTCCGCTGCTCGGCAGGTAGAGCATTGGCCAGGGGCGCGCTCAGTAGGGCGTTGAATGCCTCGGGTTGCTCTGCCTGGGCCCGGTGACCGCAGTTCGGTGTCAGCCGCAGTTCGGTCCGAGGTAGCAGCGTGACGAGCTCGCGCACCAGGTTCGGTGGGGTCACGCGATCCTGCATGGCGGCGATGACCAACGCTGGGGCACTGCCCCTGGCTGGGTGCGTGCGCGCATCGCGGCCGAGCGCGCCTACCGACACGACGACCGGCGCACCGGTTGGCCCGGTGTCGGAGTAGTACGGGTAGCTCATCGCCGCGGTGCCATCACTACGGCGAGTCTCGCGACCCGTGCTCGGATCGCTTCATAGAAGCTGTAGTTCATTCGGTAGTCACCGGCGGCGGCGAGCGAGGAGTGGGCCGCGATCCAGGTCCGCACCTCGTTGGCGGAGCTGCCGCCCTCCTGCGCCATGGTGGCCGAGCTGCTCATAGGCCAAGGCGCCGCCCCGGCCTACATCTGCAAATCGCCTCGTCACTGTGTTCGCCCTTTCCGCTGCGCGACCTCTCTGGACTGCTACGTCGAGGATTAGGACCGCTTCACTCGGCGTCGAACCGCCAGTATCAGACTATTTGATCAAGTCGTTTGATCAAATCATTCTTGCACAATCGAGGTATGTCAACTTTGACCTCGCGTTCCGCTGTGCGGAACAGGCGTTTGCACCCCAGGCGACCACCGTGCCGCCGAGTGTGACGGGCGGTGCACTGATCGCCTTGGCCACGAGTGGCCAAGGCGATCAGTGCACCCCGTCGAGGCTTTTCGCCGATCCCATGCACTACCGCCCGCCGACCGACTGCATGATCAACTACGAGGTCGAGACGGTGTCCCCTTGGTGGCAATGGGGTCAGCGGTGGTCATGATCGGCTACGACGGACTGAGTACGCCGGGAGCACACGACTATCTCAATCGAGTCGCGGAAGCGCGCAGTGCTCGATTCCGCCCGTGCGACGAAAACCTCGGTGACGCGTTGGTTACCGAAGAAACTTCACCGAATTCACTTCGGATGGAAGGACATTCAGTGAGTGAGTGGCGACTACGCCAGCACTCACCGAAGCCCTGGACTAGCAGCGCCTCGGCCGACTAACCCGAAAGCCCCCATCCTGCTGGCCATCTCACCGTCCGACCCTGCCACGAGGAGTAGGCACCTGTCAGCTCACCGCTCGGACCGGGAGGATAACCGCGGATGGACGTGCCGGATCATGGAAGACGGTCTGGTCGGCGGCGCGGAGGACGGTAGCGGTGGTGCAAGGCTCGCCGGTGCCTACATTCCGGGCGTATCTGGGGAAGGCGCCGCTGGAGACCTGCACTCGGATGCGGTGCCCTCGTTTGAAGCGGTGAGCGGTCGCCCAGAGCTGAACCGAGACACAGCCCACTTGATCGGCATTGGTCAGACTCGTCAGCCCATCGCAGATGTTCCAGGAGCGGCCCTTGGGATCCACATCGCATAGACGCACGAATACGTCGGCGTAGGACAGGCTGGACTGGAACCATATCTCGGCGCTGACCTCGCCGATGACCTCGACATCTCGATCGAGAACGGGGGTGGTAAAGGTCAGCACGTCCGCCCTGGCTTCGAGTGCGGTGTTGTCGACACGGCCGCGGTCCTTGGTCATTCGTGCCCCGCCGACGGAGGGGGTCGGATCGGCCGGGTCGTAGCGAAACCGATCGGGATCGGATGCTGTCGGCGAGTCGCCGGCCAGGACGCCGTCGGCACCGAGATAGAACCGTTGGGGCGAATAGCCTGTCGGCGGCCAGGACTCGAAGTCGCGCCAGGCTTCTTCGCCCATGACGAACAGACGGACCGGTAGCCGGTGCGGCGGCTGCTCACCGCGCGCATAGGCTAGGCCGAATTCGAGCGCCTCGTCGATCGCGACATTGCTGATGTCCTGGTGGGTCCACGGCCCGATGGTCAGGCGAACCCGCTTACCCTGGTCTTGCAGGATGCGGAAGTCGCGTAGCTGACCTGGCAAGAAGATGTCATACCAGCCGCCGATCGAGCTGACCGGGATACTCACGTTGGGCACCCGATGCCGCTGATCGAACCCGTCCCAGCGCGGGGCGTTCTGGTCGTTGGCGAGCAGATCCTCGATGAACTGGGAGTGCCGCCCGATCGCGGCCACGTCGGCCTGACCGAGTGGCAGGACACGCATCGCGCGCGCCGTCTTTCTTGCCTGAAGGGGCTCGCGCAGTGAGGCCAGCCTGCGCTCCTGGGTGTCTATCAGCGCACTCCATTCGAACGGCGATTCCAACGAAAAACCGCCGGTGCGTAGGAATTCCAGCATCAACGCCGACTCGGTTACATGCGGAATCATCGCCTTGACCTGTGGTGGCAGCTGATCGGCGATGGCCCACTGGACATAGCCCACATAACTCAAGCCGAACAGAACGACCGCTTCGCCACACCAGGGCTGCTCGATCAACCAATTGACGGTCGCCAGCCCATCCTCACGTTCCTGTCGCATCGGATCGAACGTGCCGCCCGACCCGAACGTGCCGCGCACACTCTGGATCAGCACCTGGTATCCACGCTCGGCCAGCGGCCTGGTCAAGTAGAAGCCGAGTTTGGTACGCCGCCCGTACGGGGTACGCACCAGAGCTGTGGGAGCCCGTCGCCGCCATTCCGCGGAACCCATCTGTCAGCGAGCAGCTCGGCCCCGTCGGGCATCGGCACTCGAATATCGCGCTCCACCACCACATGTCGCGTAATCGGCGGACACAGGTTCAGTTTGCGCTCGACGAGCATGCTGATCAGGTTCATCGGGAATCCTCAGTGCCGTACGGGCTCACGGTGATCGTCATGACTGATGCGCAACAAAGGCAATCTGTCAGTTAATGCTTCCCACCGGGCGTGACCTGACGCCGTCCCGTGCCCTCACCAGCCAGGGGGCCGTCCAAGCTGGTGGTCGTTTGACATAGTCATATGACCACATGGGATGCGTCGTGTCAATCCAGAGCCGCAGGCACAGCGACCTTTTTTGACTTGTTCAAGCGATCAGGAACTGCGCATGGTCAGAACCATGCCTCGAGTTCCAGCAAACGAGCAGACGGCCCCGTAATGGCGGTCCAGGCCTACGATCTGACGTTCGAAGCGGCACGGCGTTCGTTCCTCCGCGCAGCCGCTCCGCGCAGCTCCCACGCCCGACTAATACCCTCGCCGATTCTGTCATCTAGCAACGAAAGCTGGACGGCTGAGTCCGCCCCATTGAGCGAGTCAAAGCCAACTGGCCGATCCAGCCAGTGGAGGGCTGGACGGCCAGTTGGACCGTTCGACGGGCTAGTTCATGTGCTACTGGGCAGGGGCACCGACGGTAGGGTCGGGTGCGTTGACCTGATTGTAGAAATCGATGAGCGCGGCGATACCGACCGGCACCCCGAGAAGAATCACGCCGGCGGCCGTACCCAAGGCAGCACCGGTTGCGGCTCCAGCCAGGCAACCGCCGAGGGCGCCGGCGAAGAAGACCGGGAAGGTGATGGTGCCAACCGTCAATGCGCCCGCAACGCAGCCCAGCGGGGCGCCGATCAGTGTGCCGATTAGCGTACCGACGCTGATTGCAATTCCGAACTCGGTTGCGGCTGTGGCCATTGCGGTAGCCCACTGCTCCTGAGAAGCCACGGGTTTCGGTAAATCAACCGGGGCGGCAGCCCGAGCCGTCGCAGGGTCGGTGCTAGGTGTGAAGGTCGCTGTGTTGCCATCGATACGAGCGGCGATCGGCCAGTCCTTGGCGTCCTTCCGGTACGTCAGCGGAAAACCCGCCACCAAATTGCCCTGCCCGTCCAGTACCTGGAACTGGTTACCGCTCGTGGTAAATGACCCGCCGTCGGTCTTCACGACCACTGACCCGTCGACGATGCTGGAGGTGTAGTGGATACCCGGAAGGATGTCCGTGCGGATGCCCGAACTCGGTGACGCGGGCGGGGCAGCTGGCCCGGGATCGGCGCAAGCCATGCCTGCCGTAAGGCCGACGGTGAGTGCTGTGAAGGTGGATACCGCAGCGAGGTTCTTGAGTTTCATCTTATCCAATTCTCTTGTGTGGGTGTTCAACTGAGATCCGAGGTTCAGCACCGGCGCCGGATGCCGAGCAAGGCGGGGATGGCGAGGAATGCCGCGCCTGCGCCAAAGGCGAAGAGGGCGCGGTAGTTGTTCGGGCCGCCGATGCCGAGTAGCAGTGGTGCAACCAGCGGGGCGGACATCAACGCGGCCGACTGGACCAGCACGACCAGCCCGAGATCTCGCGCCGCGTTCTCCCAGGAGGTCATCGTGAGCGCCGCCAACGCGAGCATCTGACCCAGCAGGAGGCCATAGCCGATCCCGAAAAGCACTGAGCCGACAAAAAGTCCGGGGACGTTCGTGACGAGGTCCATGACGGCGCATCCGCCGCCGACCAGAAGGCCCGCGCATGCGAAGAGCGGTTTGCGCCGTCCGATCCGATCCGCCAGCTTGCCTCCCAGCGGGCTCACGATCGAGGCAATGCCATTGATGATCAACGTCGCTTCGAAGACCATCGGGACAAGAGAGTCGTCGCCGAAATGCAATTCGTACTGGAGGAAGTACACAAGGAACGTCGCGACGACCGACACACCCGCGGTGACGCCGAAAATGGAGATCAAACACCAGGCGAAATCGGGAGCCTTTCTGGGATTGAAGTACAAGTTCCGAAGAAAATCACGGAAATCTAATTTAGGTCGGACCTGCCCGGCAAAATCGGTTTCGCGCAGGACGGCCACGAACGCCAATATCAGAACTGCGCCGAGAATTGCGGGAATCAGCAGCCTCGACGTCATGTCGGCCGTGATTCGAACGACGAAGGAACCCGCGATCAGGCCAACGCCCTGTGCTGCACCGGCCAGCCCCGCTACTAGGCCGGCCCGGTGTGGCGGGATCGAGTCCGCGATCATCGACCACAGGACTGTGAGCCCTACCGTGCCCGCGACCGACACGACCATCCAGCCGACGATCAATCCTGGTAGAGAACCGACGAATGCCACCATGGCATTACCTGCAAGTATGCTGATCGCGCTCGCGACGAGCCAGGGGCGCCGCCTGCCGAACCGGGACATGGTGATGTCACTCAGCCGACCGAAGAAGGGGCCCGCTGGCAAGGCGACAAGCGCCCCGATCGCCGCGATGAGTGAATAGACCACCGAGGAGTTTGTCGGAATCGCCTCGGAGACCCGCAGGGCGAGGGTGACGGTTGTCGGCGTCAGCACTGCTGTCCATACACCGAAGATCGCGAGCACGTAAGACCAGAGGAAAGTCGGTCCGACCTGGTTCAACGTGACGCTCGATGGGGCGGTGGTCTCTGATGTCTCGGCAATGATCTCCGCGTGCGTCGCGGGAGTTGACGAATCGGAAGCTGTCATGGGTTTTCCTGTATGCAAAAGAACGTCCGCCGTCAGGGATGGAGACGCCAAAGTCGGAAGGGGCCGGTTTGTGCGGCGCGAGAATCGCGACTTGCGCGTACGCGTCGAGAAGTGGCTGAAAGGGGAGATGTTGTGGCGGGTGACCCTATTGGGTGGTCTGGTTATGTCGGTGTTGACTAGTAATTCGTTTGAATCGGCGGCTGGCGGCGTAGCGCGCGAGCTCGCCGGATGGGGCCGTCTCGGGGGCAGGAGTAGAGGTACGCAGGCAGGGCTGCGGCCGAAGGGCGCAGACGAAATGCCTTGTGGACGCTGCGTTCCGTATCATCGCCGAGCGCGGTGTCGGCGACGCGACCACGTCGTGCATTTTCGAGTAGGCCGTCTTTTGGGTAGCCTCGCTGCATTACACGCCTGCTGACTCGGTGCGCGCTCGAGTCGAACTGTCCCACTGAACTATTGGTGAGAATTCTGATTTCGCGGCAAGCGTCTACAATTCTATTTTCGTGGTCGCGTGGAGGCCGCTCGAAGGTGTAGACGCTTGTGGCAACTTTGACCATGTCGAGTCGGTTGCGAGGCCGTTCTTTACCTTCGTATATGGGCTGCTCGCCACACGGCTTTCTAATGATGATCTGGATCGGATCGCGACCGAGATCCACGCGCCGTGCGACGTTATCGGTCGTTTCTCTGCTGAGCGGCACGGTGTAGCCCAGCTCTCTCACGGTTGATCCAGGACATTTTTCAAACTTTCTTTTCATCCGCCGCATACGCGGTATGCGCATTTGATCATGGTCGCACGACTGGATCAATTGACCATGATGCGGTCTATAATCCACCGGGTTGAATCACATGTCAACACTGGGGTGAATTCTTTTTGTGAAGTACGCGTAACGTAAAAACGGTCAAATCGGACATTCGATATTTTGGCCTGCGGGACCGGCTCGGTGCCGACTATGTCCGGCTAGCGCGGGAGTGTCTCCGACGCGCCCATCGGGATGATGGGCGGCGGCGCGGCCGCAGTACGCATGCACTGCGGCGCAAGCGATTTCAATGTTGCTACGCAAAAGTGTTACGTCGTTGTATGCGTACCAGGATATGAGGAGCCCATCGATCGCTGTGCGGCGGAATCGGCCGCCCATGATCCAGTGCCGGTCATGATTCCTTACTCAAGATCTGGGCGATGATCGCGGGTGCCGACTGCTCGTGCCCGGCGGCTTCGGCGCTCGAGAAGAGCGACGCGGCGGCCTCGGACATCGCACCGCGATGCCCGATCTCGGCGAGCGCTGCGCGCATCAACTGATTGGAGCCGACGTAGATTGCGACTGTCGCTTCCTGGGTCGAGAAGTCGGACTCGGCGAGCTGGCGTGCGCTCTCCGCGATGTGGTGGTCCAGTATTGCGGCCATTCCGGAGTTCGCCTTCAGGAAATCCACGGGCCGAACACCATTGGCAACCGCGAAAGCGAACGCCTCCTGGACAGCGGCTAAGGCCGGAACGTAGGCGATCAGCGAAGTGAGGTCGAACACCGCTGCGGCACCGATGTCTTCACCGACTAATGCAGTGGCGTCGCCGAGGTTGCGGAGTAGGGGCGCGGCTTCCTCCCATGCATCCGGCGATCCGGAGATGTACAGCCCGAACCCTGGTGCGCCGATGGCGTCGGGGTATCCCGGGATCTTGCCGTCGAGATATCTCGCGCCGTGAGAGTGAGCCCAGCTCCCGGCCTCACGCGCCTGTGCGGGTGTCGAGGTCGAAAGATTTACGAGTAAGCGATCGGATAGCCCTCCTGACTCGGCGGCGGTGCTGAGCACCTGCTGCATCGTGATCGTATCGATGACCACATTGACGACGACCGGGCTTGCCTCCACTGCCGCCTCGACGGACGGGGCGACAACGGCGCCATCTTTCGCCAGGGCTTCGGCGCGTTCGGAAGAGCGGTTCCACACCGTGACCGCATGGCCGGCTTGGAGAAGTGCTCGGCTGACTGCGGACCCCATGAGACCACAACCGATAACGGTTACCTTTGACATTCACACTCGCTTTGATCAACTGACTGGGTCATATGATCGTGACGTGAGTCACTGTCGCTGTCAACACGGCGGTCGATTGCCGGGTGGGGAACATCCAGCTCTTGACAGGATTTTGCCTACATGGTCACATGATCATGTCAATTGACCAACTTGGTATCGGTTCGCTGAGATGTGCGACGCGGGTCTGTCGGCTCGATCTTCCACCGTGGTCGATTCCGCAACTAGCAGTGCCCGCCGAGAGTGATTGAAGGAGGCCCGAGATGACTGAGCGGGGGCTGATCACGCTGTCGGCCGACGTGTTTGTCGAGGACGTGCGTCGAATCATTTATCGGGACGGGGCGTGATCGTCAAGGGCGCTGTCGATTCCGAGACGCCACAAGCCCTTTGGGCTGATCGAGGTCGTGCTCGCAATGGGAGTATTTCAACGCGGAAAGCGGTGGCACGCGGGCGTTTTCGAGCAGCCTCTGCTGCGGCGCCTTTGATCGAGATGCCCGCCATGACCTGCTCGGCCTGCGATGGCATCCAAGTGGGATCCCGATCCTGATCGGGTGTGCGACTGGCTGGTCGAGCGATCCACCTGGACCGCTATGCCTCCGCATAGACGTCAATGCCGCAGTGCCAGATCGCACGCCGGTGCTGCGGCTCCACCTTCTGTTCTCGAAAGGCATTGGCCTGTGAGCCATTACAAGAGCAACCTGCGCGACCTCGAGTTCAACCTATTCGAGGTCTACGGGCTCGACGCCATCCTGGAGTCGGGCGCCTTCGACGATTTGGACGGCGCTACGGTACGTTCGATGCTCTCCGAAGCGGCGCGGCTTGCTGAAGGACCAGTGGCCGCGCCCTATGCCGAAACCGACCGCAACCCACCGGAATTCGATCCACAGACTCATGCGGTTCGCTTGCCGGAGGGGTTCAAGAAGGCAGTGCGCTGCTGGCGGGATGCGGAATGGTGGCGCGTCGGCAAAGCAGAGGAAATCGGCGGTGTTCCCGCCCCCTCGATGGTTGCTTGGGCGATCGCCGAGTTCATTCTCGCTGCGCAACCCGCAGCCTACATGTACCTCAGCGGGAGCGTGCTCGCTAATGTCGTGCACAGCGTGGGCACGGACCAGCAGAAACACTGGGCCAAGTTGATGACCGAGCGGAACTGGGGCGCGACCATGGTCCTGACCGAGCCCGACGCCGGTTCCGACGTCGGCGCGGGACGCACGAAAGCCATTCGGCAGGAAGATGGTTCGTGGCACCTAGAAGGTGTGAAACGCTTCATCACCGGTGCGGACTCGGACGATTTGTTCGAGAACATCGTGCATCTGGTGCTTGCCCGCCCGGAGGGCGCCGGCCCCGGCACGAAGGGATTGTCTCTGTTCCTCGTGCCGAAGTACCACTTCGATCCGCGGACAGGCGAACTCGGTGACCGCAACGGTGCTTTCGTCACCAATGTCGAGCACAAGATGGGGCTCAAGGCATCGGCGACGTGCGAGCTGACCTTCGGCGAAAATGGAATCCCAGCTGTGGGATGGCTGGCGGGCGAGGTCCACAATGGCATCGCGCAGATGTTCAAGGTGATCGAGGATGCCCGAATGATGGTGGGCACCAAAGCAATCGGAACATTGTCGGCCGGATACCTCACTGCTCTGGAATACGCGAAGACGCGTGTTCAAGGGCCCGATATAACGCGGTCGGCCGACAAGTCCGCACCCAAGGTGACGATCATCCACCATCCGGATGTCCGCCGCTCATTGCTGCTCCAGAAGGCGTATGCCGAGGGGTTGCGATCTGTCTACCTCTACACCGCCGCCCATCAGAATGATGTGGTAGCACTCTATATCTCGGGTGCCGATCCGGAGCTTGCGGCGCAGGTGAACGACTTGCTGCTACCGATCGTGAAGGGCGTCGGCTCAGAGCGGGCGTATCAGTATCTGTCCGAATCGCTGCAGACCCTCGGAGGATCCGGTTATCTGCAGGACTACCCCATCGAGCAGTACATTCGCGACGCCAAGATCGACTCCCTGTACGAGGGCACCACTGCCATACAGGCGCAGGACTTCTTCTTCCGCAAGATCGCTCGCAACGGTGGAGTCGCACTGGCGCATTTGCTCGGCGAGGTCCGGGAGACTGCGCAGTCCGATTACGGTGCGGTGCGGCTGAAGGCGGCCAAGGAATTGTTGATAACCGCGGTGGAAGCGGTGGAACAGATGGCCAGCCGATTAGCCGGGTGGGTGGTCGGCGCGGTGGAACAGCCTAGCGAGCTATATAAGGTGGGATTGGGTTCGGTCCGCTTTCTGCTCGCCGTCGGTGACCTCCTGGTTGCGTGGAGGCTGCTCGTTGGGGCCGAGATCGCATTGGGCGCAATGGATTCGGAATCCGAGCTCGGTGGGCGTGAGTTCTACGAGGGCAAGGTGGTCACCGCCACGTTCTTCGCACACCAGGTTCTGCCAAGACTCAGTGCGGATAGCGCTGTCATCGCCGAGATCGACACAGACGCGATGGCTCTTGCGGAGTCTGCTTTTTGATCGAACCGGTAGTGTGCTCGCGTCGGCGAACGATGGTCGTGAGAACCGGACCTGGCACCGATCGCCCGCCAGCGTCACCGCGGCGACCATGATGCACCCATCTGGCCCGTTCGGAACTCCGCCTCAGGCTGCTTCGATTGCGCGAGCGGTTGCCGGACCTCGGTCCCGAGTTCACCGGTGTAGGGGGCGGGCACCTCATGACTACCCGCAAGAGGCCAGTCCGCTACCTACCCACACGGTGACCTGATCAAGGCACCGCATCTCCGCATACCTCGCTAGGGCACCGGAGCGGCGATGCCGCCTCGACCGAGAACCGAGTGACGCCGACAAACGCCCCCACATCTACTCTGTCGAATGGACCCACCAACATCCATCGGCGATATTCTGGGGATACGTCATTGTGAGGTGAGCAGTTGTGCTTTGGGCTCGGACGAGATGAATCGGCGAATTCGATGACCGACGCCGATCCATTCGCAACGCAACGCGACGCATCCGGTTCGGTCGCAGCAGAGCTGGCGGCGGCCGGTTTCGATGACGCCGCGGAAATCGGCCGCGGCGGTTTCGGCGCTGTCTACCGTTGCACGCAGCCTTCGCTCGACCGTGTGGTGGCGGTCAAAGTGCTCACCGCCGATCTCGACGAGGACAATCGGGCGCGCTTCTTCCGCGAGCAGCGCGCAGCTGGCAGGCTGACCGGACACCCGAATATCGTGAATGTCCTCCAAGCGGGTGTCACCGACAACGGTCGGCCTTTCATCGTCATGCCGTACTACGCCCACGGTTCCCTTGACGCACAAGTTGGCCGCAACGGCCCGCTGGGACTGGCGGAGGCCCTGCGGCTGGGGGTGAAGATGGCCGGGGCTCTGGAGACAGCGCACCGTTTCGGGGTTCTCCATCGCGACATCAAGCCCGCGAACATCCTACTCACTGACTACGACGAGCCGACCCTGGTGGACTTCGGCATCGCCCATATCGCGGGAGGATTCGTCACCGGCACCGGCGTTGTGACAGGTACACCGGCTTTCACCGCTCCGGAAGTGGTCGCTGGCGCGCCACCGAGTCCCGCCACAGATGTCTATGGCCTGGGCGCAACATTGTTCGCTGCGATCACTGGTCACGCCGCATTGGAACGCCGCAGCGGTGAGCAGTTAGTGGCCCAGTTCCTCAGGCTCACCTCCGAGCCGGTTCCGGACCTACGCGAGCATGGCATTTCTGAGGACGTCAGCGCCATCATCGAACGCGCGATGTCCAGCGACCCAAGCGTCCGTCCCTCTGCCGCGGAACTGGGTGAAGAATTGCGGGGATCGGAACTCCACCATGGTTTCCCAGTCGATGAGATGGCTCTGTACACTCCGACCGCATCCGAGGACGGGGCCGGGTCAGCCAGACGCTGGAAGTCCGCCTCGGCCGGATTACAGGAGCTGCGATCGTCCGGGGCCGCTTCGAGCTCGCGCCGCCTTGGCACGCTTCCGCTGGAATTGACGAGTTTCGTCGATCGGCGCACAGAGCTGGCCGAAGCCACGAACTCGTTGTCGGCTGTGCGGTTGTTGACGTTGACCGGCATAGGTGGGGTGGGTAAGACGCGGCTGGCGGCGCGGGTGGCAACCAATGCGCAGCATGACTTCGCAGACGGCGTCACATTCGTAGAGCTAGGCGAGCTGCGTGATGAGTCCCTGCTGACCGGCATCGTGGCGGGTGCGCTGGGGTTGCAAGACCGTTCGGTGCGGCCGTTGCGGGAGACGCTCATAGATTTCCTCGCCGAGCAGGAATTGTTGCTTGTGCTCGACAATTGCGAGCAGCTGGCCGACGAGGTGGCCAAACTCGCCGAGTCGCTGCTTCGCGCATGTCCCGGGTTGCGGATCCTCACGACAAGTCGCGAGCCGATTGGCGTCGACGGGGAAGCCGTACTGCCGATTCACCCGCTGGCCGTCCCCGATCCGGATGAGCTACCGAGGGGGCTGACCCGCAACGACGCGATGCGGTTGTTCACCGAGCGGGCCGCGGCGGCTGTCGCGGGATTCGAACTCACCGACGACAACAAGGTCACCATCGCTCGGATCTGCCGACGGCTGGACGGCTTGCCATTGCCGATCGAGTTGGCGACAGCCCGGTTGCGGGCGATGTCGCCTGAGCAGTTGCTGCAGCGGTTGACTGACCGATTCGCGGTACTGACGCGAGGCAGCAGGAGTGCCCCGGCACGCCAACAGACGTTGCGCATGTGTATCGACTGGAGTTACGACCTGTGCGCACCGACGGAACAACGAGTGTGGGCCCGGCTGTCCGTGTTCGCCGGCAGTTTCGAGCTCGAGGCCGCGCACGCTGTTTGTGGCGATGATGTCGCGGGAGAAGATCTGCTGGATACAGTGGCCTCCCTCATCGACAAGTCGATCCTGATACGGGAGGAGTCGGGTACTGCGGTGCGCTTCAGAATGCTCGACACCGTGCGCGACTACGGCTTCGAGAAGGCGCAGCAAACCGGCGAATACCTCGAGCTTCGTCGCCGCCACCGCAACTGGTACGAACGGCTCGCGCTCAGTGCGAATGCCGAGTGGGTCAGTCTTCGCGCATTCGAGTGGTTTCGTCGGTTACGTCGAGAGCAACCAAACCTGCGACAAGCGCTGGAATTCTGCATGTCCGACAACCCCGAAGCCGGGATTCGGATCGCCGCAGCGCTCTTGCCTTTCTGGTTTTCCGAAGGCTCACTCAGTGAGGGGCGGCGCTGGCTGGAACGCCTCTTAGCGCTGCGCTCCGGACCGGTTACTGTGGACCATGCTGCGGCGCTCTACGCCGCGAGCCTCATCGCCGCGGTACAGGGCGACCTGTCGGCGGTGGCCGCTCTGGTACGGCAAGGGCGAGCGCTCGTCGAGCAGACGACCGACCCCCTGGCCCGCGCACATATTGATTTCGCCGACGGCCTTCTCGCATTGTTCAGCGGAAACCTCTCCGATGCGCGCCCCTATCTGGAGAAAGCCATCCGTGTGTATGCGGAGCACGGCGACCTCCTGTTCCGGGTCGACGCCGTAACACTCCTCGGCGTCACATACGAACTGCGCAATGACACTGCCCGGGCGATCGAGTACTTCGAGCACGCGCTCGCGATCAGCGAAAAGTGCGGAGAAACGATGCACCGGTCTTACGCGCTGCTGTCGCTGGCTGTCGCGTCGTGGCGACACGGCGATTCCACGCGGGCAATTGAACTACTCACGCGGTCGTTGCGGGTGAGCCGGAGGGTGAGCGACCACACTAACGCCAGCATCTGCCTGCAAACACTGGCATGGATTGCCGCGGAAAAAGGGAACACCGAGCGGGCGGTCGTCTTGACCGCAGCCGCTGAGCAGATCGCCCGCTCGGTGGGCACCGCGCCGGTACTATTTTCGGACCTGCGCGTGCATCAAGAAGAGTGCGAACGCCGAACCCGGCAGGCAATGAGTGAGAAGAGCTACACCGCAGCCCAGCGGGAGGGCGCCGCGCTCAGTTTCGACGCCGCGATCGCCTATGCCCTCGGTGAATCCGTCTCACCTGAGCAAATGGAGACTGCGGGCCGAAAACTGACCAAACGCGAGCGTGAAGTCGCCGAACTGATTGCCGAAGGGCTTACAAACCGGCAGATCGCCGCTCGCCTGGTGATCTCGCCGCGGACCGCACAGGGACACGTCGAGCACTTGTTGACCAAATTGGGGTTTACCTCGCGGGCACAGATTGCGGCATGGGTAGCGGCATCGCAAAACAACGTTCCGCAGACGCGTGCGAATTCCACCGACTCCTGATTGCCAGTGTTAGCACTGGTGCTGGACAACCGGCCGAGCTCGCCGGAGCGTACGTACTGCTCGGCGGCGCGGGGAGGTGGCAGCAAGGTGCGGTCGGCTCCCGGGTCAGGCGTTATTGGCCATGTATCGGATGATGCGCCATTTGCCGTCGAAGTGACGCCAGACCACGAGTTCTTTGCTGCTGCGGCGATCGGCGTGGCCGTCGGGGTGGGTGATCACGACTGTGGCGGTTCCGCTGTCGAGTATCAGATCGCCGATCGGCTCGACGTCGGGGGCCGGATCGAATTCGGACGACAGTGTGGCGCCGGCGGCGGCCACAATGTCGAACAGATGGGTGTAGTAAGTACGGATCTGTTCGCGACCCGTCAGCGCGCCGGGCAGGCCCTCGGGGTACATGCGGGCGTCATCGGCGAAATGATCCATTACGGCGTCGAGATCCCCGTCCGCCACCGCCCGCGTGATCGAGCGCTGCGCGCCGAGCATGACCTCGAGCGCCTCAGCGGTGGTGACGATGGCTGGCAGCGTGCGCGTATCCATAACTCCTCCAATAGTATTGGTGGCTGGTTGCTTACGCTTTCAAGTAAAGGCGGGGCGAGCAGCCGCGTCTTTGTCCGAGCGTCGCGACTGCTTTCGCTGTCGTCTTGTTCGCCCACCTTCCCAGCGACGTATCGGAGCCGGTCCTGGATGCCTTCAGCGAGATCGTGGCCGCGGGCCGCGCCCACGCGGCACTTGTGGCGCGGTTGGCACTGCGTTCCCCGTGGGGTCTGCGTGTCGACGACGACACCGCAGAACTCACCTTTTACGGAGTGCTGCGCGGCAACGCCTGGATACGGCCGCCTGATCATCCGGATTCGGTGGAGTTGCGGGCAGGGGCGTTCGTTCTGATCCGCGGATATGACCACACCGTCGCCTCGACGGCCACGGCACGCGGCCAGGCTTTCAGTCGCGTCGGCCCGACGTGGCTGCTCGACGGCGAGCACGACCGCTACGCCAATCATCCCGAGGCTGGGCGGGCCGACAGCGACACTGTAATGGTCTGTGGCAGTTATTGTTTCGACAGTGACATTGCCTCGGTGCTCCTGCGGACGTTGCCCGCCCTCGTGCACTTGCCCGTGGTACCGCAGGATCTCACTGCAGTACTGCACTTGCTCGACGCCGAAGACGGGCATGTCGGCAAACCAGGCAGGCAAGCCGCCGTCGACCGGCTCATGGATCTGGCCTTGGTCTACGCCCTGCGCACCGCCTTCGCGCAGCCCACCGCCGTACCGCCGGGCTGGTACCGCACCCTCACAGACCCTAGGCTGGCGCCCGCGCTGAACGCCCTTCACGAAAACCCCGCCCACCCTTGGACAGTGCAGGAACTTGCCGACCGCACGGGGTTCTCCCGCGCCGCCTTCGCCCGCCGGTTCACCGCCAGCGCCGGGCAGCCACCCCTGACCTACCTCACCGAATGGCGCATGGAATTGGCGCGAGATCTGCTGCGGCGCAATGACTCGGGCATCGCGGGTGTCGCCCGCAGCGTCGGCTACGCCAACGAGGCCACCTTCACCACCGCGTTCAAACGACACACCGGCCTCCCGCCGGCACAATGGCGCCAGCGCGCCACCTGCCCTCGAACTCTGGACGACAACGGCTAGTGTGCCGTGCTCGATATCAAGAGCGCTTTCGGCCTGTGCGCCAGCGGAGCTCTCGGGTCGAGGCGATCATCCGATTTGGTCTTGTGGGGCACTCATCGGTGACTTATCGGCTTGTGCGTGTGCACATCATGGCCGTGTTTCATGCCTATTCTCCCCCCGCTTGCGGTTTTCAAGAATTGCATGTGCACATCGAGCTCGTCCCGGTGCGGTTTGTTGGCGCCGGGAGAGCTGGAGACGCAGGGAGCGCGTAATCGTTTCCGGCCATCTGCTCGGCCGGTCCGATGGCCCTGCCTAGCTGCGCAAGCGCGCGATCGTCCGCACGCGCTGCGCGATTGCCCTGTTCATACCAGCGAGAAGAACGAGAAGAGATGGATTTCGCACCCAGCTCCCGGGCTGCCGATCTGATGGAGCGAGTGGGGCGCTTCATCGACGAGGAGGTCGCTCCCGTCGAGGCCGAATATCACCGCGAGGTAGCCGCGCAGCGCGAGAACGCAGACGATCCTTGGCGGCCTCGGTCGCTGCTCACCGATCTGCGCGCCAAGGCGCGAGCACAAGGGTTGTGGAATCTGTTCCTGCCAGCCGCGCATGCCGGTGTCTACGCCGCGCGATTCGGCACCCAAGGTGGTGCAGGTCTGACCAACGTCGACTATGCCCCGATCGCTGAGCTCACCGGACGGTCCTTGCTCGCCCCGCACGTATTCAATTGCAATGCACCGGATTCGGGGAACATGGAGGTGCTGCTTCAGTACGGGGACCAGGCCCAGCGCGATCGATGGCTCGACCCGTTACTGGAAGGTACGATCCGTTCGGCGTTCGCCATGACCGAGCCGGGGGTGGCGTCGTCGGATGCGACGAATATGGCCGCCGCCGCGGTGCTCGAAGGGGACGAGGTCGTGCTGAACGGCCGTAAGTGGTGGACCACGGGCATCGGCCACCCGGACTGCCGGGTCATTCTGTATATGGGATTGACCTACCCGGATGCGGACAAGCACCGGCGGCACACCATGGTCCTGGTACCCCGCGATACCTCCGGGGTAAAGATCGAGCGGATGCTCCCGGCCATGGGCCGCTACGACGAGCCCTTCGGACACGGTGAGGTGACCTTCGCGAACGTGCGCGTCCCAGCGTCCAATATTCTTCTCGGACCCGGTCGCGCCTTCGAAATCGCGCAAGGTCGGCTAGGTCCTGGCCGCGTGCACCACTGCATGCGTCTGATCGGCCTCGCCGAGGCGGCATTGGCGGCCGTGTGCCGACGCGGCTTGGACCGTACTGCCTTTGGGAAGCCCCTGGCGGCCCTGGGAGGTAACCGTGAGCGGATCGCCAAGGCGCGCATTGCCATCGACTCCGCCCGCCTACTGGTGCTGCACGCGGCTTGGAAGCTCGACACCGTCGGATCGCGCGGTGCACTGAGCGAGATCAGCCAGATCAAGGCGCACGTGCCAACCATGGCTCAGGAAGTAATCGACTTCGCCATGCAGATGCACGGCGGCGCGGGGCTTTCCGACGATCTCCCACTGGCGGCAGCATGGTCCACCGCGCGAGCGATCCGGTTGGCCGACGGTCCGGACGAGGTGCATCTCGACGTTGTCGGACGAGTCGAGCTCGGCAAGTACAGCGGTGGGCGATGACGATGGCGCGGATTCTGACTCCCGGTCGTACAGCGGGTTTGGGCGAGACCTTCGCCGATCGCTGCGTCGCGCGCCACGTCTCCGTTGCCAACATGGTTGCGCACGACGAGGGGAGCGCCCGATGAGCAGAAGAGTCATTGTCATAACCGGTGCCAGTTCCGGATTGGGCGAGGAAATGGCGCGCCAGTTCGCCGCCCTGGGCTACGACCTGGGCTTGTGTGCACGCCGACTCGATCGGCTCGCCACGCTTCGAGACGAACTCCTTACCGCACAGCCTGATTCGAAGGTGGAGATCGCGCCACTCGATGTCACCGACGACGCGGCCGTCCAGGCGGTATTCGAGGGCTTCCATTCGTCTTTCGGGCGACTGGACCGGGTCATCGTCAACGCTGGCAGCGGTTCCGGCGCGGCTCTCGGAACCGGAGGGCAGACGGCCAACCGCACCACCGCCATGACGAATTTCGTTGGGGCGCTGACGCAATGCGAGCACGCTCTGGCGATCTTCCGTGCTCAGAAGTGCGGACATCTGGTGCTCATCTCGTCGTTTTCCGCGCTGCGCGGCATGCGGCGCTCGATGACAACCTACGCGGCCAGCAAGGCTGGTGTCGCCGCTCTCGCGGAGGGTCTGCGCTCGGAACGTATTCCGGGAGTGGATATTTCACTCATCTGTCCCGGCTACATCCGGTCGGAGATGAATGCCGCCGCGGCGGATCGCACCAAATTCATGGTCGACACCGAGCCCGGTGTCGCCGCCATGGTGCGGGCTATCGAGGCACGCAAGACCACCGCCTATGTCCCGCGCTGGCCGTGGGTGCCGCTGGCCGTCGCCATAAAACTGCTGCCCCTGTCGATCGTGAGGAAACTGACGTGACATCACGTGCCGTCTCGGCACATTCAGACGCCCGCGAGGTGCGTGCTGAGGACGCCTTCGATATCTCTGCTCTGACCGCCTGGTTACACGCACACGTGCCGGACCTCGTCGCTGTCCCGGCGGTGCGCCAATTCTCCGGTGGCGCTTCGAATTTGACCTATCTGCTGGAATATCCCGACCGTGATCTCATTCTGCGTCGCCCTCCGGGAGGCCGACGCGCCGAAGGCACACACGATATCGCCCGCGAGTACCGGGTACAGACAGCACTCGGCCCGGTCTTCGATTACGTACCTGCTACGATCGCGCTCTGCGAGGATCCTGGAATCATCGGTGTCCCGTTCTATCTGATGCGCCGCCTCGACGGCATCATCCCCCGTAAAGAGCTACCGCCGGAGCTGGACCTGACCAGTGCCCAGGTCCGTAGCCTGTGTACAAACGTTCTCGATGTTCTGGTCGGCCTGCACACGGTCGATCCGGACGCGGCGGGCCTGACCTGGATGTCCAAGGGGCACGGCTATGTCGCCCGTCAGGTCGCCGGGTGGAGTGACCGATACCGGCACGCCAAGACCTGGAACGTGGGCTCGTTCGAATCGGTGATGTGCTGGCTCGCCGACAATCAGCCCGCCGACCGCGCAGCCGTCCTCATCCACAACGACTTCCGCTTCGACAACATCGTCCTCGACCGCACCGATCCCACCCGCCCGATCGGACTGCTGGACTGGGAAATGGCCACGATCGGCGATCCGCTGATGGACCTGGGTGGCGCCCTCGCCTACTGGGTGCAGCAGGACGACGGCCCGGCATTCAAGTTCTTCCGCCGCCAGCCCACCCACACGTCCGGCATGCTCACCCGCGACGAAGTCGTCGAATACTACTGCCGCCGTATCGGAATCGGCCTCGACGACCACGAATGGGCATTTTACGAGGTCTTCGGCCTGTTCCGGTTGGCCGTCATCTGCCAGCAGATCTACTACCGCTACCACCACAAACAGACCACCAACCCAGCCTTCCGATTCTTCGGCATAGCCGTCGTTCTGCTCGAGCGTCGCTGCCGCCGCATCATTCGCAGGATTAGATGAGATGTCCGTCGACTTCGCTCTTGTGTCGAACACCCGACCCACCACCCCGACACTGACCAGGATCCTCGCCGACGCGGCCGAGCCAGCTTCGCCAGAACTGCGAAAACGGGTACTCGATAGCCGGGCATGGCGCACCGATTACGCAGCGTTGCTAGCGAAGCTGACCAGTGCGACGGCCTATAGCGCCGTGGCACATGCCGTCGCGGCAGCGGGACTTGCCTCTGCCCGGCGTAACATGGTCTGGATCGAGGAGGCTCGAGAAAAGCCGCTTTGCGAGGTGACGCTCGGCCGCCGTCTGGCGTGGCAGCCACGCACCGCGACCGTGACCGGTGCCACGCAACCGGCGGCGCAGCTGCGGGTCCCGTATCGTGGCCGGGAACTGGGGGGCTCCGAACTACTCGACCAACTCGACACCTGGGTCTCGCGAGGAATCGCTGAGCCATCCTTCCGAGAAGCCATTGCTCGGGTGGCAGCCCATCCACACTGGTTGTCGGTCCCTGGTCGTCGGATCGCACTACTCGGCGCGGGCGCTGAACTGAGCCCGCTCGCGCCACTGTCTGCCTGGGGTGCGGACGTTCTCGCGGTCGACGTGGCGGGCCGCGACGTGTGGTTACGCATCGCGGAGATTGCGCGAAACGGGGCTGGCATCGTGCGGTGGCCACTACGTCCCGATGGCACACCGGGCTTGGATGTCACCACCGATCTGGACGAGCTGGCCACCTGGATCAGGACCGAAGCCGCGGACTCCGCACTCGTGCTGGGCATGTACGCCTACGCCGATCGCGGCACGCACGTCCGAGTCACCATGGCGATCGACCTGCTGGCCACATATCTGAGCTCTCTCGATCCGAAAACCGCCCTCGCCTATCTCGCTACACCCACCGACGCGTTTGTTGTTCCGCCCGCCGTCGTTGGAGCCGGTCGCACAGCATGGCGCGAACGAGGCCGAGTCGGTTATTTGGACTCGGTGGGCCGGTGGGTATCCCGCGGCACCCTGTTCCGTCCCTCGTACACCACAGTGCACACCGACGGTACCGGCCTCGCCGATATCCTTGTCCCGCAACAAGGTCCGAGCTACGCCCTGGCCAAACGCCTGCAGCGCTGGCGCGGCGTCATCGCCGAATGCGCGGGACATCCGGTTTCGTTCAATGTCGCACCCGCATCGTGGACCCGCTCGGTGACCCGCAACAGGGCACTGGCTGCCGCGTATCGCGGTGCACACCACTTCAATGTCGAAGTGTTCGAGCCCGAGACCTGCCGCGTTCTCATGGCGGCCCTGCTCGTTCATGATCTGAACTACGGCACGGTGTCGCGGCCACATCCAGAAGCGCTGTTCAGTGATCAGGCTCTGCACGGCGGCCTCTGGCGAACGGCATATGAACCGAAGTCAGCATTAGCTTTCGCGGCTCTTCTCGGCACGCTCGATAGATCCGTCGGCCGATAGAGCGCGAGCACCGTGATGGGGCTGGTCGGCTGAGCGGAACTCAGCCGACCAGCCCCTTTTCATTGGGCGACGCCGCATCGGGACAGTCAATCGCGCTGGTGCTCGCGGAGTTGTTCGGTCGCTTGGACATTCACGGCAAGTGATTCGTCCTCGATCGCACCTGCCAACACGACCGCGTATTGATCCACGGCGGCCTCGCGGGAGATCCAGCCTTCCAGCACATCGGACAAAACCAGTTCCGGTTCACGCTCGCGCGGGTCGCCGAAACCTCCGCCACCCGCACCGCTGGCCCGAACACGCTCGCCGGGCGAGAGGAACTGGAATCCCATGGTGCCGATATCAATCGGGGAATCACCACGACCGAGGATCTGTCCCCAGGCTTTCGCCCCGGGGCCGCCACCGTTGACGCCCGCTGCGGGATGCACACCCCCGTCGCCGGCATATGCGACCGTCATGGGAGTGTCTCGCGGCCCGTACACGACGACGGCTGGAGGTGCCCCGCGCCGCCGACCGGGACCCCCGCCGTCGATCGTCAGCCTTACCTCATCGATCAGAATCGGATACTTGCCTTCGAGCACCTCGACGCTGTCGCGGTGCAGCAGGCCTCCGGTAACCGGTAACGCGATGGTGAGCCAGCCGTCGGTATCGGCATGAGCTCCACCGCCGTTATTGCCGATAATGATTTGATTGACGTATTGCGAACCGCCCCTTCGGTTGTCGGTACCGCCGATCACGGCGGAATCGGCGCCCATCGCGGCCCCGCCCTGTGCCAGTCCGATCCCGGGCAGGTCGCCGAATGCACTCGCCGTCGCGTTCACCAACCGGTCGGCAACGTTCGTGGTTGCCATCGAGCAACACGTAGGGTGCACTGGAATACCGGCGACGCAGTTCTCGCGAAGTAGGACTTCGATACAACGAAACGTGCCGTGATTGTGCGGGATATCGCTGTCCAGAATGTTGAAAAGTCCTGTTACCACGCTGTTGGTCGCGGTCGCCTCACTCTGATTGAAACCGGCCGGTACGCAGTCCGGATTGTCGCGCAAATCGAGCACGACGGTTCCGGCCTCGGCATCGACGTCCACGATCACCTGCAGCGGGATTCCCTGCTCCACACCAGGGAACGGGTCGTGGGTAGCCTTGCCGATGTAGCGACCTGACGGAATCTTGCGCAGTCCTTCGCGCATCCGCCGTTCCGAGTAGTCGAACCATGTCTCGATGAATGCCTTGATCGTATCTACGCCGTAACGCTCGGTGAGTTCCTGCAGGCGCTTTTCCGCGATCCGGGCGGCACCGAGCGCCGCCAGATAGTCCCCGTACCACACCTGCGGTACACGGATGCGCCGTCGAGCTGTTCGGATGACTTCTTCGACGTCCCTGCGATCACGTTGGATCCGCACACACGGGAAGCTCACCGCGCCCTCTTCGAATATATCCCGGGCAAAGGGCATGTACGTCGTCGGGAGTGTATTCCCGATATCAGCCTGATGCGCCTTCGCGCACGCGGTGAAAAGATGCTCGCCGTCCACGAAAACGGGTACCAGAATCGTATGGTCCGCATGATGGGTATTGCCCAGATATGGGTCGTTGTGCAAATATGCATCACCGTCGCGCAAGTCCGGATGCAGTTCTCGCATCGCCTTGGACTGCAAGTGCGAACCGAAGATGTGCACCGGGAGTCCGGCTGCGGAGGCCAGTAGGCGGTCGTCACCGGTCACAATCGAACAGGAGAAGTCCCGAGCGACTCCGATCACGGCCGAACGAGCCGTTCGGAGCAGAGTATTGGTCATCTCACGGCCGATGGCCTCGAATCGATTGGCAAGGATCGCGACCAGGGTGGGGTCGTCGATCGTAAGGGCGCTGGTCATGCTCCAACCTCGATCAGGTAGTTGCCGGTAGATGTCACATGCGCCGTCGCTCCCGGCGGCAGCACAATGGTCGTGGTCGGTTCTTCGATGATTGCGGGTCCGGCGATTTCATGACCGGGTAAAGCTTCCGCGCCTCGAACAACCACCGACTGATGTGCGACGCCGTCGAAGTAGGCGATGCGTCGAACTTCCGGAACCAAGGATGTTGCAGAAGACTCCTGTACTGGCGGCAACGGCGCCCCGGTAGCCGTGATTGCGCGCAAACGCCAGGACAGGCATTCTACGGGAGCTTCGTTGTCCCGAACCATGAAAAGCCGCTCGTGCTCGGTGCCGAAGATATCGATTAATTGCTTGATATCCTCTTCGGTTTCGAATCGTAGATTCGGCAGTTCGACGATGATCTCCCAGTTCTGCTCGGCGTATCGAGCTTCGACCGACAGCCGCAAGTCGGTGCGATCATACCCGCGCGACCGTAATTTCGAGGCTTCTGCTTCAGCTCGACCGATCAGGGATTCGAGTGTGGCGTTCACTCCGTCGAAATCGAAATTCCTGGTAGAGGTCGGATGCGTTGCGGAGTACTCGAAAATAATGTCGGAGAATTGCGCACCACACGCACTCAGACCGCCCGCGGTGCGCGGGACGAGAACTTCGCGACAGCCGAGTTCGCGCATAATCGCCACACAGTTCAACCCGCCAGCACCACCGCCTGCCACGACGAAGCTCTCGCGAGGGTCGACGCCCTCCACGGTGGTCAGTTCGTGGATCGCGCGGACCATCTGCTCGTTGGCGATGGTGAGGATGGCTGCCGCACACTTTTCGGGGTCGAGACCGATCTTTTCGGCGAGCTCGCTCACCGCGGAACGTGCGGCGTCGACGTCGAGTGTCAATCGCCCGCCGTGGAAATTGTCCGGATTGAGGTACCCGAGCACCGTGGCGGCGTCGGTGACCGTCGGCTCGGTGCCGCCGAGCCCGTAGGCGGCCGGTCCCGGGTTCGACCCCGCACTGCGCGGGCCGACACGCAGCAATCCGCCGGAATCCACCCAGGCGATGGATCCGCCGCCGGCGCCGATGCTGCGAGCGTCCACCGACGACATGCCTGTCAGATGGCCGAAATACTTTCCACCGAGCCATGTTTCCTGCGTGAAGACCACCTTGTCGTCGTGCACCATGCTCACGTCGAAGCTGGTGCCGCCGGTGTCGCACACGATGATGTCGCGCCCGTTGGCATGTGGACTCGCGTACGTCCGGCCGGAGATCGGAGCCATCGATGGCCCGGACCGTGCGCTGTAGATCGGGCGCTGTGCGAGTTCCGATACGTGCATGACCCCGCCGAACGACGTTGCCGCCATGAGCTCACCTGCGAATCCGTGCGCCTTCAGATCCATGTGCAGGTCGGTCAGATGCGACTGCATCAATGGCTTCAATGATGCGTCGATCGCGGCTGACGAGGCACGACGGAATTCGCGTAGCACTGGATTGAGCTGATGTGACAGCGTGATCGGAATGCCGGGCAAATGTTGCTCGAGCAACTCACCGAGACGTAGCTCGTGTGCGGGATTGACCGTTGACCACAGCAAGCACACCGCCACCGCCTCGACATGCCGTTGCCGCAGGCCCTCGATGATCGCAACGGCACCGGTCTCGTCGAGCTCGCGGACGATTCCGCCCTCGGCATCGATACGTTCATCGATCTCGAAGGTCAACCGCCTCGGCACGTATGGCTCCGGATACTCCACGGCGAAGTCGAACGCGTCCAACCTGCCGCCTTCGCGCATGACGAGGGTCTCGGGATGACCGGCGGTGGTCAGCAGTGCGGTTCTGGCGGTCTCACCCTCGATGATCGCGTTGGTGGCGCGAGTGGTCGCATAGACGAACAGATCCGCACCGGTCAGCACCTCTTCACGGGTCCGGCCGAGTACGGCCGCGGCGGCGTCGAGCCCCTCCCAGATGCCGACAAAAACGCGATCGTGGTTCGTGAGTGCCTTTCCGAGCGCGATATTTCCGTTGCCGTCGGCCACCACGACATCGGTAAAGGTTCCTCCCGTGTCGATGGTGATTCTGAATGCCATTTTGTTCTCCTCAGTTGTACGCCGCATCGATATCCGATCTGGTCAGGAGTTCGGATTCGAGACTTCGCAATTCCGTGCGCCGAATCTTGCTGGTTTCCGTGCGCGGGATCTTTTCGACCAGCTGGAAAAGCGTCGGCACCATGAACTTGGCCATGACAGAATGGCACCAGTCCACCAAGCCGGTGAAATCAGCTCCGGGCACCGGTACGATCACCGCTTTGATATCGTCTTCGCCCAGTTCGGACGGCACACCGACGACGCCCACCTCGGCGATACCTGGATGGCCGAGCAGCGCCGTTTCGACTTCCTGTGGTGAGACGTTCTCGCCTCGCACTCGGATGAAATCCGTCATCCGCTCGACGAAGTAGATATATCCCGCGCTGTCCATGCGGCCGATATCGCCGGTTTGGAACCAGCCCTCGCGCCACGCGTTCGCGGTACGTTCGGGTTCGTCAAGATAGCCGCTCATCATCACGTTCGCACGCTGTGGTCGAAAGACGATTCGGCCTTGCTCGCCGTGCGGCAGCTGCTTACCCTGATCGTCGTGGATTTGGATCTCGAAATTGGGATTCGCCGGTCCGCAGCTGCCGTTCGGCAAATTCAGCTCTAGTGTCGGCATGCTCAGTGGTTCGGCCTCCGACATGCCATAGACATCGAGCATCCGAACACCGAATCGCTGCTCGAAGTCGCGCCGCAAGCCTGCTGGCAGGTGACCCGCGATCCCCATCCGCAGATTGTGGGAACGATCTCTGGGATCGGGCGCAGCCGCGTAGAGCAGCTCCAGAACACTGACGAATCCGCCGAATAATGTTGCGCCGCAATCGCGTATCTGATTCCAGAACTGCGACAGCGAAAAGGTCTCGAACAGTGCCACTGTGGCACCGGCGCGCATCGCTACTCCGAATACATCCATCTGGGCCGCGATGTGAAAGTACGGAGCCCAGTTGTGAAAGACGTCGCGCTCGTCGACCGCCCATGCCTTTGCCAGCTCGGCGCTGCCCGCGTCGAACATGCCGTGGGGTACAACGACTCCCTTGGACCGGCCGGTGGTACCGGAACTGAAGAGAATGGTCGCGGGCGCATCCGGGCGGTTCCCAACGGGCTTCCACACCGGGTCGGACGGCACGCTGCGAATCAGATCCCAGAACGAGAGCGGGCCGTCTGCACCGCCGTCTACAAGCACCACTGTGCGACCTGCCGCGGCGTCGACTGACTCGAGCTGGTCCAACCCGCTCAGGTCGGTGAGTACGACGGTCGAGTCCACGCGGGCCACCATCTCGGCCAGCGCGTCACCGCGCTGACCACGGTTGAGCGTCACGGGAACCATGCCCGCCGCTTGCGCGCCGAGCCAGGCGTATATCGCCTCGGGGCCGTTGCCCAAATACAAAGTGACCCGGTCATTTCCACCGTTCGAGTCGTTCAGATCCCGCAGCGCGCGACCGGTGCGTGATACGAGGTCGACGGCGTCGCGGTAGGTGATCGCCTCGCCGTTCCAGATAAGAAATGCCCGGTCGGGATGGCGCACACCGGCAGCGAAGAGATGGTCTGCCAGTCCCACCGCAGTTGTCATCATGCATCCCCTTCCGATTTGACGATGGACAACATCGAGGGATCCGCATCCTCCGATTTCGTGGCGAAATCAGCGAGCCGTTCGAAGAACTCGCTCGGTTCGAATGCCGATTCCGGCGCCAAAACTCCGGCCGGTGTGTCAGCGTGACGGACCAGGAGATCGAGTCCGACCGCCAGCGGGATACCCGTAGCTCCGCCCATCCGGCCCGGCAGGCTATAGGACGGTGTGATGGTGGCGAGCACACTCATTCCCTGTTCGGCACCATCACCGGTCGCCAGGGCCCACACCAGGGGAAGCGCGTCATGGAATGGGCGACGAGCCGCCGCCAGCTTCTCCCCGGCCTGTCCGAGCGTCAGTTCGCCGTTCGCATAGCCGGTCGCGACTGTCCGCAACGGGTCGAAGAACCAGTCGGGCCCGCTCATCACGTTGAGGGAGGTGTTCCGCACCGGGATATTTCCTGCCAGAGTTATGGGCTCGGGGTGACCACAGGTGTAGACGGTGTGCTGGCCCAAGCCGGGAAAGCTGAGCTCGATGCGCTCGAGCGGAGCAGGTTCCGCCCAGCCGCCGTTTTGCCACGTCCGAATTTGCCCGCTGGATTGTCTGAGAAAATGGTCCAGCGCAGCCGAGGGGCCGGACGAGCTGTCGGCTGGATCTGCCGACGCACCCACGAGTGCCCAGCCGGTGTACAGCTCGTCGACCTGATCCAGCTCCGAGGCCGCGGCCCGAGCGAGCAGATTGCTGAGGCCGGGACTCGCGCCCATGCCCTTTACTACTCGTACACCAGCGGACTTGGCCGCGGCATCCAATTCCAGCGCGGCGACCGTCGACTCCCAGTCGTCATCGATATCCAGGTAGTCGCAACCCGATTCGATCGCCGCGCGCAGAATCCGCTCGCCGTACATTACGAACGGCCCCATGGTGTTCAGCACGATGTCGCTGGCAGCGAACACCTGACGTATCGCTACCGTATCGGTTACATCGAGCTGCACCGCCCTGGCCGGGGCACCGACTTCCTCGCAGATCTGCTGTGCCCGTTCGAGATTGATATCGGCGACAACCAGATCACCGATGAAATCGAGCCGAGCGGCAGTGCGCAGGGCCCAGCGGCCCATGGCACCCGCGCCACCGACTATGGTGACTCGCTTGCCGGTATTTTCGATACTGCTCATCTGAGCCTCCAAATATTTTGCTGTCCGATTTGCCGCCCGTACGCGGCACCGGCCTTCAACGAATCCTTTGTGACGCAACGGAGTACGAGCTTTCTCTAGACAGCCTCGCCGACCACGGCCTTCGAATCGAACGCCTGTGCCTTGGACAGGTAGAAACCCGTGTAACCACCGGCGACTGCCTCGGCGCAGGTCTGTCGGTAGGTCGGAGCGCCGCCCAGATATAGGAAGCACGCCCGAGGCTTGCCCGGGATATTCGCCCCCACATACCAGGACTTGCTTTGGGGCATCAGCGTGAGATCTGCGATGGCGTTGACGAGCGCCAGCCACATGGACTCGGCCTGCTCGGTGGGCTCGATGATGTTCAAATCGCGAGAGTGTAGGTAATTGATCGCATCGCACGCGAAGTCGACGTGGTCCTCGATACCCATCGGCATGTTCTGCAGCACCGAAGGCGACTGAGGGCCGGTTATCATGAACAGATTCGGGAACTGATTGACCATCAGCCCGAGATGGGTGCGCGGACCATCAGCCCACTTGTCCGCAAGCCGAATCCCATTGCGTCCCCGGAGATCCATCGCCAGGATCGGACCGGTCATTGCGTCGAATCCGGTGGCGAGAACGATGACATCGACCTCGTAGGTGTGCTCGCCGACCCGGACTCCGGTCGCGGTAATCTCGTCGATCGACTCCTCGCTTACGTCGATGAGCCGCACATTCTCTCGGTTGAATGTCTCGAAGTAGTCCGTCTCGAGCAGCGGTCGCTTGGTGCCGTATGCGTAACCTTTCGGAACCAGCCTTTCCGCGGTATCGGGATCCTTGACGCGCTCGTAAATGCGCTCGCGCAGATACTCGGCGAGGGTCTCGTTGGCATCGTAGTTGTAGAGGATGTCCTGGAAGCTATCGACGAATAGCCGGAACCCGCCGGCCGCGTATCGGTCGTCGTACACGCGCCGACGCTCGTCGGGATCGACCGCCAAAGCCGAGGGCAGCCACTGGTCGTACGGAACGCCGATGAAACCTTTACGAGCGGCCTCGCGCAGACTCGGATAGTCTTCCTTGATCTTCCGCATCTGCTCCGCGTCGATCGGAGCGTTGGCCAACGGAGTGGCGAAGTTGGGGGTGCGCTGGAAGACCAGCAGTTCCGCGGCTTCCTCGGCGATCAACGGGATCGCTTGGCTGGCACTCGCGCCGGTGCCGATGACAGCAACGCGCTGGCCCGAGAAGTCCACCGTTTCGTGCGGCCAGTTACCGGTGAACAAGACTTCGCCCTGGAAATTCTCGATACCACCGAATTCGGGCTTCTTCGCGACGGACAGTGTGCCGACCCCGGAGATGACGTAGCGACAGCGCAAGCTGTTTCCGTCATCGGTGCGAACCGTCCACAGTGATTCCTGGTCATCCCAGTGCAAGGCTGTCACGCGGGTGTCGAAGGTGATTCCCTTGCGCAGGTCGAAACGGTCGGCGACGTGATTCAGGTAGCGCAGGATTTCGGGCTGGCTCGCATACTTCTCACTCCATGACCATTCCTGCTGCAGGGCCTCGTCGAAGGAGTACGAGTAGAAGATGCTCTCCACGTCGCAACGACAACCGGGATAGCGGTTCCAGTACCAAGTGCCGCCCACATCGCCACCGGCTTCGAATACTCTCACCGACATCTTCATCTCGTCCCGAAACTTGTGGAGGGCATACAAACCGGTGAATCCGGCGCCCACCACGACGACGTCCACGTATGGAACGGACAATGGGATCTCAGTCATCGCGCTGCACTCCTCAACGTTGTCAATCGGCTCCAGAGCCGCGCGGTCGCGTCTCGGTGCCGACGATCAGACTGACGTCCGCCGTATCACCCCCACACGAGGAAAATCACCCCAGCCGATACCCCTTCGGGGGTTCCCCACCAGCACCTATGATGGGATGCTGGCAGGGCCCGCACGGACGGAGAATGAAAAGCTGACCCGAATCGATGGCCTGACCCATTCCATGACCAGCTTCGTCGGCCGACGCCGCGAGATCGACGAAACTCGTGCCCGCCTGCAGCAATCTCGACTCGTATCGGTTCTCGGCTCGGGCGGGGTCGGCAAGACTCGACTGGCCGAGGAGATCGCGCTGCGATCCTCGCGCGCGTTCCGTGACTCGGTGCGCTGGATCGACCTGGCACTCGTGCGCGAGCCGGAAACGCTGCCCTCGGCGGCCGCGCAGGCATTGGGCGTGACCGATCAATCCGCGCGACCGGCGATGAGCAAGATCCTCGACCACGTCGAGCGTCGTCACATGCTGATCGTGGTCGACAACTGCGAACACCTGAACATCGCCGCCGCGGAATTCATCGCCGCGATCCTCGCCCATGCACCTGAGGTACGTGTCCTCACCACCAGTCGTGAGCCGCTCGGAATCGCGGGGGAATGCACCTACGTGCTGCCGCCGCTGGGCATGCCGAAGGATTCGACCGGCAATAAGGCCGCAAACTTGGCGCTGGTGGAGTCCGTCGCCCTGCTGGTCGAGCGCACGCAGAGCGTGGTCCAGGAATTCGAGTTGACCGACGCGAACGTCGATGCCGTCGCCCAGCTGTGTATTCAGCTCGATGGAATACCGCTGGCCATCGAGCTTGCGGCGACACGGCTGCGCTCCTTGTCGCCTGCGGAGCTGGTCCAACGGCTCGACCAACGCTTCACCCTGTTGACCAGCGGAAGTCGCACCGCCTCTCCACGACAGCAAACCCTGCGGGCGCTGATCGACTGGAGCTACGCACTCTGCTCCGAGGGAGAACGCGCGCTATGGGCACGACTGTCGGTATTCCCTGGCAGCTTCGACTTGGAGGCCGCCGAAACCGTCTGTGGCAGTGGGGATCTGGCTTCGGAACCGATCGTGAATCTGTTGGACGGTCTGATCTCGAAATCCCTCGTCAGCGTCGATCGCTCGCGCGAACGACTGCGCTACTCCCAGCTCATGACCGTGCGCGAGTATGGCCATGGGCTACTCGAAGCCCGCGGCGAATGCGAGGAGTTGCACTGTCGACACCGTGACCACTTCCTCGAGCGAGCACAGCGATACGCGGGGGAGTGGTACGGATCAGGGCAGTCGGAGCTGTTGGCGCAGTGGCGAATTGATCATGCCAATCTCATGACAGCGCTGGATTGGTCCCTGCAGAACGACGAGCTTCGGGCTGCTGCGGCTTTGGCTGTGTCGTTGCGGTACCACTGGACCGCCGGGGGCAATCTCTCCGACGGACGCACTCGGCTCGAGCGACTGCTGCAACGGTTGCCGCATTCCACCAGCGAGCGCGGGCATGTGCTGTGGCTGACCGCATGCATCGCGCTGATCCAGGGCGACCACGACGGAGCGTCGACACATCTGGCGGAGTGCGCGTCCCTAGCGTCCACGCTCGAAGAGCAAGGGCTGCAAGCCCATTACGACCATTGGGCCGGGTTGCAGGCGTTGCTGTCCGGACGGACAGCTGAGGCCATCGACCGCTATCGCCGGGCGATCCGTGTGCACCGTTCCTTGGGTGCGGAAGCGGAGGCGTTGACCGCGTCGTACCTGCTCGCGCTGGCCGAGATCTACGACGGTCGGCCCGAGGACGCCCTAGCGACGTGCGCCGAGGTGATCCGTGAGACGCAATTACACGGTGAGCGGTGGAACCGGGCGTACGCGCTGTTCGCATCGGCTGTCGCAAATTTCCACCTGGGCAAGATCGACGCGGCCGTCGACGCTGCCGAGCGCGTCCTGGAAATCCAGCGTGATTTCGAGGACGCGATGTGCACCGCGCTGACCCTGGAGGTCCTCGCCTGGTGCTCGGAGGCGGTCGGCGATCTGGAGCGATCGGTAAATGTGTTCAGCGCGGCGACTTCGGTGTGGCAGCAGTTCGGCACATCACTGGCCGCTTTCGGACCCGATATCACTCGCGACAGCACCGAAGCTCAGGAGCGAGTGAACCGATCGATCGACTGCGCCAAAAGCCCTGCCTCGTCGATGCCGCTGACAATCGCACAAGCAATTGATCTCGCGTTGGGGCAGTCGGCGGCGAGGACGACCAAGATCGTCACCGGCAGTTCGCCGCTCACCCGCCGGGAGCAAGAGATCGCGGAACTGATCGCACAGGGGCTCACGAATCGGGAGATGGCGGCGCAGCTCATCATCTCCCGCAGAACTGTCGACGGGCACGTCGAGCGCATCCTCAACAAACTCGGACTGAATTCGCGGACCCAGATCAGTGCATGGGTCCACGCTGCTCAGCAAGCGCTGGTCGACCAGTAACCCAAGCGTGCGGCCGGTCGATCAGTTCACCGCGGTCGAGGTGGTGAGCGCGTCGAGATCAGTGGTGGTGAGTCGATCGCAGAAGGTACGCAGCGCGTCGCATGCGGTGCCGATAGCTCCTTCGAGCCGGTCTCGGTCATCGTAGGCGCACCACGACATCAGCAATCCGTCCAACAGGAGTATCGAAAGCTGAACGGCCGAATCGACCGCCGCGGCCGAGTACCTGTCGGCGTCGGCGGCGCGGAGGAATGAGCGCCGCGCCGCTTCGAACGACAAATCGTAGGCCTGCGCGGCCATCGCCGGATCATGGCGAGTCGCCCAGTTGGCGAGTTCGTTTTGGGCTCGCCCGAAATTGCGGTTCTCGGTCATCCAGTCCACAGCTTCGCGTAGGTGCTCTGGTGCCGAATCTGCCAGTGACTTCGTCGAAGCCTCACTGTTGAGGACGTTCTGGACGATGGCATCGGCCATCTCCTCGAAGACCGCCAAGAACAGTTCTTCCTTGGTGTGGAAGCAGTAGTGCAGCGAGGCCAATGGCGCGTCCGCAGCTTCCGCGATCCGCCGCGTAGTGGCGGCCTTTACGCCATGTTCGGCGATGACGCGAACTGTCGCGTCGATGAACTGGCGGCGTCGCTCCTTTGCCGGAACCCGGGGCATCGCACTCCTTTCAATCGCCGCAATGGTTGAGGTTTGTTCATATCTCATCATGCACGGTACATGATCGCTTGTCCAAGTCGACTGACCGAAGCGGTCGCGGCCACCCGCAGCGTCTTTGAGGCCAGCGAAACAACGATATGGTCACATGACTATATCAAATGAGCTACATCTGGCTGCCGACAGGAACGCGCCGCGTCCCAGACCCGTGCCACAGCCACTGCATCGCGGGTTGCGGATCAGACAGCCTTCCCCGATGCGGATCGCACGTCCGCGATCATTCTCCCGATCCGAACGGCGCGCTGAGACGACGACGGCGCGGCTTCCCATCGGGGTGCCGCGCCGTGCGATGTCAGGGCAGCGCTTGGCAATTCGATGGTTCAGGCGCGCCCGAGACCAGGTGTTTCAGCCATTCCTGGCCGACATCTCCGATCGGCTCCTCGGCGAGTGAATGGCTGATTCCAGAATTCGGGAGCAGAGGAGGAACGCCATCGACCTTTGACAACTGAACGATCGCACCCTGCGCGCACCAGTCTTGGGCGAGATTCCGTATCGGTTGGTAGGGAATGAAATCATCTGTTTCCGAGATAACAAGCAGAACAGGGGATTTCGGCTTGAATCGGCCGAGGCGCTGCTCGCTCAAGACCGCGGCCAGTGCTGGGGTGGTCGCCGCCCATTCGCTGAATGTCCGCCCGTCCGAGGTGAATTCGCTGGTCGAGTGTCCTCCGTAACGCACCCACGCCTCATCGAAGCAGGTGCCGGCGGCCTCGCGTAGCCATGCCTTGCCGTGATCGTTGAGCATTTGATCTATTGCGGCGCGAACATCCGGATAGTCGGCGTACGCACCGTTGAGGAAGTACGCGATCACGCCGGTTCCTCCGCCCGCACCGGCTCCACCGTCGGCCGCCGTGCCCGCGAACGCGGCTTGTGGGTCGGCAGGTACGCCGCCCGCGAAGGTGCCCACCACATTCAACTCGGGCGCGTAATCGGCCTGCAGCTCAGCAGCCGCCGCGGCGGCTTGACCACCCTGGGAATATCCCCACAGCGCGATCGGAGTTCCGTCGGTGACCGCCGAGAGATTTTCCACCGCACGTGCGGAATCGAGCACCGCGTGCGCTTCGGCGACTCGATTGAGGTAGCCGTGCATCTCACCGGTGATGCCGAGCCCCTGGTAGTCGGTCATGACTACCGACGCTCCGATCGCGAGCAAGGGGTACACGGTCGCGATCTGATCATTGATCATGAAATCGGTCGGCGGGCTGTAGTGCACCGGTTCGGAGAACAGCTTGGACGGTGCGCATTGCGAGCCCTGGCCGATTGTTCCCGATGCGGCCACGATCAGCGGCCGCGGCCCGGGGCCGCGCCAAGGGGCGATCGGCTCGAAGTATGTGCCTGTCACGGCGATCGGTTTTCCGTGAGTATCGTTGCTGCGGTACATGATTCGCTGCGCCTGCAGCGGGGTGAGCCCATCCTCGGTGAGGCCCGGCAGCGTCGGCGTGAACGATTCGGTGCGTATGACCGCACCCAGCTGAGCGGGGAGCCGGTCGGGGGGACTGTAGAAGTTGCTCGCCTGTGCCTGAGCCGGACCGCCTGCGGTCGTGGCCGCGATCGCGGTCACGGCCGCTGTAGCGAACAACACTGTACGCCAATGTTTTTCCATCAATTCTGCACTTTCCTGCTGGCCGTATCGCGGCGGACCGGATGTACCGAGCGAAGTCGGGGTTGACATGCCTCGATTCCGGACGGATGATCTGAGTCACGCGACTGAGTCAAATGACCATAACATGGCACCGATGTATCGACGCCGAATTGCAGAGAACGCGATTATTTCCGCGGCAGCCCTCGGAGGTCGCGTCATCAGAAAGGCGAACATGTGACGAGGCAATTCGCAGACGTAGGCCGGGGTGTCAACCTGGCCTACGAGCAGCTCGGCGATAAAAATAGCCCAGCGCTGGTGCTTGTCGCCGGATTCGGGCAGCAGTTGCACCACTGGCCGGATGGCCTCTGCCGGATGCTGGTGAAACAGGGATACCAGCTGATCCGTTTCGACAACCGCGATGCCGGCGAGTCGACGCACTTCGACTTTCCGCCGCCCGGTGCCCTCCAGTTCCTTCGAAAGCGTTGGCACCCGGAGCAATATGACCTCGGCGATATGGCGGCCGACGCTGTCGGTTTGTTCGACGCCCTGGGCTTCGGATGTGCACATGTTGTCGGCATGTCGATGGGCGGGATGATCGCGCAGACCATCGCCGCGCGATACCCGAACCGCGTGGCATCGCTGACCTCGATCATGTCGACCACCGGCGCACCCCGGGTCGGTCGACCGGCATGGTCGACCTGGCCGCTGATCGCCGTTCCGCCCGCGAAGACCCGGGAGAAGTTCGTCGCGCAAAGCGTTCGCCTCGATCGTCAGGTGGCATCGCACGGCTACCCGTTCGACGAACCCGCGATCCGCGCGGCCGCGGAGACCACATGGGATCGCGATCCGGATGCTCCGGCGGCCAGTGGCCGCCAGCTCGCGGCGATCTTCAAGTCCGGTGACCGGACCGGCGAAGTGCGCGCGATCACGGCACCCACCCTGGTGCTGCACGGCGACCGTGACCTGATGGTAGACCCGAGCGGCGGCGCTATCACCGCGCAGTCCATCCCGGGCGCACGCCTGCACACCATCCAAGGGATGGGCCATGACCTTCCAACGGCACTCTGGCCGACCTTGGCGGACCTGATCCACGACCATTCGCAGAACTGGAGGCACACAGTATGACCGAGCATTTGAACGTCTTGATCATCGGAGCCGGATTGTCAGGCATCGGAGCCGCGCACCACATTCGGGAAGCGTTTCCGAACCGGACCTACGCGGTCTTCGAAGCACGCGACGCGATCGGTGGAACCTGGGATCTGTTCCGCTACCCGGGAGTCCGCTCCGACTCCGACATGCAAACCCTCGGATACCGGTTCCGGCCGTGGACCGATGCCAAAGCAATCGCCGACGGCCCTTCGATCCTGCGATACATCCGTGACACCGCCGCCGCAGGCGGCATTGATAAGCACATCCGGTACGACCACCCCGTGACGCGGGCAACCTGGGACTCGTCGACTGCGCGCTGGACGATCGAGGCCGAGCACGGCGGCGAAATCGTCACCGTTACTTGCGATTTCTTGTACTGCTGCAGCGGGTATTACCGCTACGGGCAGGGCCATGCACCGGAATTCGATGGCGTCGACGACTTCGATGGCCGGATCGTCCACCCACAGGCATGGCCGGAGGATCTCGACTACACCGGCAAGAATGTCGTGGTAATCGGCAGCGGCGCCACAGCGGTCACCCTCGTTCCGGCGATGGCCGATCGGGCAGCGCATGTGACCATGCTGCAGCGTACGCCCACTTACATCCTGTCGCAGCCGAGCCAGGACGCTTTCGCCAACGCCTTGCGTAAAATTGTCGGCAACCGCATCTCCTACGGCATCACGCGCTGGAAGAACGTCCTGCGTGACACGCTGGTCTATCAGCTTTGTCAGCGGTACCCGGACACGATGCGGAAGTTCATTCGGGGTCTGACCATCAAGGAGCTGCCGGAGGGCTTCGACGTCGATACCCACTTCAAGCCGCCTTATAACCCGTGGGACCAACGGCTTTGCCTGGTACCCGACAGTGACCTGTTCAAGGCCATCGGCAGCGGCGACGCATCCGTGGTCACCGATCGCATCGACCGGCTCACCGCCAAGGGCATTCTCCTGGAATCCGGTGCGGAGCTCCCGGCCGATGTCGTCGTGACAGCGACGGGCCTGAAATTGTTGGCCTTCGGTGGAATTCAGTTCACCGTCGACGGCACGCCGGTCGATATCGGGAGCACATTGTCCTACAAGGGCATGCTGCTCGGTGGCATTCCCAATTTCGCCTTCACCGTCGGCTACACCAATGCGTCGTGGACGCTGAAGGCCGACTTGGTCAGCGAGTATGTCTGCCGGATGCTGCGCTACCTGGACGAGCACGATTACGGTACCTTCGTCCCGCAGCCCGAACCGGGTATCGAAGGCGCGCCGCTGCTCAACTTCTCCGCAGGCTATGTCTTGCGCGCCCTCGATGAATTCCCCAAGGCCGGGACCCGAGCTCCGTGGCGACTCGGAATGAACTACGCACAGGATCTCCTCACCCTGCGGCACGGTCGAATCAACGACAAGGCAATGCATTTCACGAAGAAGCTCAGCGACCGAAACACCGACGGCGCTGAAGCGCTGCCAGCCTGAAGGAACCATCGTGCCCATGAATGATCCAGTCGGTAGCGGTGTGCCGGAACAGGCTGTTCAGTTTCTCCGCGAAAACAATATCCGCGCAGTCGACCTCATGTTCGTCGATGTATGGGGCATACCTCGCGGCAAGCGATTCCCGATCGAGGCATTCCTGCATCACGGGGTCATGCACATCGGCGCCGCCGCATTCACCGCCAATGCCGACGGTCGTCTCGACGAGACACCATTCGTCTCGGCATCGTCGGGATGGCCGGATATGGTTGCGCGCCCGGACTATTCGTCGTTGCGGCGAGCCGGGTGGGGTGAGAATCTGGCCACCGTCATGTGCGAGTGCGTCGATGCCCGCACCCAGGAGCCGATCGCCATGGACACGCGATCCATGGTAAAGGCGACGCTGTCGGAGTTCGCTCAGCTCGGATACCGCGTCAACCTTGCCACCGAGCTCGAGTTCCACGTCTTCGACGCGAACTGGCGTCCGGCGTGGGAAGAGATCGGGCTGTACTCGTTGGAATTCTGTGCGGGATTCGATCCGCTGCTCGGACGGATCGTCCGAGCACTGAGCGACACCGGCATCCCTGTCGAGAACACCAGCATCGAATACAGTCCGGGCCAGATCGAGATCACCCAGCAGTATGACGAGGCGCTCGCGATGCTGGATAAAACGGTGCTCTTCAAGCACGCCGTACGCTGCGTCGCGCGCGAGAACGGTTACCACGCGACCTTTATGGCCAAGCCCGGAACCGAACTGGGCGGCAGCAGTATGCATGTGCATCTGAGCCTGCAGGACCAGTCCGGCCGTAACGCATTCGGGATCGTCGACGAGGAGAACCCGCTGGGATCCTCGGTGCTACGCAAGTACGTATCGGGCCTGCTTGCGCACCAATTGGAGCTCCAGGCTGTCACCCATCCGACCAGCAATGACTACAAGCGCTCGGTCGATTATTCGTTCGCTCCGACACAGGTGACGTGGGGCGTGGACAACCGCCACGCCGGACTGAGATGTCTACCGCGTATCGGTGACTCGTCGCGGGTGGAAGTGCGGTGGGCGTCGGCGGGGACGAATCCGTACAGCGTGCTCCAGGGGTACCTGCAAGCGGGGCTGCACGGCCTGACCGAAGATCTTCCGTTGATCGACGAATGCGTGGGAGACGCATACGCCGATCCCGGGTGGGAGCGCATCGCCGCACGCCCGGAGATCGCGCTCGAACGATTCGCGACCAGCGACTTCACCCACAGTGCGTTCGGGAAGACCTTCGTCGAAACCACGCGAGCGCTGCAGCTCAACGAACTGCGCGAATTCGCCGCCCAGGTCACCGACTGGGAGTTCGTGCGGTACCGCACACACATCTGAGCACACGTCTTCGCACGAGCGCGTGCGTCATCGAAAGGTCCACTCATGTTGCAAGATCGCTATCGCCCCTCCGCGCTCACCGTCGCGGTGACCGGCGGTGACGTCCTCCCCAGCCAGAGCGAATTCATTCCGCGTGGTGTCGAGGGAATCGCCACGGCCGCAATTGAATCGGCCCGGGCCGGTGCCAGCTCCGTGCACCTGCATGCCCGCGACGACGACGGTCGCCCCAGCGCGTCGCCCGCGATGTTCACCGAGATCGTCGACGCGATCCGCGAACAGACCGACGTCGTGATCAATGTGACCACTGGTGGCGCTCCGGGCATGAAACTGCAGGACAAGCTGGTCGCGATGCAAGCCTGCAAGCCCGATATCTGTACCTTCAATCTGGGTACCATGAACTTCGAGTCCTGGCCGGACCCTGCCCGCTGGCCCAATGTCCAGACCGACTGGGAGCGCGAGATTCTCGAGGGCGCAGGGTCGGCGACATTCATCAACACATTAGCCATGCTGCGTGAGACTGCCGCCGCCGCAAGGGATGTCGATGCAACACCGGAATTGGAAGCCTACGACCTGGGACACCTCTATATGGCCCGACATCTCATCGATGAGGGAACGCTGCAGGGACCGGTCCGGGTCCAGCTCGTTCTCGGCGTACTCGGCGGTGCGGGCAGTGCGCTCGAGGACCTGTTCACGCTCCACGAGCGGGCACATCGGATCCTCGGCAACGACCTGGCCGACCTCGGCGTAGCCGGGCTCGGATATCCGATGCAGTTCCGGCACGCTGCGACGGCGCTCGGTCTCGGTATGGACTGTCGCGTCGGAATCGAGGACAGCCTGCGGGTCCGGCGCGACCAGCCGGTGCACAGCAATGCCGAAATGGTCGAGGTAGTAGTGGATCTCGCGGATCTGCTGGGTCGGCCGATCGCTACGCCCGCCGAGTTGCGCGCACGTCTGACGAAATGGTCGAAATCGTGAACGCGCCGCTGCCGGACTCGGTCGCCATTATCGGTGCCGGCTTCATCGGTTGCAGTTTCGCGGCGGTGTTCGTCCGCCGCGGTGTCCGGGTCCGACTATTCGACGCCGCGGCGGATGCTCGGTCATCGGCCGACGGCCGTATCGCCGGGATGCTTGCCCAGACCGGGGACGAAGCCAATCTCGACCTGGTATCCGTGCACGCCGATCTGGACAGTGCCGTAGCCGGGGTCAGCTGGGTGCAGGAATGCGTCGCCGAAGATCTGTCGATCAAACGGGATGTTTTCCGGGCTCTCGACCAGCGGTGCGCCCCGTCGGTCATTCTGGCGAGTAGCGCTTCGGAGTTGACGATGACCGCTATCTCCGACGGGCTCGTGAATCCGCAACGGTGCATTGTTGTTCATCCGACCAATCCGCCGCACCTCCTCCGATTCGTCGAGGTGGTTCCGGGAGCGAAGACGGATCGCCAGATAGTCGATACCGCATGTGCGGTGATGACGGCCCTCGGGCAGGTGACGGCTTCGCTTGCGAAGGAGGTCCCGGGGTTCTTGCTCAACCGGCTGCAGGTGGCGCTGGAACGAGAGGCGTTTGCGCTGTTGACCGAGGGCGTGGCAACGGTTGCGGATATCGATGCGGCTATCGCGCATGGGCTCGGTCCGCGGTGGGCGGCCATTGGTCCTTTCGCCGTGGAAGAGACGAACTCGATGGGCATCGAGGCCGGTCTCACGCGGTTCCGGGGCTATTTCAACAACATGTTCGCTGCCCTGGATCGTCCGTTCGACGGGATCGATGATGGGTTCGTAGCGCTTGCCGTAAAAGGTGTCGCTGCCGCCTACGGTCGGGAATGTCGGGACGAACTGCTCGCCCGCCGCGATAATATTCTGCTTGCGTTGCGGAACCATAAAGGGTGAATCAGACTACTGCACAATGGTCTTGAGTCCTCATTGAAAGTGGTCGGGATCGAACTGTCCACCAACACCGCCGAACCAGCCTGGGGTGGGATGAGCTGGTCCGGCGGTGCTTTATGGCCTGCTGGTGCGCGGCTACGGGCCGGACGCCATTCGCGACCGCGAAGCAAACAGGCCGGTGATGTACAGACCGAAGCAGGTGGCACCGAGGGCCCTGCGGAGAGTCCGATTGGCTGCCGTCGAGATAATCGGGCCTCGTCCAACCAGGCCCAGGTATCGGCCCCAGGGCCTGCGTCGGCGTCGACGCCGAGAGGCTGACGAGCACGCACGCGATCGGGTAGCCCCCCGCGACAGCGACTGGCTAGGACGCTGCGGCGTGCTGGTGTCGATCACGACGTTCATGGCGATCGGGCAGGCTGCATTGCTGTGGACCGACGGTGCGACAGTGGCGGGCTGCTGTGAAAGGTCCGCTGCATTCCTGGGCCCGCCTCCAGACCGGACTTCGCGCCCGGCAGGAACGCACGACTGATCCGGGGGTGCCCGTAGCCCGCAGCTCATGACAATTTCGTTCGTTTGATCAGCTGACCTGGTCATATGGGCGTGGCTTAGATCACTCTGACTTTCAATCCGGCGGACGGTGTCGATGTTCGTGACCTTCCGATCCTTGACACAATTCCATTGACATGGTCATATGATCATGTCAAATGACCCACTTCGGTCCAACAACGAACATGGCCGCGAAGAAGCGGTCGGAGGAGGCCCAAAATGACTGAGCAGGGGCTCACCACGCTGCTGGCCGACGCGTCTGTCGAGGACGTGTGTCGGACCATCCAGCGGGACGGCGGCGTCATCGTCAAGGACGCTGTCGATTCCGAAACGCTGCAAGGCCTTTGGGCCGACATGCAGCCGCACTTCGAGACGACCCCTTACGGTGAAGATCCGTTCAGCGGAACGAAGACTCGCCGGATCAGTGGTCTGGTGGGAAAGTCTCGTCACCTGTTCCCGGTACTGGATCACCCGTTGGTGAACGGAGCCGCCGAGCACTTCCTCGCCATTCCGCATCCGATGTGGTACGGCGATATGAAGATCTCCGTTCCGGCCAACTACCACATCGGTGTGACCCAGGTGATCCAGATTCACCCCGGGGAAGGGTTCCAGCCGCTGCACCGTGACGACAGTGTGTTCCAGTGGGAGCACCCGACTTATGGCCGTGAAGCACGGATCCAGGTCATGCTCGCGATGAGCGATTTCACCGCGGAAAACGGTGGCACGCGCGTGATTCCGGGTAGCCACGCGTGGGACGACGAGCGTGCGCCGTCTCAGGACGAAGCCTTCTCGACCGAGATGACGGCCGGCTCGATCCTGATGTTCATCGGATCGACGTTTCACGGCGGCGGTCTGAACAGCAGTGACGCCCCGCGCACCGGCCTCACCTTCGCTTACGACCTCGGCTTCCTGCGCCAGGAAGAGAACCAGTACCTCGCCATTCCGATCGAACAGGTGAAGACCTTCCCGGAGTCGATCCAGCGGAAGCTGGGCTACGCGGCGTGCCCACCGCTGATGGGCTGGGTGGAAGCCGACGGCAAGATGGCCGAGCCGATGACGCTGCTCCAAGAGAACGGGCAGGCACGCAGCCTGTCGGATCTCGACGCGGTGGACGCCAACGGGAACAAGATCGCTACCACGAGCTGATCGACCAGTGCGAAGCAACGCGACATGGCCGCGAGTGATGACGCGGGCCGCGGTCCTGAGAACTCAGCCAGGCACGCTGGAGCTCGAGACGCTCGAATTGGGGCGTCTCGGGCCGGATGAAATACGGGTCCGCGTTGTCTATTCCGGCCTGTGCCATTCGGACTTGCACGAGGTCGAAGGTCGTTGGCAGACAGTAACTCCAATTGTCCTGGGCCACGAGGCATCCGGTGTCGTCGAGCAGGTCGGGGCAGGTGTCTTCGGAATCCGACCGGGCGACCGTGTCGTGACGTGCATCTCGGCCTCATGCGGGAGTTGCCGTTACTGCACGAACGGACAGCTGACGCTGTGTGAACGCCGAGCGGCGCTCAATACCGATCGGATCGAGCCGCGTTTGCTCGACTCGTCAGGGCAGTCGGTCAGACCAACGGCGGGCATCGGTGCGTTCGCGGAGTACATGACCGTCCATCACAGCTGCGCGGTCGTGATTCCCGATGACATTCCGATGGATGTCGCCAGCATTCTGGGCTGCGCCGTCGTGACCGGTGTGGGAGCGGCGATCAGGGGAGCGAAGATCAAGCCTGGGGAAACCGCTGTGGTAATCGGATGCGGCGGCGTCGGCGCGGCGGCGATCCAGGGCGCGCGCCTTGCCGGGGCCGCTCGCATCATCGCCGTCGACGTGACGCCCGGCAAGCTCGAGCTCGCACGCGCTCTCGGTGCCACGGACGTCGTCGACGCATCCGAGGTCGATCCGGTTGCGGCTGTGCGTGAATTGACCAAGGGTGGCGTCGACCACGCATTGGAAATCGTGGGAACCAGTCGTACGGTCCAGCAGGCGTTCGAGATGTTGGTACCCGGTGGAAAGGCGACCGTCGTCGGACTCGTTCCGGACGAGGATCCGGTACGGATCCGTGCTTCGGAGCTCTTCTTCTCGGAGAAGACTCTAACGGGAACGTTCATGGGGTCCAACAACTTCCGCACCGATATTCCTCGCTACCTCGAGTTCTA
>NZ_BDBY01000190.1 GCF_001613225.1 Nocardia pseudovaccinii NBRC 100343
AAACAATCGGTGCCGGCTTCGAGCTGATGCGCGGGGGCGAAGCCGTACGAGTGGTCGCGCGGGTCGGGGAGGCGTCGTGAAGCCGTTGATCGGGATAACGGGGCGTCGGTTGCGGTACGGAGCGATCGACTCCGCTGACAAGCGTTTCGCCGATATCGTTTTCGACAGTGTAGTGGCCGATTACGCCCGGTGCGTAGCTGCGGTGGGAGGCATCCCGGTTCATCTTCCGTTCGAAGCGGCGGAGTTGGATATCGCGCAGCGGTTGGATGCGCTCATTGTCACCGGGGGCGCCGATATCCACCCGTCGCATTGGGGCGGACCCGCGGTCGAACCCGAGAGCGACGACCCCTACGACTCTCCCGGCCGGATCGACAACGGCCGCGACAGATACGAATTGGCCTTGGTCGAGGCATTCATACAGCGCGACGTGCCCGTGCTCGGAGTATGCCGAGGCCATCAGGTGATCAACGTGGCTCTCGGCGGCACCCTCGTGCACGACATCCCACCGTCCGAGATCGTCCACTACTCGACGCTTGCAGCACCGCACGCCGACCAGCATGCGATTGCCTGCCGTCCCGGAACGATCGTCCATTCGCTGTACGGACCACAGCGGGAGGTCAATTCATGGCATCACCAATCCGTTGATCACCCTGGCGACGGCTTGGTGGTCACTGCCACAGCACCAGATGGAGTAGTGGAGGCGATCGAGCTGCCCGGGCGCGATGTGCTCGGTCTGCAGTGGCATCCCGAATGGGATCCGGACTCGGATCCGGTATTCGAATGGCTGGTCGCGCGATCCACCGTGAAGGCAAACAGCGCAAGGAGTTCTGCGTGACGAAACTGACGAACCTGGAGGCCGTAGAGGACCTCCGCCGGACGATAACCGTCCCTTCCGGCCTGTACATCAACGGTGAGGTCCGAGAAGCGCAGTCCGGCAAGACAATCGATCTGCAAGCGCCCCGGGATGGGAGCGTGATAGGCGGCATTGCGGCCGCCGACGAAGCCGATGTGAACGACGCGGTCGCTGCCGCGCGTCTCGCGTTCAAGAGCGGAGTCTGGTCCCGGATCCAGCCGGTCGAGCGCGGACGGGTGATGCAGCGCTGGGCAGACCTGATCCACGCGCACCGCGATGAACTGGCGCTGCTCGTCGCACTCGAGATGGGAAAGCCCATCAGCCGAGCCCGCGACGTCGAACTTCGCACCACCGCCAATACGATTCGGTGGTTCGGCGAGCTGTCGGACAAGCTGCTGGACGAGGCGCCGCGCGACCGGCCCGAGACACTCGCGCTCATAACCCGTGAGCCAGTCGGGGTTGTCGCTGCCATCACGCCCTGGAACTTCCCGCTCACGCTGGCCGCCTTCAAATTGGGCCCCGCCCTCGTGGCGGGCAACAGCGTGATCGTGAAACCCGCCACGCAGGCGCCACTTTCGGTCCTGCGGCTGTGCGAGCTCGGCACCGACGCCGGTCTGCCCGCCGGTGTGCTTCAGGTGATCACCGGAAGCGGCGGCCTGGCCGGATCGGCTTTGGCGTCGCACCCAGGCGTCGATACCGTGACATTCACCGGGTCGACCGATGTCGGCAAGGAACTGCTGGCCTGCTCGAGCCGATCCAATGCCAAGCCGGTGTGGCTCGAACTCGGTGGAAAGTCTCCTAACATCATCTTCCCCGACGCCCCCGATCTCGACGAAGCGATCGATATGGCTGTCTGGGCAATCACTTTCAACTCGGGGCAGATGTGCACGGCCGGATCCCGGCTGGTCGTACACCGCGATATCGCCGACAGCGTCGTCGACGGTGTGCTCGAACGACTCGATGGGCTTCGTCGTGGCGACCCGCTCGACCCGGACACCGAGTTCGGGCCCCTGTCGAGTGAGCGCCACCGGTCCGATGTGCTGAGTGAGATCAGAAAGGGCATCGAAGCGGGGACACGCCAGATCTACGGATCGGGCGAAGCACCGGATCGTCCCGGCTGGTACATCGAGCCCGCCGTATTCGTCGATGTCGATCCCGACAGCCGACTCGCACAGCACGAGATCTTCGGACCAGTGCTGTCGGTGCTCACCTTCAAGGACGAAACCGAGGCACTGCAGATCGCCAACAACTCCAGCTACGGACTGGGCTCGGCCGTCTGGACCGCAGACCTCGGGCGAGCCCACCGAGTGGCGCGCGAACTCGACGCCGGACTGGTGTGGGTCAACTGCTTCGAGGAAGGTGATTCCTCGGTGCCCTTCGGGGGGCGCAAGCTGTCCGGGCACGGGGTTGACCGCAGCATCCACGCTCTCGACAAATTCACAACCATCAAGACCACCTGGATCGCCATGCCTTCCGCATAGCACCGACGCGACAGCCCGCGGCACGCACGAGCGAGCCGCGGGCAATTCCATGCAGTCGGTAGCGGCTGGCCGAGGGACGACAGTTTCGGTTTCCCAATAGGTTTCGAGAATGTCTTGCCTTCGGGCCGTGGTCGTGTCGTTGTTTCCTCGGGTAGGTTTTGCAGATTGTGACGGTGGTTTCGCAGGTCCACAGTCCAGCTGTAACGGATTCGACGACCGTGGCCGTGTTACGTACACCTGGGTTCGTGGGCGCGCGCCTCGAAGATTGTGGTCTGCGAGTTCGCGCGTCCGACCGAATGATGAGTTATGGACGTCGTGGAAGTTGGGTGCGGGCCATCATCTGGGTTGCCGATGCGCAAATCTGGCGAAGGCTAGTTTCGAGGCGGTGGGTTTCGAGGCGACCGGACGGTCCGGCAACGGATAGCGCGGCGAGGACTCGTCCTCGGTGGTCGAAGACGGGTGCGGCCAGACAGGACAGGCCGAGGCGGCTTTCCTGAGCGTCGTGGGCGATGCCGGTGCTGCGGATACCGGTCAGTTGGTCGGTCAGTCGGGCCGGGTCGACGATGGTGTGCGGTGTCAGCGCCGATAGTGGTGTGGTGAGTGCTTGTGCGGCAGTGTGGGAGTGGTAGGCGAGCAGGACCTTGCCGACCGCTGTGCAGTGCGCTGGGAGCCGTCCGCCGATCTTCGACGGAGCCGCGATGGTGCGATGACCGTAGAGCTTTGCGAGGTACACGACATCCGTGCCGTGCAATGCGCCCAGATGTACTGTGTGGCGGGTCAATTCATAGAGGTCGGTGAGAAAGGGCAGAAGTAGGTCGCGGATCTGCTCGTGTTCAGGGGAACACACTGCCTGGCCCAACTGCTGCAGCCGTGCGCCGAGACGGTATCCGGTGCCGATGCGCTCGACGACACCGTTACGCTCGAGCATGCCGAGGACCCGGAATGCGGTGGATTTGCTGAGTTGCGCACGCCGGGCGAGTTCGCTGACGCCTATTCCGGTACCGGCGTGTTCGCCGAACGCAGCGAGCAGACTGATGGCCTTGTCTACCGCGGCGCGATCGTCTCGGACCGGTTCGGCAATGGACGTAGTCATGCTGGCTTCCTCTGGCGCGGGATGTGTCAACTTCAGTAGCCGATTCGGCACTTCTATATGACAATGATGCAAGTCTGCCAGCTGTTCGTCAACAGTGACGAACTGTCTATTAAAAGTGACGGCCGCCGATTGCGCGGGCGGCCGAACGGCTTTCCTCGCCGTGACACGTGCATCTCTGCGGTCGTTCGTCAACAATGACGGTATGTACATCAAAAGTGACGGCCGAATGAATGAGAACGAGCTGGTCGCACGCAATGTCCGCCGCTACCGGCTGGAGCGGGCGATGTCGCTGGGCGAGTTGGCTCGCCGTTCTGGGTTGTCGAAGCAGACCCTGTCGAAGATCGAGCAGGGCGTCGGCAATCCGACCATCGAAACGCTGTCGCAGCTCGGTGCGGCATTGGATGTGACCGCGCGTCGGTTGCTCACCGAATGGGGGACGCCGGTCTATGTGCAGCGAGCCGGGGACAGCGAATGGGCCGAGTCCGCGAGCTGGTCCGAGCGCATGCTCGATGAGACTTATGGTTCCGGGTACGTGCGGACACTGGTGCTGCGGCTGGAGCGAACCGGCGCGGAACCGAACGTGATCGAACCGCACGCCCCGGGCACCCTGCATCACATCTACGTGATCACCGGCAAACTCCGCACCGGGCCGCTCAACGACACCGTCGACCTCGCCGCAGGCGACTTCGTCCGTTTTCCGGGCGATATTCCACACCGGCATATGTGCTTGAGTGAGCGAGTGGTGGCCCATATGGTCACGACCATTCCTCAGGTCCGTCAGTTCGGCCCGACCGTGACACGGATGGCCAGTGGGTCGAGTGCGGTTGGCGGTTCGGATCACTGACCGAGTGACGCATGCCGCCGCTGCTGGTCGGATCTACGAGGGGTGCCGTGGTCCAGGCATAATCTGGCGGTCCAGAGGCTCGCCCGCCCCCAGGCGGTGGCGCCTGGACGAACGTTCGCGCGTGACGGTGAGTGGGTTTCGATACAGTCGGCTCACGTGCCGGGGACGTGGTCGAGATCCATGTCGACGGCGGTGACCCAGGCGGGTTCGTTGACCATCAGGCTCAGTTCGGTATCGGGGAGGTCGACGTCGACGACGTGGCGGTACCCGGCGGCCTCGGCTGCGGCCCTGGCGTCGGGATCGTCAACGGCGGCGGCGTAAACGATACGGCGGCATTGGGGTTCGGCCGCGTGGATGGCGGTGGCGAGTGCGCTGAGGAGTTCCGAGAGCGATGGCCCCGGCAGAGTTGGGTCGATGCGTGCCTCGATGTCGTGGGTGTTGACCGGGTAGGCATTGCGCAGTCGGCCGGTGGCGCAGCGTTCGAGTTCGATGGTGGTCCCGCTGTGGTCAGCGGGTCGGAGTGCCTCGAGCAGAACCGATGTCCGGGACCGGGTTCGGGTTGTGGTGGTCCACGGCGTGGTGAGTTGTGGGATGGGGATCGGTGCGGCGGACATGTCACGAGCCCTCGTTGAGCATGCGACGAATGGCGAGTTTGTCGAGTTTGCCGGAGGCGTTACGTGGCACGGCCTCGACGACTTGCAGCCGCCGGGGCAGTTTGTAGCGGGCGAGTTTACTCGCTGCGTATGTGCGGACCTCGTCGAGGGTGGGTTGGTCACCGTCGGCGAAAGCGGCTACGGCGATGACGGTTTCGCCCCACTCGTCGTCGGCGCCTCCCACGACGGCGATATCGATCAGGCCGGGTAGATCGGCGAGTGCGCGTTCGACTTCGGCGGGGTAGACGTTTTCGCCGCCGCTGATGATCATGTCTTTGAGTCGGTCGACGATGAACAGGTAGCCGTCGGTGTCGAGGTAGCCGATGTCGCCGGAGTGGAACCAGCCGTTGGCATCGAAGGCGGCTGCGGTGGCGTCTGGGTTGTTCCAGTAGCCGGGGGTGACGTTCGGGCCGCGGACTACGATCTCGCCGGGCACGCCTGGGTCGACCGGTGTGTTGGTGCCCGGTTCGACGATTCGAATTTCGGTGTAGGGCATGGGGATTCCGGCGGAGCCGAGTTTGGTGAGGGTGTGTTCGGCGGGTAGATGGGTGGCGAACGGGGCGGTTTCGGTCAGACCCCACGCCTGCTGGAGGGTGATGCCGTGGGTGGCGTACTGCTCGATGAGTGATGGTGGCACCGGAGCACCGGCTACGACGATGCTGCGTAGTGCGGACAGGTCGGCGCCGAACAGGTCGGGAACCCGAGCGAGTGCGGCGAGCATGGCTGGTACCGCGAAGAACGAATTCACATGGTATTCGGTGAGATCCTGCAGGAATTCGGCTGGTTCGAAGCCACGGCGCACGATGATGGTGCCGCCGCGCACGATAGTGCGCAGGGCTAGAGCGTTGAGTCCGCCGATGTGGAACAGGGGTGCGACGGCGAGGGTGGTGTCGTTGCGGCGGGTGTCGAGGCGGGAGTCGACGTTGACGCCGTTCCACCAGATGTTGCCGTGGGTGAGGATGACGCCCTTGGGTAATCCGGTGGTTCCCGAGGTGAACATGAGGATGGCCGGGTCGTCGAAGTGCCGTGGTACGAGGTCGGCCGTGGGCGCTGCGGTGGTGAGCAGTGGGCTCCAGGGCTTCCATCCGTCGGTCGATGGTGATGTGACCGGGGTCTGGGGATCGTCATCGACGAGCAGCAAGTGCCGTAGCGCGGTGCCGTCGCGGACGGTGTCCACGCTCTGGCTGTGGCCGGGTTCGCACACGATGGTGCGGGCGCCGCTGTTGTGCAGGACCGCGCGCAGTTCCGGTCCGGCGAGACGGAAATTGATCGGCACGAAGATCGCGCCGAGCCGGAATGCGGCGAGCATCGTGATCAGGAACGCCGGACTGTTCAGCCCGAGATAGGCGACCCGATCCCCCTCGCGCACACCGTGATCGCCCAGTACTGCGGCCAGTCGAGCGGCGCGCTCGTTGAGCTGCGCGTAGGTGAGATCACCACCGGCGTAATAGATCACCACATCGGTGGGTCGTTGTCCGGCGTGTGCGTGGATCGCTGTCGCGGGGTTGATATCGACTGCGGCACCGGAATTCGCCGGATGTGGGGATGTCATCAGGTTCCTCATGACTCGTCGTTGAGCTCTGTATGTGGCTGCGGTTATAGGTGATCGCCGCCCGCGGCGGTCGCGAAGCCGCGTACGCCGATGCCGCCGTCGACCGAAATCGCCTGTCCGGTAATGGGTCCGCTCTGCTCCCGGGACGCGAGCAGGACATACGGGCCGGTGAAGTCGCGCGGGTCGGTGCTCGAGTCGTGCAGCGGAATCGGCGGCGGTGCGGCGTCGGGCTTCTTCTTCGCGAAGGAGGCTCCGAGTGAACGCTCCTGCAGGGCAAGTGATTCGGGGCCGCGTAGGTCGGTGTTCATGCCGCCGCAGGCGACTCCGTTGACACGTACTTTCGGGGCGAGTTCGTAGGCGAGTTCGCGCATCAGGCCGAGGCAGGCGTGTTTGCTCGCGGTGTAGACCGGGCCGCCGCCGTTGACGTAGAAGGAGGCGTTGGACAGGGTCATGACGATGCTGCCGCGGGTTTTGACCAGTTCGCGCCAGGCGGCTTCGGCAGCGAGGAAGTAGCCCTTGACATTGATGGAGAACAGTTCGTCGAAGGTGTCGGAAAGCTCGGTGGCGCTGAGCCGGGTGAGTGGGCGCTGGTAGTCCCAGATACCGGCATTGGCGACGAGAGTGTCGAGTTTGCCGAAACGGTCGACGGTTTCGGCGACGGCGGCATGCAGACCATCGGAGTCACGAACATCGGCCTCAACGGCATGCATGCGATCAGGGGCGGGGGAGTTCTCCACGACCTCTTTCAGCCGGTCCAGACCGCGTCCGAGGATGGTCACCGAAGCGCCTTCGGTGACGAAGCGTTCGGCGACTGCGCGTCCGATGCCGGATCCGCCGCCGGTGACGAGGGCGGAGTAGCCCTCGAGCCAGCCGGTCACGAGAGCCCCGCCAGGAAATCGCGTACCAGGCGCTCGAATTCGCGTGCGCGCTCGAGCTGCACCCAGTGTCCGCAGTTGCCGAAGATATGCATCTGGACGTTGCGGATGTTTTTCAGCAGGATCTGGGCGCCGTCGAGGGTGATGGTGCGGTCGTCGCGGCCCCACAGCAGCAGGGTCGGGGCCTTGATTTTGTGCAGGTCGCGCCAGAGCGGGTCCATGCCGTGGCGTTTGGCGAAGGCGGCGTTGTAGCGGTGGTAGAACTCGATGTGGCTTTCGTCCAGGGAGGCCTCGTAGCGGGCCTTGACGACGTCCTCGCCGAATTGCTTGTGGTCGAAGACCATGGTGCGGATGAAGTTGGCCATCTTCTTCTCGGTGGGCCCGCCGCTGTTGTAGTAGCGGAACATTTCCTTCTGCCCCTCGGTGGGGGTGGGGCCGAAGGGTAGCCAGCCGCCGCCGGGTGCCATGAGGACCAGGCCGGAGATGCGTTCGGGTTGGGTCTGGGCCATGGCGAGTGCGGCCGCGCCGCCGAGGCTGTTGCCGAGCAGGTGGAAGCGGTCGATACCGAGGGCGTCGAGTGTCTGGTAGAGGGCGTCGACGGTGATCTGGGTGATCGAGCGGGCATCGAGGTCGGCGTCGGTCGGTCGGTAGCTGCCGCCGAATCCGGGCTGGTCGGGCAGGATCACCCGGAATCGCTGGGTGAGTGCGGGCAGGTTCTGGTGGTAGTTGCTGACACCGGACGCGCCGGGACCACCACCGTGCAGCATGACCAGCACGGGGCCGGTACCAGCCTCGGCCACAGTAATCGGGCCAAGTGTGGTGTCGACGGTGCGCTGAGTGAGCTGAATATTGTGCTGTTGTAGAGCGAGATAGAACGCGGTGACGGACACTGTGTGGTCCCCTCGGGTCAGAAGAAGGTCGATAAGTTCTTGGCCTGCAGGATGTTCTGGTCCAGCAGGATGGTGCGGCGCGCGACCCGCAGTCCGGTCTCGGTGCGGCGCAGGATGTCGATGCGCTGTCCAGCGAAGACGTTCTGCTCGTGTTGAAGGCGGTTGCGGTAGACCAGGAACGCCGAGCGCACCAGCAAGTCGTCCGAGCCGAAGCCGGTGTGTTCGTCCGGATCTACGTGGTGCACAACGACATTGGTGACCAGGTGCCGGGTACGAGACGGTGGGTCCTCGGCCCAGGCCATACCGGAGTCGAAGCGGCGGATGCGCCAGGTGAGACTTTCTTTGGTCTCCTCGTAATAGGCGGCCTCGCCGCGGGCGGCGATCGATAATGCCTGCTGGCGGCGCAATCGGTTGGTGCGGGTGGGCATCCAGTAGTCGAGGTCGTCGTCGAGCAGCTCCAGCCAGTCGGTGAAGCGGCCGTCATCGAGTAGTTCGGCCTCGAGGAAGTAGAACTGCTCCACCTCGAAATGGGTGTCTCGATCGGCCCTTGCGCCGACGGCGGACTGCGCTGTCGTGGTGCTCACGATGTCATTCCATCCCTTCTATCGGGGGCGCCTAAGCGGCTGTGCCGCAGAGCGGCACATCAGCCGCGCAATAGTTGGCGCAGGTCGATGCTGGGGTCGGCCAGACGCGCTGTATCGACGGCGATGCGCCGGTCGATGAGGCGTCGGGCGGCGCGCACCGCGGTGGAGTCGTTCACTGCGACCGCGCCGACGACGTGGCCGTTTCTCAGGCCGAAAGCGGAGAACTTCGGGGCACCGATGGTTCCGCGCAGCGCGGTGCGTTCGGCGGCGGCCATGTCGCCGACCACCTCGACGTGCACGTGATGACGATCGGTCCAAAACCACGGCGCGGTCTCGGCCGGTGGTGGCGTGCCGAGAACGGTCGCGGCGGCCCGCTGCCCGTCATGCTGGGCGGCTTCCCAGTGCTCGGCTCGGCGGAGCAAGATGCCGTCGTCGCGGACGCGTGCCGGGTCGCCGACCGCGAGCACGGCGGGGTTGGAGGTGGTCTGGGTGCGGTCGACGATGATGCCGCGGTCGACCTCGAGCCCGGCAGCCTCGGCGAGGGCGGTTTCGGGCACCATACCGACGCCGAGTACGACGACGTCGAATTCGCGGGGTTTGTCGGTGGCGGTCAGATGCGCTTCGATGCCGGATGGGGTGTCATGCAGCGATTCCAGCCCCGAGCGCACGGTGACGACACCGCGCAGGGCGTGTAGACCGTGCAGCCACGCGGCGATTTCGGCGCCGACGGCATGCGCCAACGGCGGCCGCACCGGGTCCACCAACACCACCTCACAGTCGAGATCGACAGCGGTGGAAGCGACTTCGGCCCCGATCAGCCCGGCGCCGACCACCAACAGCCGAGCGCCGGGTTGCAGTGCGGCTCGCAGTTTTTCGGCATCGGTCGCGGTGCGTAGCACATGCACGTCTTGGCTGCCCGGAATCGGTGGCCGAGCGGCACGACCGCCGGTAGCCAGCACCACGCAATCGGCGGGAAGCGCTGTGCCCTCGAATAACTCGACCTCTCCCGTGCTGGGTCGCACGGCGGTGACCCTGGTGTTCGTTATGAGTCGGATCTTGTGCTCGTCGTACCACTGCGGGGGCTGCAGCGCGATATCGGCGAGCTGCTTCGTACCGGCCAGGAACTCCTTGGACAATGGTGGCCGGTCGTAGGGGAATTCACCGGCGTCCACAAGCGTGATGTCACCGACGAAACCACCGGAGCGCAGTGCTGCGGCGGTGCCGACACCCGCGATGCCACCGCCGACGATGACGACATTGTCGATCATGGTGCCTCGTTCGGGAACAGCCACACTTCGCTGCTACGCACCTCGACCCTGTGCGGGCGGACGGCCTGGGTGGCGGGAAGACACTGCGCCTCACCACTTTTCAGGCAGAACTTGCTGGCATGCATGGGGCATTCGACATATCCGGCCTCGACCCAGCCCTCGGCCAGTGAGGCCACCTCATGGCTACAGGTGTCGTCGAGGGCGTAGACGCTGCCATCATCATCGCGTAGCAGCGCGATATCGTCATCGGTGCCGGTAATGGTCTTGTCTATCGCAATACCCTCGCCGATCGGGATGTCATCGAGGACGGCCACCCGAATTCCGGTGCTGCTCATAGTGTTTCCTTCTCGTGCCAGGCTGGGGTGTTCATCAGGTCGCGCCAGCGGCCGTAGAACGCGCGTCCGGCGGCATCGCTGTAGAGCTCGCTGGTCGTGCCGGGGTGGCGGCCGTCCTCGCGCTCGGAACCCAGCCCCATTTGGTAGTTGAGCGGCACTCGGTTGGTGATGAAGCCGTGCGAGATCGCTTGCACTTCGCTCCAGTTCTCGCCGTCGTCCTGTTCGAAGATGCCGCTGGGCCCGAAGGTTCGCAGGTTGTAAAGCCGTTGTGCCTCACGGACTTCCGGTGGCATGGACTTGTCGAGGACGGTCCACGACCACACCTCCATACAATCGGGGCCCTTGGGATGCCACACCCGGATGGTGCCGATGACCGGCAGGTAGGAGAAGTTCGGGAAGACGGTGGCGTGACCGTCGGTCAGCGGACCCTCCACCCGGGCATCGCCGAGGCGCTCACGCAGAGCCGCGTAGTCGGTCCACTCGTGCACCTTCTGCGCGTTGAACCGGTTCTTGGGATGCACCGGGAAACCGTGCCCGTGCCCGTTCGGGTCGACGTACTGGCGGCCCGCGCGATGCACGATCTCGCTTTTCGGGTTCTTCGTGGGCGAGAGCACCATCAGCGCTGAGGCGTGGCTCATGTTGACGTGGTACCAGTCGGTGACGAACTGCTCAGCCGCCAACTTCCAGTTGCCCTCCAGCACCCACTTGTGCACCCCGCCAGCTACCACGGTGCCCTCGTCGTCGTGATCGAGCATCGCGTCCATGTACCAGGCCATATCGCCCAGATAGTCACGCAGAGTCACCGGGTGCGGGTTCCAGGTGCCGAAGATCAGGCCGCGATAGGACTGCACGTGCGGGACCTCGACCAGGCCCCAGTCGCCGGTGTCGAACGAGTCCGGATATCCGTCCCGATTCGGAATGGAAACCAGTTTGCCGTCGAGGTCGTAGGCCCAGCCGTGGTAGGTGCAGGTGAAGTTGCGGGTGGCACCGGAGTCCGCGCGGCATACCCGGGCGCCGCGGTGGCGGCAGGAGTTGAGGTAGGCGCGGATGCGGCGCTGCTTGTCCATCGTGACGATGACCGGGTCCTCACCCATATAGGTGGTGAAGAAATCGCCCGGCTTGTGGAACTGGTCGGTGTGCGCGAGAAACAACCAGCTCGGCGCGAACACCCGGCGCAGCTCCTGCCGATACAGCCCTTCGTCGGTGAAGATGGCCCGGTCCAGCAGGCCGCCGTCGCTGTCGACCAGCCCCGAGACATCGATATTGCGAGCCAGCTCGGCCGGACGCCGCAGCGCACCACACGGAGTGGAGCACGCGGCTTCACGGCCGGTGGCGGATTCGATGGAGGTCATGCCACCAGGGAACCGGTCCACCGGCAGTGGTATCCACCGAACGTGCCGTACAACGGCACGCGGGCTGGTGGCAGGTCGCGGACCCACGCGACTGTGAGGACATGCTTGCTGCACAGGCCGTCTCACAGAGCGCCGCCGACCCACTATCGGGTCTGGTGCTGCACGATATTCCCCTCCCACAGCCACGCCCCGGATGGTCGCGGGTACGGGTGGTGGCCTCATCGCTGAATATGCACGACTTGTGGACCTTGCGTGGCGTCGGACATCCGGCCGAACAGCTGCCGATCGTGCTCGGCTGCGACGCCGCAGGCTACGACGAACATGGAAACGCTGTGATCGTGCACCCAGTGATCGCCGATCCCGATGCCGGTGGTGGCGACGAAACCCTGGATCCGAACCGTGCGTTGATGTCGGAAAAATACGACGGCACCTTCGCGGAATATCTGTGCGTCCCGACCCGAAATCTGGTGCCCAAACCGGGCTGGCTGTCCTTCGACGAGGCTGCCTGCCTGCCGGTCGCCTGGACCACCGCCTACCGAATGTTGTTCACCCAAGCCGGAGTACGCGCCGGTGACCGGGTGCTCGTGCAGGGTGCGGGCGGTGGCGTCGCATCGGCCGCGATCACCCTCGCGGCAGCGGCCGGTGCGGTCGTATACGCGACCAGTCGTAGCGAGGACAAGCGCGCCCAAGCGCTCACCTGGGGTGCTCGCGCCGCACTGCCCACCGGTGCTCGGCTGCCCGAACGCGTCGATGTCGTGATCGAAACCGTAGGCGAAGCCACCTGGTCGCATTCGCTGAAATCGCTGCGCCCGGGCGGCACCGTCGTCGTGGCCGGTGCCACCAGCGGAATGAATCCGCCAGCCGATCTCGGGCGGGTCTTCTATATGCAGCAACGCATCCTGGGCTCTACCGGATGCACCCGCGCCGAACTCGTCGCGATGCTACGCATGATGGAAGCAACCGGCGTGCGTCCGGTCATCGATAGAGTTTTGCCGCTCAACGATATTCACAAAGCATTCCAGCTCATGATCGACGGTGCGCTCACCGGCAAACTCGTCATCAATCCACCGAACACTGAGGAACGCTCGTGACCGCAGCAGCCGTTGGTCTGTCCCATTCACCCTTGATCGGCAAGAACGATCCCGAACCGGATGTGCTGGCGCGTGTCGATCAGGCAGTCGAGACCGCACGAGAATTCATCCGTGATTTCGACCCCGAACTGGTGGTGCTGTACGCGCCGGATCACTACAACGGCTTCTTCTATAAGGAAATGCCGCCGTTCTGCCTGGCCACCGAGGCACATGCGGTAGGTGACTTCGGCACCACCGCGGGGCAGCTGTCAGTCGACTCGGGTGCTGCGACGCTGCTCGCACGGGGTGTGCTCGACCGCGGTGTCGATCTCACCATCTCCTCGCGAATGCTGGTCGACCACGGCTTCGCGCAGCCGCTCGAGGTGCTCTTCGGTGGTATCGATCGGGTACCGGTGGTTCCGGTGTTCGTCAATGGTGTCGCCACCCCGCTCGGGCCGGTGAGTCGGATCCGGGCGCTGGGTACCGCGGTCGGACAAGCCGTCGGCGAATTGGGCCGCCGGGTGCTGTATTTGGCCTCGGGTGGTCTGTCGCATGACCCGCCGGTCCCGGTGCTGCAGGGCGCACCACCCCGGGTAGCCGAAGCGCTGATCGAAGGACATCCACCCACACCTGAGCAGCGCGCCAGAGGGGAGGCGCGGGTCGTGCAGGCCGGACGAGACTACGTCGCTGGATCGAGCACGATGGTTCCGATCAATCCCAGCTGGGACAACAGCCTGCTCGATCTCCTCGCGAAGGGTGAACTCGCACAATTCGATTCGTGGACCGCCGAAGACATGACCCGGGAAGGTGGTGGCTCAGCCCACGAGGTGCGGACCTGGATCGCCGCATATGCTTCGCTGGCCGCGGGTGGCGGCTACGAGATGAATTACCGGTACTACGAAGCGATTCCGGCCTGGATCGCCGGATTCTCTGTCACGACAGCGCGACGCCGATGAGGTATCCGTACTATACCGACAACAGCCTGGTCGGCGCTCCAGTGGTGGTGTTCATCGGTTCACTCGGCACGACGCTGTCGATGTGGGATCCGCAGTTGTGGGCCTTCGCCCCTGCTTACCGGACCATCGCCGTCGATCTGCCGGGCCACGGCGGCACCCCGGTCCCCGAGCAAGAGTGCACAGTGTCGGGGTTTGCCGCCGCGGTGGTGCGGCTGCTGGATGCCCTCGGTGTGGACGAATTCGCTGTGGTCGGCCTGAGTTTCGGTGGTGCGGTCACGCAGGTGCTCGCCACGACCTACGCCGATCGGGTCACCTCGGTCGTGATCGCCTGTGCGGCACCGAGATACGACTCCGATTTCTGGCAGGCCCGCTCCCGGGTCGTTCGGACGCATGGGTTGTCGGAGATCGTGCGACTCACCGCGGCGCGTCGCTTCGCACCCGGGTTCGCCGAGCGGGAACCCGACACCTACGCCACGTCGCTGCTGATGTTGTCGACGATGAGCCCGGACGGGTATGCCGCCTGCTGTGACGCCCTGGCCACTCACGATGCCGAGTCATTGCTACTCAACATCACCGCGCCGACACTCATCCTCGCCGGCGAACAGGACCAGGTCACACCGCCGTCACTGGCGCGGGAGATGGCACTGGCCATTCCAGGCTCGACGTTCCGGTCGATTGCCGAATGCGGGCATCTGGCGAACGTGGAGAAACCCGGGCCGTTCAACATGTTGGTCGGCGAACATCTCACGAACCACCTTCGTCCACAAAGACTCTCGAGGACGTGAAACCACCATGAGCACAACCGAAATCGACGCGAACATCGTCACGCAGGCCGCCGACCTCATCACCGGCGCGTTCCGCACCCAGCAGCCGATCGGACCGGTTCGCGACCTGCTCGGCGTCGGTGACGTCGCGCGCGCCTACGCTGTACAGGAAGAGCTCACCCGACGCCGTCTCGCGGTCGGTGCGGTGATCGTCGGCCGCAAGATCGGCCTCACCTCACCCGCTGTGCAACAGCAGCTCGGGGTGGACCAGCCCGACTTCGGGGTGTTGTTCGCCGATATGGACTGCTCCGGCGCAGCCCAGGTTCCGTCTCGGCGGCTGCTGCAGCCCAAGGCGGAGGCCGAGGTCGCCTTCATCTTGAAGGACGACCTCGCCGACGGTGACCTCGACGACGACCAAATCCGGGCAGCGATCGACTACGCCGTCGCCGCACTCGAAATCGTCGACTCCCGAATCGCAAACTGGGACATCACCATCACCGACACGGTCGCCGACAACGCCTCCAGCGGACTGTTCGTCCTAGCCGACCAGCGGCTCACCCTCGACGACTTCTGTCCACGCGAGGTCGTGATGCGCATGTACGCCGACGACGAGCTGGTCTCGGAAGGTACCGGCGCCGCGTGCCTCGGCGATCCCCTCAACGCCGTGGCATGGCTGGCCCGCACCGCCCGCGACTACGGGGAACCGCTGCGCGCGGGACAGATCATCTTGTCCGGTGCGCTCGGGCCGATGGTCCCGACACCGCCGGGCACCCGCATCCGCGCCGAGATCGGGCCGCTCGGTTCGGTTTCGGCCACATTCTCCCCGAAGGAGGGGTGATGAGCTCCAGCAAGACCAAGGTCGCCATCATCGGGTCCGGCAATATCGGCACCGACCTGCTGATCAAGGTACTGCGCCTGTCCGGCACCCTGGAAGTGGGCGCGATGGTCGGCATCGACCCGGACTCCGACGGACTCGCGCGCGCCAAGCGGTTGAAGGTGCCCACCACCCACGAGGGCGTCGACGGACTGATCGCGCTGCCGAACTTCGACGACATCGACATCGTTTTCGACGCCACCTCGGCCAAGGCGCATATCGCGAACGCGAAAAAGCTCGCGCCCTACGGCAAGACGCTGATCGACCTGACCCCGGCTGCCATCGGGCCGTTCGTGGTGCCGCCGGTCAACCTGGACGAGCACCTGGATGCGGGCGTGGACAACCTGAACATGGTGACCTGCGGTGGGCAGGCGACCATTCCGATGGTCGCCGCTGTCTCCGCGGTGACGCCGGTGTACTACGCGGAGATCGTGGCCTCGATCGCCTCGAAGTCGGCGGGGCCCGGCACGCGTGCGAATATCGATGAGTTCACCGAAACCACCTCGCACGCCATCGAATCGGTCGGTCGCGCCGCGCGTGGCAAGGCGATCATCATCCTCAACCCCGCTGATCCGCCGCTGATCATGCGCGACACCGTTTTCTGCCTCATCGGTGACGCCGACCACGCCGCCATCCGCGCTTCGGTCGCGGAAATGGCCGAGCGGGTCGCGCAGTACGTCCCCGGCTACCGGCTCAAGCAGCAGGTCCAATTCACACCGATCGACTCCGATGAGCCGATACACACCCTCGTACCGGACGGTGCGGGGCCGGTGATCACCCGTGTGTCGGTGTTCCTCGAAGTCGAAGGCGCTGCCCACTACCTGCCCGCCTATGCCGGAAATCTCGACATCATGACCTCGGCCGCGATGCGCGTCGCGGAATCGATCGCTCAGCGCAAAACCCTTGCCACCCAGACTGTTTCGGAGGCGCTGCGATGACCCGCCAGCTTTACATCCAAGACGTCACCCTCCGCGACGGAATGCACGCCATCCGCCATCGCATCGACCCGGTCGAGGTCGGCCGCATCGTCGCAGCGCTCGACGCGGCCGGTGTCGATGCCATCGAGGTCGCACACGGCGACGGCTTGGCCGGTGGCTCGGTGAACTACGGTCCCGGTAGCCACACCGACTGGGAATGGCTCGAGGCCGCGGCGATGAATATCCACAGCGCCGTGCTGACCACACTACTTCTACCCGGCATCGGCACCATCGCCGAACTCGAACGTGCCCACGATCTGGGCGTCCACTCGGTCCGCATCGCCACCCACTGCACCGAGGCCGACATCTCCGCCCAGCACATCGCCAAAGCCCGCGAACTCGGCATGGACGTCTCCGGATTCCTGATGATGAGCCACATGGCCGACGCACCGGAACTGGCCGCACAAGCCAAACTCATGGAATCCTATGGCGCGCACTGTGTTTACGTCACCGATTCCGGCGGACGCCTGACCATGGACGGAGTCCGGGAACGTATCCGCGCGTATCGCGATGTGCTCGATCCCGGTACCGAGATCGGCATTCACGCGCACGAAAACCTGTCGCTGTCGGTCGCCAACAGTGTCGTCGCGGTGGAGGAGGGCGTCACCCGCGTCGACGCCTCGCTCGCAGGGCAGGGCGCCGGTGCCGGTAACTGCCCGATCGAACCATTCATTGCCGTCGCCAACCTTAACGGCTGGAAGCACAGTTGCGACCTGTTCGCACTCCAGGACGCGGCCGACGACCTGGTACGCCCGCTACGTGACCGCCCGGTCCAGGTCGATCGCGAAACCCTCACCCTCGGCTATGCCGGTGTCTACTCCTCCTTTCTGCGTCACGCCGAAATCGCGGCCGAACGCTACGGCGTCGATGCCCGCACCCTGCTGCTCGAGGTCGGCCGCCGCCGCTTGGTCGGCGGGCAGGAGGACATGATCGTCGACATCGCTTTGGACCTCGTCGGTGATGAGGCCCCTGTGCCCGCAGGCTGATTCCCTGCCCTCCGAACGATGGGGAACGACAATGAGCGATGAGCTGTTGCGCTGGTCCGCAGAGCGAACTGCTCGTGCGATCAGAACCGGCGAGGTCTCGGCTCTCGAGGTGGTGAACGCGGCAATTGCCAGGCTCGAGGCAACCAACGGTGTTTCGAACGCCTCTGGCGAGCAGTGGAACGACGCAGTCGATCGAGCCAAGGACGCCGACGCCGCGATCGCGCGAGGGGACAAGGTCGGCCCACTGCATGGTGTGCCGACCGCGATCAAGCTCAACACTGATATCGCTGGGCTGCCGACGCCGGACGGTGTCGAAGAGTACCGGCGCTATCCCGCAGCCGAGACAGCGCCAGTCGTTACGAACTACCTTGCGGCAGGCGTGATTCCGATCGGGCGTACCAACTGTCCGCCGTTCTCGACTATGTGGTCCACGGGCAGTGAGCCGTTCGGTATCACGCGCAATCCGTGGACCCGACGGTGACCCCGGGAGGCTCGAGTGGCGGAGCGGCGGTCGCGCTGGCGACGGGTGTCGTGAGTGTCGCGCAGGGCAACGACATCGCCGGGTCGATCCGCTACCCGTCGGCCGTGTGCGGTGTGGTCGGCCTGCGGCCCACCGTCGGTCGTGTCCCGCTGTGGCAGGCCGCACCGGGGCGAGGTGTACCGCTGAGCCTCCAGCAGTTCGGTGTGGAAGGTCCGCTGGGGCGCACGATCGGTGATGTCCGCCTCGGCCTGCAGGCTATGGAAGGCGTAGATCCACGCGATCCGATGGTGGTGCCCGTCGGCCATCTGCTGCCACCCGCGGGCGGGCCGACCCGGGTGGGGCTGATCGTCGATCCCGGTGACCATCCGCTTGCCCGAACTGGACGACCGGAGACCAGTGAAGTCGTGCGAACCGCTGGCGCCTGGCTCGCCGAGGCCGGATACGAAGTGGAGCTTCCCGGGTTGGGTGAAGCCGCCACGCTGTGGTGGAAGATCGCGTTGACGGAGTTCCAGGTAGCCGGACTGGTCGCGGAGGTCCACCGGGTCGGTGATGCGGGAATCCGTACCTGGTACGACCTGATGTACAGCGTGTATGGAGAAGTCTTCGGGGAGGTCACATTCGCTGGTTTCGTCGAGGCCCAGAACCGGCGGTCGCTGGTGCGCCGACAGGTGTCCGAGTTCATGGACCGCTATCCGATCCTTCTGGTTCCCGCCTCGGGCGAGCCGGCCTTCCCGCTCGCGGAAGAGCTCGAGTCGGCTTCCCGTGTCCGAGAACTGATCAGCAACCAGTGGCCGAACACCGCAGTCCCGGTTCTCGGTTTGCCCGGCTTGGGACTGCCCGTGCAGTCCACGGGCGGAGCGCCATTGGGTGTCCAGCTCATCGGGCGAGCCTTCCAAGAGGAAGCGTTGCTGCGTGCCGGCGAGATCATCGAGGGCCGGTCGCAGATTTCGGTACCCATCGACCCGCTACCGCTGTGACGATGGACCACTTCGACCAGCGGCGGATCCAGGTCGGTGTGCGCATCGGTGGCGACGGCCTGCCGCTGTTGCTGCTGCATGGCTATCCGCAGACGTACCGAATGTGGCATCGGGTCACTCCCTGAACTCGAAGCCATATTCAGCGTTGGGGCTGCCAGCCCTGATGACGGGTTTCGGAAGACGAGTATGCGACTACGCGTTCACTGAGTCGGTGTGGCGGCTGAAATGGGAGTTACTACCGCACCGAGTTCCTTCGTTTCGCAGGGAGGGAGGCATCATGGTCCTACCGATGGTGCGTCGGAAGTCAGACGCAACCGCAGGGTTGACGATGTGGCTCGTGGGCTCATCGCGGCTGAACGTTGCGCTGTTCGTGAGCTGTGTGACCAGATGTCGCGCGTCTTCCTGAGTCACTCGAGCCGGGACAATCGTCACGCGATCGCATTGAAGCGCTGGCTCGAGCAGGCTGAGCCGGGGTTGGATGGCGAGATCTACCTCGATCTGGATCCCGAGACCGGTATCCGTACCGGGATGCGTTGGACGGAAGCGCTTTGGCAGGTGAACGCGCGCTGCGAGGCGGTGATTTGCCTGCTGTCGAGCAGTTGGGCGACCTCTGCGGAGTGCCGTGCCGAGTACCGTCAGGCCGAGGGCATGCATAAACCGATCTTTTGTGCACGGATCGAACCATTTGCCGAAAAGGACGTGACCCGCGCGTGGCAGAGCTGCGACCTTTTCGGGGACGGCCCTGCCATAGAGGTCGTCGTCGACGATGACGAGCGCCCGGTGCGGCTGCAGGTCGACGGGTTGCATCGGCTTCTGGCGGGGTTGCGGGTGGTGGGGATCGGCGCCGACAGTTTCGCGTGGCCGCCGGCCCGAGACCCGGATCGCTCGCCGTATCGGGGTTGGCTGCCGCTCGAATCAGTCGATGCCGCAGTCTATTTCGGACGGGACGCGCAGATCGTGTGGGCGCTGGACGAACTTCGCGAGATGCATGTCGCGGGCCGGGAGCGAATGTTCGTTATCCTCGGGCCGTCGGGGGTCGGGAAGTCGTCGTTTCTGCGTGCCGGCCTGGTGCCCCGGCTGCGCCGCGACGACCGACGGTTTTTGACGATGACTGTGGTGCGCCCGCAACGTCACACACTTACTGGTGAGACCGGTCTGGCTCGTTCGATCCATGACCTCCGCAAGGAGGTCGGTTTGATCGAGCCGAGCCTGGGGGAGATCAAGAACGCGATCTCCGACGACGGCACTGTGCGGGCCTGGCTGACCGAGTCGGCTATGGCCGCGCGCAACCGGTGTCTAGATGCGCCCGTGTCCGCGACGCAGCCGACACTGGTTTTGCCGGTCGACCAGGCCGAGGAGTTGTTCGGTGTCGACGCGGGGGAAGAAGGGCCCGCGTTTCTGAAGCTGCTCGGCAGGCTGTTGAGCGACGTCGATTCGACCGGGCTCGACATGATCGTGGTCGCAACGATTCGCTCGGATCGGTATGAGCCGCTGCAGACCGCGCCGCAGTTGTCGGCTGTGCAGAGTCGCCTGTTCGACCGGTTGCGGGCGATGCCGCAGGCTCAGTTCAGCGAGGTCATTTGCGGGCCCGCCCGACGGGCCTCGGAGTCGGGATCCAGGTTCGACCTTGCTCCGGAGCTCGTGGACCGACTCGCCCAGGACGCGTCCGGCGGTGCCGACACGTTGCCGCTATTGGCGTTGACCCTGTCGCGGCTATATGAAGACTTTGCCGGTAGCGAGCATGCCATCGGTGTCGACCGCTATAAGACGATGGGCGGCATGCGCCGAGTGGTGCAGAACGAAATCGACAACCTGCTGTCGGCAGATCCGGCAGAGCGCTCCGAACAGCTTGATCGATTGCATGACGCCTTCATCCCCTGGCTGGCAACGATGAATTCGGATACCGATCAACCGATGCGCCGTATCGCGCGCTGGGCTGACCTGCCTGAGCACAGCCACGCGTTGTTGAACGCTTTCGTCGCTCGGCGGCTGCTGGTCAAGGGAGAGCGCGACGGCCAGATCGTCGTCGAGGTGGCTTTGGAGAGTCTGCTGCATCAGTGGGACGAGCTGGCGCAGTGGTTACGGGCCGAAGGGGCGGATCTGCGCGATGCCGACGCGCTCGAGCGAGCTGTCATCGGGTGGGAGCGAAGCGGCCGCCACGACGACTGGCTGATCGACGGTGCACGGCTGGCCGGGGCCGAAACATTGAGTGCGCGACGGGGATTCGGGGCACGCCTCAACCCGGCTGGTGAGTTCGTGCTCGCGTCGCGGCGGCGAGTCAATGAAAAACTGGAGAACGAGAAGGCCGCGGCCGAAGCTCACGCGCGCTCGCTGCGGCGGCGCTCGCAAATGCTAGCGGCGCTGCTTCTAGTGATTGTCGTCGTGGCGGTCTATGCCGTCACCAACCTGCAGCGCGCCCGATCTGCGGAGCGGGGGGCCCAGCAGCAAGCCCAGCAGGCGGTCGCGGCAAAGCTCGTAGAACAGGCGCGGGCGATGCTCGGTGGTGCACGATTGGGCGGTGATCGGCGCGCGATCCAGCAGATGCTCGCCGCCGAGGCGCTGATGCCGGGTTCGGATCCGGCTGCCCTGCTCAACACTCTGATCGACAAACGACGAGTAGTGAAGCTCATCGAGACGTCATCGGACGTGCACCACATGGCGGTCTGTGCCGACGGCCACCACGTCGACCACGTCGTCTCGGCCGGGGACCACCTGATCCGCCGGTGGGACCTCGACTCCGGCGACCCTATGGGGAAGCCGCTGGCCGGAAATACCGGAAATGTTGGCGCCGTCGCTTGCAGCAGCGATGGGCGCTGGATCGCCTCCACCGGAATGAACGATAAGACCGTACGGATCTGGGACGCGCGAACTGAGTCGACCGTGCATGTGCTGACCGGGCATGACGGCTTCGTGACCTTCTTCGCGTTCAGCCCCGACGGTTCCACGCTTGCCACGGCGAGCAGGGACGGCACGGTCCTGTTGTGGGATGTGACGACCGGAAAACAAAAAGGGGAACCGATCCACGGACATCTCGACGTGGTGTCCGTAGTCGCATTCAGCCCGGACGGCGCCCGGCTGGCCTCCGCCGGACGTGACGGCACGGTACGGCTATGGGATGTCCGCACTCACCGACCGGCCGACCCACCTCTGCCCGCCCACGTGGGATCCGTCACGGATATGGCGTTCAGCCGCGACGGGCAGCGTATTGCCTCGGTGAGTTATTTGGTCGAGCCGGACCGGGCGGGTTCGATGGAGTCCAGTGCGGGGAGCCGAAACTCGTTCATCGCCTCGCAACTGCGCGTCACCGACGCCCACACGGGCCGCCCGGTTGTTGACGGGCTGACCGAATCCGGTTACGCAGCCCTCACCGTCGCGTTCAGCCCCGACGGCCGACACCTTGCGGTCGGAGCCGACGATACCGAAATCCACGTGCGCGACGCCGACACCGGCGCGGCGGCCGGGCCACCCTTGAGCGGTCATACCCATCCGGTCACCGTCGTCGCCTACAGCTCCGACGGCACCCGGATCATCAGTAGCGGCGGCAACACAATCCACGTGTGGGCAGCCGAATCCGATCAACCGATCGGAACACGACTGCCAGGCCTCGCGTTCACTGGGTTCCTGCCTGCGGCAGCCAGTCCCGACGGGCGCACCGTCGCGACACGCAACGCAGATAATGAATCCGACATCGCACTGTGGCGGACCGACACCGGTGAGCTCATCCGCACGATTTCGACAGGCCACCTCGGACCGGTCTCCGCCCTGGCATGGCGGCCGGATGGGCAGGCCATCGCATCCGCAGGCGGTATCGACAATGCGGTCCGGATCTGGGATGCGCAGACAGGTGAGCCCCACGGCCCGGCTCTGACCGGCCCGGCCAAGACCATCGCAGGTCTGTCCTTCAGCCCGGACGGGCGTCGCCTCGCTTCCCGCGGCCTCGACTCCCCGTGGCTGTGGAATATCGCAGCGAATCCGCCCCGGGGCACGGTGCTGCGCGGCGATGAAGACTTCGTGGACAGCGTGGGATTCAGTGCCGACGGACACCGGCTGATCACCGTGGCGCCGACCCATAGTGCCTCCGATGACTACGACGCGGTGTTGGAGACGGGCAATGTCTTCGACGCACCCGACATGACGCCCTCCGCGGTCCGGGTATGGGACACCGACACCGGCGCGCCTGCCGGTCCACCCGTGACCGGTCGGGGCGGCCGTATGTTGGACCTCGTGGAACGCGACGACGAAGTGCCGATCTCGGCCGCCGCGATCAGCCCGGACGGCGAACGTATTCTGGTCGGCACAAATAAAGGGCTGCGCTTGCACGATGCCGCCACCGGAAAGCTCGTCGGCGAACCATGGATCGATGACACCGCAAGCCATAGATCTGTCAGTGGCGTCGCGTTCAGCCCCGACGGCACCTACGTCGTTTCCGCGAACGCACGTACGTCGGAACTACAGCTGTGGGAAGTCCAGACCGGCCGACCGGCGGGCAATCCGATGATCGGCCACACACGTGGCGTGCTCGGTCTGGCTTTCACCGCCGACGGCAGCCACATCGTTTCCCAAGGACCGGACGGCTGGATTTTGTGGCCGGGCCCCAGCAAATGGCGCGACGAACTGTGCGGCAAACTCACCAACAATATGACCCGAGCCGAATGGGACGAGTGGGTGTCGCCGACCATCGAGTACCGAGCCCCCTGCCCTTTGCTGGACGTGCCAGAGTGATCCACGGCAACAGTGCGACCCGCCAGTGGCCGACTCGAAAGGGCGATTCGGACGCCATCGACTGCCTCCTGGCTAGCGATGTTGACGATAGCCTGGCGACTACGCGCAATTGGGGCTGCACAGGACTCGACTACGGCGGTCCTTCGGCCGTCGTGAGTGTCAGCGGCCAATTCGCTGGCCGCTGACATGTGAGGTCGCAAGTGAGGATTGGCGATGGCTAAGAATGTGCGGCTGGGCATCATCCGGGCCCGCCATGACACCAACGTCGCGTTCATTCCCGACCCGGCGTGCATCGCGATGCTGATGACCGGCGTTCTCCATGGGACCGCATCTATCACGGGCCAACCTGCACCTGAAGATGCCCGGGGCGCTTGCCGGTCGGGCCGTGGAGCATCCCTTCCCGCAAGCCGGTGCCGCGGTGAGCTCCCGGCTGGTGCCGACTTCGGCATCCACCGGTAGATGTGTGCTGTCCTGCATCCGCCGGGGGAGCCGCCCACTGGGGTGGGCCGCGTCTATGTGGAGTACGCATCGCCAAGGGCTGGGACGCTGGCATGGATCCACTGGGGCCGGATCTGTCACGGGAAGCGGTCGTGGTGCATTCGGTAGTGGATCAGCCGAATGCTGGTCCGCTTGCTCAGCCGTCGCGGCGGAAGTCGCTCGAGTGTCCCGCCCGGCAAATTCGAGTGTCGGGTTACTCGCGACACCGAGCGGCGGCGCCGGCGACGGTTGAGTGAGGACACGGCGGCGACGCGGTTCGCATCGGTGCCCAACGCAGGCCGCCCGAAGATAGGAGGGCCTCGATGAAGGTCAGCGTGTGCCACAACGGCGATGACGTTTTCATTTCCTGGAAACCGCCCGGGCCGATCGATGACTGCCGCGGTTTCGCGTTACGACGCCGACGCAACGGCGCCGACGAAGTCGTCAAGACGTGGGTCGGTTTCGCCGGTCAGAAGCACAAAGAGGGTGAGCGGCGTGACTCCACGCAGTGGCCGATTCAGCGCTTTCAGTGGACCGACTACATGGCCGATCCCGGTGACCGGGTGGCGTACCAGGTGGTGCCGATGGTCGGACCTGACAAGGACCACCTCTCGACGGCTGAGGACCTGGCCAGCGAGTGGACCGATGAATTCACTCTCGATCACCAGGTCTCACCGCACATCGATGCGTACTTCAACCGCGGAATCGTTGCCGCACAGTGGGTTTCACGGCGGCTGCACCTCACCGACGATGATCCTCGAACGAAGAGCGCGGCGACCAAGAAGCTGGAGACGGTCATCGATACCCCCGACGACCCTTTCCGGAACTACTTGACCGGCCCGCTGGGCGCTCGGCTTTTCGAGCTTCTCGCCGCGGCGGCCGACGACGGCCGCGGCGTTTTCGCCGCACTGTACGAGCTCGACGACGAACAACTCGAGTCCGCGCTGGAGAAGCTCGGTAAAAACTCCCATATCGTGCTCGCCAACGGCAGCGTGAAAAAGAAGGGGGAGGACCAGAACGCTGCGGCGCGGGAGCGGCTGAAGGACATCGTCGATCTGCACGATCGCATGGTGTCCCCACGGGCCCTGGGCCACAACAAGTTCCTCGTCATCTGCGATGAGAACAACCAGCCTCGCTGGACATGGACCGGTAGCCAGAACTGGACCAAGACCGGGCTGTGCACCCAGGCCAACAATTCGGTACTCATCGACGACCCCCGCTTTGCCGGGGAGTACCGCAAGCAATGGGACCGGCTCGAGGACGCCGAGGCGGTCACCCCTGACACACTCAAAAGGTCCAACAGCGAGCCCCGCAAGCGCACGATCGCACCGGCCGAGGTCACGCTGTGGTTTACCCCGACAATCGGCCAGGTCGACCTAGCCGAGGCCCGCGAAGCCATCGACAAGGCCGAACGAGCCATCCTGTTCTTGATGTTCAATCCCGGCCCGCGTGACACGCTGCTCAACCACATCATCGATGTCGCACGCAAGGCGCGGACAGCGCAACGTCTCTACATCAAGGGCGCCATCAACCAGGACCCGAGCGTGCAGAACGTCAAGGTGCCAGTCTTCGCCCAGGACAACGTCGTCAACGCCGATTTCGACGTGGTGCTGCCCGCCGCCATCGACAAACCGACCAGCTGGTTCGTCGAAGAGTTGAAGAAGCTGCCGACGGCCAGGGCGATGGTGCACAGCAAGGTGGTGCTGATCGATCCCTTCGGTGCCAGCCCCGTGGTGATGACCGGGTCGCACAACTTGGGCACCAAGGCCAGCGGCACCAACGACGAGAACTTCCTGATCGTCCGCGACGCCCCGGGGTTGGCCTCTGCCTACGCGACCAACATCATGGCCGTTTACAACCAGTACCGGTGGCGCTTCAACCGCATCAACAAGGTGTCGTCCACGAGCTGGGACGGCTTGAAAGACAACGAGTTCTGGCAGCCGTGGTTGTGGAGTGGCGAGAAATTCCAAGCCATCAAGGACGTCAAGCTACGTGAAATGGACTTCTGGGTCGGCGACTGAGGCTGGCCGAACGGCGCCGATCAATATCCGCTGATAGCCGTCCCGACCTTGCTACGGTTGGGCCGCCGGTTCGATCAGGTGGGGGCTGATGGCACAGGGTGCGATGTTGGCCAACGAACAACCGATGATCGGCGTCGCGATATGGGGGAGGGGATATGCCCAGACCGCGCCTGGGGAATCATCGTCACCTCGGCGAGTGCGTTTCCGGAAACCCGCACCGTGCGCCACGCGCCGTTGGGTCGCGAGTGAAGGCGATACGGCCGCACGCTCACCCGTGTGTGAGACCGTCACGTCATCGACCCTGCACGAAGAACTGCTGGCGCCCCTCCTGAGCCCGGCGTGGGATAATGCGATCACCGCCGCGGCCGATCTGGCATTGAGGTGGGACAATCCGACCGTCGTTGCGGATCGATTCGTGCGGGATGGGGACACAGGTAGCTAGTTACTCGTGCGCAATCACAAAGGTCGGGAACAGACTGGGCGCACGAAATCTTCCGGAAATCCGTACTGGGGATCGGGATGGACTGTGACGCACGAATGGCACTGCTCGCGGTAGCTGCGGCGGGAGTCCTCGGTGTGTCAACGCCGATCGCGGGAGCGGCGCCGACGACGGAAGCGCCGAATGCGACGGCGGAGTCGGCCGAACCGACGTGGCCGACCACGCCGACCACGCCGACCACCGAACCACCCTGCTGTACCGGTCCCACGACCTCCACAACCACAACCACGACCCCAACAACCACGACAACATCCACGACCAAGACCACAACCACGACTACGGCCGAACCACCGTTGCCCGAAGCGAGCCTCGATGCCGATCCATCGAATGCCGAACGCGGAGGGGAGGTCACCGTACGTGGCTCCAACTGGCCATGCGGCGAGGTGATCATCAGACCTCAGCGGTCGAAATCGGTCACCGTGGGGACGAGTCGACGTTCGTTCGCGAAATCGATCACCGTGCCACCGGATGCCGAATTCGGCTCCTTTTCGATCACCGCCACCTGTGACCGCTCGGAGCAGCTCACCCGGACGGTGACCATCCGGATCGCTCGCCCACCGACCGGCACCACCACGACCACGACGACGACATCCTCGGCGGGCGAATCCGGCTCCGGAGCCGGGGCACCACCGTCCGACTCACAGTTCGTCCAACCTCCGCCCACCCCACCGACCGGATCCCACCCGGCCGACCGCGTCGACGACGCTGTCGCGCTGGGCGCGCTCATGCTCGCGATAGCCGTGGCGACCTTCGTGCTGAACCGGCTCAGCAAGCGTGCGCACCACCCGGCCGAGCCACAGTTGCGGGTGCGCGTGGTCGAGGGCGCGGCCCCGACAATCCATGTCCACCGAACCGGTGCGACGCCGACTGTGCGGGTTCGATTGTTCGGCGGGAACCCACTGCTGCAGATCAGGGAGATACCACAATGACAGCTCCGCCGATCACCGCCGAATCCGTCCTCTTCCCGGCCGCCGCCCACGCCGCGAGAATGGACGATCTCGCCCGATGTCTGCACGAACGCGATGTGGAGCAGTTCGTGCTGCGTCGAGCACCGATCGTCACGGCCGTCCTGCGATCGACGGCGCTGCGCGAGGTCACCGCAGCGCTCGACCGGCTGCTCCAAGTCGATCTCGGCGGTCTGATGGTCGAGGGCTGGCGTCGCTACGACCGACTGCACGGAACGGCGGTCCGCACCCGTTCGGGCGGCACCGAACAGGTCGAACTTTTCGAACACGAGGTCACCCAGACCTACAGTCCGCACCTCGAGATCACCGTCGACGGCAATCCGGTCGGCGAACTGGACTTGGAACTGCGTATCGCGCTGCTACTTCGACCGCTGACCGCGACCGTCCGCGGTGGTCTGCTGGTCGCGTTGGGGCCCGGCGACTGCACCGCATCCGCGAGCGTCGCTGCCGCGCAGGTGGGCAATCTCCTTCGTCGCGAGTACAAGCTGCCCGTGGCGGCACTGGTGGACCTGCGGCGGCCGATCCCGCTGGTCCGCTGCGAGGTCGAGGACCCGACGGTCCAGATGAATCGCCTACCGGGTTCGCGGGCGGGGTGATTCTGCCCGCGGTGTCAGAGCGGTCCATCACCCCAAGCGCAGGGTGTTCGCAGTGGTAGACAGCGTCGTCGTCGTCAGTGGCAGGCCCGTATGGGGCAGGTGGTGACCTGCCGGGGTAGGGGAGTGGCTTCGGCATCCGCGGCCGATCGTGGCTCTGCTGGTTCACGGCACAGCGGGACGGGGGGCGGCGCGGATCGGCTTGCTCGTCAGCACGGTGAGGCTGGCCGGTCTGGAGTTCTGGGCACCCCGCCTCGGCGAGATCGCGCAGACGGGCACCGTGATCATCGTCATGGCGGCGGTCGGCGGTCTGGTTGCTGACGGACAACGTTGAGCGCCAAAGGTTTCCCTGGCTCCTGCTGAAACGCCACCCTCCGACGTCGTCCACCGCGTCCTTCATACCGCCGTCATCATCCTCGACGAGCCTGTTGACAGAGCAGCGATGACAGTCCATGTTTTGGAGTACATCCGTATTTGTGGGGTGCGGCTGAAGGTTCGGCGGTTGTGCTGGCGGGGCCGGGACCGATCCGAGGTGTCGATGACCTTCTCGCACTTGGGATGTCGACGACTTGCCGACGGGCTTGCAGAGTCGCTCCGCCGGAGGGGGCGCGCTTGCGGCCGTGGACAGCTGAGGGAGTGTCTGCATGAAGAGGAAGTCCGAGGACTCGGACCTCGACCAGGAGCGCCGAACCCGGCAGTCACCAGAATCCTTACCGGTCGATCGGGGCGCGTCCCAGGCTCGGAGGTGGCTCGAGTTGCAACGGACGGTCGGCAACCGAGCGACTGCCCGAGCAATCGGCGCGGCGCAGCCGAAGGGGCCGGTTGCCGTCCAGCGTCAACGACACGCCGGTCGGTCGCCGACCGCGGTCCCCGTAGCCGTAGGTCTTCTGACTGTCGACGGGGATGCCCCGGGTCTGTCACAGGGTACGAGGACGCTGTTCGCTGAGGAAGAGATTCGGTCGGCCGACGGCGGCGGGTTCGCGAATGTCGAGGATGCGCGAACGGCCGTAAGTGGTTCTTCGGTACGCACGATAGTTGCGATTGTGCGGAAGGGAGTTCGCTTCCACGCGTATGACACCCACGTGCCGTGTCCGCGCCCACGCGAGTACCCGGACATGGTGCGGGTGCGCTGCTCTCCGCTCGGGCGAACGGATTTCGACCCTGTGGGTTTCGTCAATGTCGATGTCACACCGGACCACAGCTCCGACGATCACCCCGAACAGGCCGGTTCGACGTGGTCTTCGGGGATGGACGCCGCCCGGCGGTTCGAAGACGCGGTCACCGGACCACTCGGGCTGTCGTTGGAGCAGGCGTCGCGCTGCCGCGTCGCCATCGAGACTGTTACCCGGGGCGAGATCGAACTGCGCGACGGAGTCGTTTTTCCCTTCTACACCGAACAAAAGCTCCGGATCGCAGTTGGCCATGATCTCGACCGATTGAACCGGGCGGACGTAGACGCCGAGTTCCCCGAATTCGGCGGTCGAGTCGTGCTGCACCCGCGCGTGCTGGATTACCCGCCTGATCGGCTTGGCGCACTGCTCTTCCACGAAGCGCTGCATGGCAGGGAGCATCGACCGTCGGCTGGTTTCGGGATCGGAACCGCGATCCAGACGACCTTCGAGGCTGAGTCGTACGCATTGCAGCACGTGCTGCTGGCACGCGGCGAGGCGAGCACGGCAACGCGCGAGCTGAGGTCGGTGTTCGCATCCGGTGGCGGCGAAATAGAGCCGGTGTTCCTGCGCCGGTTCCAGGATGAGTGGCGGCAGTGGTACTCCGTTCTCATGGTCCTCTACGGTGTTATCGACGGACGCGTGCCGCTCGACTCGGCCCCCCTCGTGGCAGGGCGGCCATTGGTCCCTCGAACCGCGCGTGAACTCGTCGTCGCTTTCGCCCGAGACTTCTCGCACGCGGCCTCGTTCGAGTCGATCCTCAACTGGCAGGGGAGACAGGCGCCCGAGTTCCGCTGTCCTTGGTGAGAGGCTGTACTTGCTGCTGAGATGGCCGCGACGCTGGCCTTCTGGCTGCGCCGGGGACCGCGTCTCCAGAAGGCCACCGGTGTGCCCGTCACCAGGGCACGGTTCCGGCGTCGTCGAAGAATCCGCCGGTCGGGCCGTCGTCGGGCAGGGTTGCGAGGCGAATCGCGATGGCCGCACCCTGTTGCGGTGTACGGACGCCGCGAAAACCGTTGAGGTCGGTGGCGGTGAAACCTGGGCAACCGCTGTTGATCAAGATATTGGTGTCGCTCAACTCTTTGACGTATTGGATCGTGACGGCGTTGAGAAACGTCTTCGATGCCATGTATGCGGTGATGGCGAAAGAACCGATCTCGGTACTGGGCAGACCGGGCGTGGTTTGCAGGGTGAGCGAGCCGACGCTGCTGGACATGTTGACGATTCGCGGTGAGGCCGAGGCGCGCAGCATCGGCAGCAGCGCGTCGGTCACCCGGATGACCCCGATCACGTTGGTTTCCACGACGATTCGCACGGTCGCGGGATCGACTGTGGTCGGTGTCTGCGGCATACCGCCGGTGATCGCGGCATTGTTGACCAGAACATCGAGCCCTCCGGCATGGTCGGCGATCAATTCGGCCGCCGCGGCCACACTTGCGTCGTCGGTCACGTCGAGCGGCACACCGAACGCATCGATTCCGGCCGCGCGCAGCTTCTCCACCGCGGTGTCGCGGCGTTGCCGATCACGCGCGCCCACACCGATTCGCCAGCCGAGCGCGCCCAGGCCAGCGGCGATCTCGTATCCGATTCCCTTGTTCGCGCCGGTCACCAGCGCGATCGTCTGTTCACTCACTCCGCCGATCCTGCTGCGGTTGCGGTGCGGCGTCCAAGACCGGTCGGGTGGGCGGCGATACCGCACGGGTATTGGTCGTGGTCAATCGCCGGATACCATGACCTGGTGGAGACGCGGGAGATGCGATACTTCGTCGCCGTCGCCGAGGAGTTGCACTTCGGGCGGGCGGCACAACGGCTCGCGATCGCGCAACCACCACTATCGCGAGCCATCCAGCAGCTCGAACGGCGGCTCGGAGTCGTTCTGCTGCACCGCACCACTCGCGCAATCACTTTGACCGAGGCCGGGTCGGTGCTGCTGCGGGAGGCCCGGCTCGCCCTCGAAGCGGTCGAAGCCGCCGAGTACCGCACCCGCCGCGCCGCCGCCGACCGGCCCGGTGTGGTGCTGGCCACCAAGGCAGGAGCGTCCAGAGAACTGTTGTCGAAGCTGCTGGACGCCTACACCGCCGATCCCTCCGCTGTCGCAGTCGAGGTGATGCTCTGCGGGCCCGGCGAACCGGAAAGCCTGCTACGCAACGGGCGCGCCGACGTTGCTCTGCTCCACCGGCCATACGACATGACGGCCGGATTCGACACCGAGGACCTGCACACCGAACAGCAGGTCCTGGTCCTGCCCGCGGGGCATCCCCTCGCCAACCGACCCCACATGTCGATGGCCGAGGTCAACGCCCTGACGGACCTGCCCCTGCCACGCTGGCCTCGACGGGATGGGAGCTATCCCGACGGCCCCGGCCCGCAGGTGCGCGACCATACTCAGTTGACCCAGCTGATCACCCTCGGACGGGCCTGCGCGCTCATGCCCGAGTCGGTCGGAGCCCAACTGCGCGACGATCACGCCATCGTGCCCGTGCCGGACGCACCGGCCGTCACGACCGTCATCGCCTGGCCACCACACAGCAGATCCAAAGCCGTCGCCGATTTCGTCCGTACGGCGATACACCTCAGCCGATAACCTCCGCAAATCAGCGTAAGTCGTTTTGTGTCAAGTGGTTCGGGTCGGTGCCCCGTGATCTGTCGTCGTCCCGGCATAGCGGTAATGGGGTTGGTGACGAGGTATACCTCGCCGTCGTCCTGTCGACTGACTTCGACTGCCGTTGAATCCTGCATTGCGTCGGCGTTCGCGGGTTCTTGGGTGAGTGCTGCGGTGATTTCGTGGAAGTTGGCTTTGACGTAGGCGGTTGCCTTGGGTAGTCCTGCGGCCGAGGCGAGTTGGGTCGAGCCCATGTCGTCGCCGTGAGCGAGCACCTCCCGCAGGGCGAATGTTCCCGCAGGCACGCCACGGCCCCCAGCAGCTGTCTTTCCATCGTCGCTTCGGTCACTGTCTGTCCTCCCGTGCGGATAACGCAACCAACCGAGTACGTGCGTCTTATCGCGCGTGGTCCGGCAAATGGAACGCCGGGTCCGCTCATCCGACCGATGACTACTGCGGGGTGCTGATCGGTTCCATCATTGGTCCATCGCATCGAACGGGCGCCGGGGTTCCTTATTACAGCGAGAAGTCTCCGGGTCCCGCCTCTCGTCCGCGTTGCGCCGACGTTTCCTGGCGCTGAGCGGGTGATCGGGCGGCGCGACGGCCGGGGGAAGTTTCGGTAACGAAATCGAGGGAGATCAGATGGTCGACAGTCTTTTCGCTGATGTGTCGTATTTTCAGGCGCCGGTGGACGATTCGTACCCGTACGGGATTCTGAGTTTCCGGTCGAATGACGGCACGTTCCGTGATCCGAACTTCGCGGCGAACTACGAATGGGCGTGCCGGGCAGTGGATTCGGGTCGTTTGGCGTGTTTCGTCGTGTACTTCTACTGGCGGCCGAACTGGCTCGACACGGTGTGTACCCACCAGGAGATGATCGAGCAGGCTGGCGGTCCGCATCCGCGGATGATCACGATGATCGATGTCGAATCCGGTGGCAATCCCGGTGGCGATCAGTCCGACGGAATCAACTGTGCCTACTGGAATGTCGCCGATTGGCTGGGGGACCGGCGGCGGGTGATCGGTTACGCCAACCACGGAGATTTCCACGGCATGTGGCCCGACCGTCCCGACGGGTTGCGGGTGATCGGCGCGGGTTACGGCCGCAACCCGAATTTGCCCGGTCAGATCGCCCATCAATACACCGACGGCCGGGGCTTCGGCGGTGGCCTGCCCGAGGGCTGCCCACCGTTCGGTGATTGCGACATGAATGCCGCCAATGGCATGTCGCCACAGGATTTCGCCGCGGCGTGCGGCGTGGGAATAGAGGAGGAATTCGTGTCCGCATTGAACGAGGCCGAACAGCGGGAACTGCTGGAAAAGACCCGCGACATCTGGATCCAGTTGCGTGGGCCGGACGGCAAGGGCTGGCCCCAGCTCGGCAAGGACGCGCACGGTGCCAACCGCACGCCTGTCGACGCACTTGCCGCGGTCGAGGAAGCGCTGGAACGCCCACGCAAGTAGTCGACGGCCTACCCGGTCACCCGCATCGCACGTGTGACGGTGTGGGTGGCCCGCCGACCTCGGTTCCGCCGAGACGACGCGACAGCTGAGTCTGGGGTGAGGATTCCGAGTTCGGGTGTACTGCGGGTTCATCCACTGACCCGACGTTTATTCGAGTATCGCGGTACTCGGGTGTCGCTGATGTCGGCTACCTACGCTGGCAGGGTCGATGGCTGCGAGCGATATCAGGGTCAATTCGCTCTGGATGCAGTGTGAAGGTTCGGCGTCCGTTCAGAAATTCGTTGTACGACAAAGGATTCGAGCCGGTTGGCTTATAGCGGGGGGAGGGCCGATGCCCGATTTGATCATTCGGCGGTTGATACCGGCCAAGCGGGTCGTTCCTATTGCGTGCCCGGCGGGATTGAGCGATCTGATCATCACCGCCTTCGATCTGAGCTTCGATCGCACGACTCAGCCGATCGTACCGCGCCTTGACGAGCGGATCCGCGACCGGACCCGGTGGGCGCCAGATCACACATGGCACTCCACGTCGGAAAAGCCCCGATACGAACGAGATCAGTATCGGCGGCACGCATTACCGAACACGGGTGCGCGGCCATGAAGTGCCGGTGAAAGCTCCGTG
>NZ_BDBY01000191.1 GCF_001613225.1 Nocardia pseudovaccinii NBRC 100343
GGAAATGGGCGAGCAGTTCTCCGCCAACCCTGTCACCGGCACGGCGGCGCTGTCGGTGCCGGTGGCGCTGACCGCCGGGCGGGAGGGCGCGACGCCGCAGTTGTCGCTCGGCTACGACTCCGGGTCGGGTAACGGTCCATTCGGCCTCGGCTGGTCGCTGGCCGTGCCGTCGATCTCGCGGCGGACCGACAAGGGGGTACCGCGTTACCTCGACGACTCCGACATCTTCCAGCTGACCGGTGCCGAGGATCTGGTCCCGGCCGAATTCCCGGCGCCGCGGACCGAGGGCGAGTTCGAGGTGATCGCCTACCGGCCGCGCACCGAGGGGCTTTACGCGCTCATCGAACGGCGACGAGACCGGACCTCCGGCGCCACGCACTGGCGGATGATCTCCCGGGACAATGTCGTCAGTGTGTTCGGCTCGACCGCCGGGACGCGCATCGACGATCCGTCCGATCCGTCGCGTACCTTCCGATGGCTGCTCGAATCCACCGCCGACGATCGAGGCAACCTTGTGCGCTACGAATACAAGGCCGAGGACCGCGCCGGAGTCGACACCGCAGTGCCCTACGAGCGCAATCGGACTCCGGTAAACCGCTACCTCAAACGCATCCGTTACGCCAATGCCACACCGGGACAATCGGATTTCCGCCTCGAGGCGGTGCTCGACTATGGCGAACACACCGGTGCCGGACCCACCCCGGTCGAGGACGCCGTGTGGCCGGTGCGCCGTGATCCGTTCTCCAGCAGCAGATCCGGCTTCGATATCCGGACCTACCGCCTGTGCCGGCGGATCCTGATGTTCCACCACTTCCCGGAGCTGGGGCCCGATCCGGTCCTGGTCGCCTCGACCGATCTCACCCACGAATCCGATCCGGCGGCCACGAAACTGGTCGAGATCACCCATGCCGGATATCTGCGCATCGGCGACGGCTACACGCGAAAAGCATTGCCATCGCTGCGGTTCGACTATATTGCCCGGAACTCCGCAGGGGTGGCGCGGGAGGTGGTCGGCGAACCCGGTACCGCCCCGGTGCGGCTGGACGCGGGGTACCGGTGGGCTGATCTGGACGGGGAAGGTATTGCCGGAATCCTCGCCGAACAGGATGGCGCCTGGTACTACCGGGCCAATCGCGGCGGTGGTGTGCTCGCCGCGGCCCAGGTGGTGGATCCGTTTCCGCTCGGCGCGACCCGTTCTCGCACAGCACAATTGCTGGATCTGGCTGGTGACGGCGGTGCCGCGCTGACCGAGCTGTCGGGGCCGACGCCCGGATTTCATCGCCGCACCGCCGAGGGCGGCTGGTCGGACTTCACGACCTTCGCGAGCCTGCCCGTCGTGGCATGGGACGACGCGAATCTGCGGCTGGTCGATCTGACTGGTGACGGGCTGGCCGATGTCCTGCTCACCGGCAGTGAAGGTTTCACCTGGCACCCGTCCGCCGGTTACGGCGGTTTCGGTGACGCGTGCCGCACGCTGCCGGAAGCCGACGAGGAGCGCGGACCACTGCTGGTGTTCGCCGATCCGGAGCAGAGTATCTATTTGGCGGATATGTCCGGTGACGGGCTCACCGATCTGGTGCGGATCCGCAACGGCGAGATCGCCTACTGGCCCAATCTGGGTCATGGCCGCTTCGGCGCGAAGATCAGGATGGCGAACGCACCCGTATTCGACCATCCCGATCGCTTCGATCAGCGCCGGATCCGCCTCGCCGATATCGACGGCAGCGCACCGACCGATCTGATCTATCTCGGCTCCGACGGAATCCGGTTGTGGTTCAACGAATCCGGCAACGGCTGGAGCGCGCCGGAGCGGATCGACACCCTGGTGCCACCGGATCTGCTGGCCAGCACCACGGTCACCGATCTGCTCGGCGCGGGCACCGCGTGCGTGGTGATCGCCGAGCCCAGGCCCGAGGGTGAACCGCAGGTGCGGTACGTGGATTTGATGGCCGCGGGCAAGCCGCATCTGCTGGCCGCGGTCGACAATCGTCGCGGTCTGCGCACGCGTATCACCTACACCTCGTCCACCAGTCAGTATCTCGCCGACCGGGCGGCGAACCGGCCCTGGGCGACACGGCTGCCCTTTCCGGTACAGGTGGTGTCCGCGGTCGAGGTGCGCGACGAGGTGGCCGACACCACGCTCACCACGACTTACCGCTACCGGCACGGCTACTACGACGGCGTCGAGCGCGAATTCCGCGGCTTCGGCTACCTCGAGCAGTGCGATGCGCTGACGTACTCGAGTTCCGGTGATCGGGCCCATCAGCCGCCGGTGGTCGTCAAACGCTGGCAGCACACCGGCTGGTATCTCGACGGCGAGCACATCGCCGCCCGGTTCGCCGCCGAATACTGGCCCTACCAAAGCGCTTTCACCCTCACCGCTACCCCGCTGCCCACCGGAACCACCGACGAACAACGCGAGGTGGCCCGGGCCCTGCGCGGCCACGTGCTGCGCGAGGAGATCTACAGTAAGGACGCCCCGGGTGAACTCGGGCAACCGTACGCGATCACCGAGACCACCTACCGGCCGCGCATCCTGCAGCGGCGTGCCGGTGCCGGGTACGCGGTGGTCGCCGTGGATCCCGGCGAGACCCTGAGCCTCCACACCGAACGCCACATCGACGATCCGCGTATCGGGCACACCGTCACCCTGGAGGTGGACGAGTGGGGCAGTGCCCGGCGGACGGCCGAGATCGCCTATCCCCGAACGACTCTCACCGCAGATCCGGAACAGCAGCGGATGTATGTGACGGCCGCCGAACACCGGGTCGTCCACGATGTCGACGCCGTGGATCGCCGCCGCGTCGGCATCGCGGTGGAAAGCCGCGTCTACGAGATCGGCGGACTGCACTGGACCGGCTCGCTGCTCACCGAACAACAGCTGCGCGACGCGCTCACCGCGGCGGTGGAACACGAAATCCCTTATCAGAAAGGGCTTTCCGGCTTGAGCTTCGAACGCCGACTGATCGCATGCACCCAGCAGAGCTACGCCTCCGCCGACGCGGCCACCGAACTTCCGCTCGGCTCGGTGGCCGTACCGCTGCTGCCGTGGCAGAACTACCAGCAGGTGTTCGCCGATGGTCAGGTGGGCGAGCTGTACGGCAACCGCGTCTCCGACGCCATGCTCACCGACGCCGGATATCTGCTACGCGGCAAGGTGTGGTGGGTGCCATCGGGCCGGAAGGCGTTCGACCCCGCACGCTTCTACCTGCCGATCGCCGAGCTCGATCCGTTCGGCGCGCGCTGGCACATCACCTACGATCCGCACGTCCTGCGACAGGTCGGCGTCACCGATCCGCTGGAGAACGCCAGTTCGGCACGGCTGAACTACCGCGTGCTGCAGCCGTGGCTGCTCACCGACGCGAACCGCAATCGCACCGGGGTGCGCTTCGATCCGCTCGGCCTGGTCGTCGCGACCGCGGTCATGGGCAAAGCCGGTGCGGGTGAGGGGGATTCGCTGGATATCGGCTCGGACGAAGCCGCACCCGGCGACAGCCCGACCACCTGGCTGGAATACGACCTCGCGGTCCGGCCGGTCACCTTCCGGACCTTCGCCCGCGAACAGCACGGCATCGGCGGCCGGATACAGCAGTCGAACACCTACCTCGACGGCACCGGCCGCATCATCCTGCGGAAGGTTCAGGCCGAACCCGCCGACGACGGCACAGCGCGCTGGGTGGGCACCGGCCGCACGATCCACGACAACAAGGGCAATCCGATCAAGAAGTACGAGCCGTACTTCGCCCCCGATGGTGGTTTCGACAGCGAACCGGCGATGGTCATGAGCGGTGTCACCGTGGTGGTGACCTACGATCCGCTGAGTCGGCCGGTCCGCACCGACCATCCCGACGGTTCGCTCGAGCGTGTCGTCTTCGATGTGTGGTCGCGGCAGGACTGGGATCGCAATGACACGTTGTTCGAAAGTGACTGGTACACAACGCGGATCGCGCTGCCGCCCGCCGATGCCCGGTACCAGGCGGCGCGGGCGACCGAATCGCACGGCCGGACACCGAGCGAGGCGCGCTTCGATGCCCTCGGGCGGGCGTATGTGACGATCGCCGACAACGGCATCGGAAAGCTGCTGCCCACCAGAGTCGTTCGCGATATCCAGGGTTTGGAGCGCGAGATCTACGATCCCCGCGGCATCCGGGTGCTCGCCCAGGACTTCGATATGCTCGGGCATCCCGCCCATGGCTTGTCCGCGGATGCAGGTGAACGCTGGACACTGCTCGATGTCACCGGCAATCCGGTGCGCGGATGGGACGGTCGCGGCACCGAAACACGTTGGCGCTACGACCAATTGCATCGTCCGACCCAATCCTTTGCCACGCTCGCCGGGGGCGCGGAGCGACTGCGGCTGCGCTATTACTACGGCGAGGCGGTGGACGATGGTGCCGCGGCGAATCTGCGGATGCGACCGTACCTGATCTTCGACGGCGCGGGTGTGGTCCGCACGGTCGCGACCGACTTCAAGGGCAATGTGCTGACCACCGAGCGCCGACTGGCCGCGGACCCACTGAGTGAGCCGGACTGGACCCTACTGGCCGCGGTGGACGAGCCGGAACGGGCGCTCACGGTGGCGTCCGGACTGCTGGAGACCACCGCCTACCCGACCGGCACCACCTACGACGCGCTCAACCGTTCCACCGCGATCACCGGCCCGGACGGCAGCATCACCCGCCCCGCCTACAACGAGGCGAACCTGTTGGAGCGCATCGACACCCGAGTGCGCGGGGCCGCCGACTGGACGGCGTTCGTCACCGATATCGATTACAACGCCCGCGGTCAACGCACCCGGATCGCCCTCGGCTGCGGTGCGGTCACCGAATACCGCTACGAGGACGACACGTTCCGCCTGTCGAGCATCGACACGACCGGCACCGGAACCGTGCTGCAGGCCCTGCGCTACACCTACGATCCGGTCGGCAACATCAGCATCACCGCCGACCCCTCGGTGCCGACGGTCTTCTTCGACAACGCCGCTGTCGGCTCCACCCGCACCTACACCTACGACCCGATCTACCGCCTGACCTCCGCGACCGGCCGCGAACATATCGGCCAGACAACCCAACCCGGTCCCGCCGACCCACCTCAGGCCCCGATCCCGCACGCCAACGACAGCAGCGCCTTGCGCGCCTATCTCGAAACCTACGGCTACGACGACAGCGGCAACCTCACCCGCGTGGCCCACACCGCCACCGGCGGCAGTTGGACCCGCCGCCATGCGACCGCCACCGACAGCAACCGCCTGCCAGCTAGCAGCCTGCCCGGCGACGGTGACGACCGGTTCTCGGCGATCTACACCCACGATGCCAACGGCAACATCACCTCGATGCCGCATCTGCAGACCGTGGACTGGGATGCCGAAAACCGGCTCGTGCGAGCGGATCTGGGTGGTGGTGGGACGGCCTACTACCAATACGACGCGACCGGCCAGCGGGTGCGGGCCACCGTGCGTGCCAACGCGACCTCCGATACGCGGATCTATCTGGGTGGCAACGAGATCTACCAGCGAACCGTTGCCGGAGCCGTTCGTACGCGCCGCGAAATTCTGCACGTCATGGACGGCACCCGCAGGGTGGCGTTGGTGGAGACCACCGTGGTGGACGACGGTGTCGATATTGCCGGGCCGATTCCCGTGCAGCGCTATCAGTTCGGCGATCATCTCGGCTCGGCCACGATCGAGCTCGACGGTGCCGCGGCGGTGCTGTCCTACGAGGAGTATCACCCCTTCGGCACCTCGTCCTACCGTTCGGCGAGGACCGCGGCCGAGATCAGCCTCAAGCGCTACCGGTACACGGGAAAGGAAAAGGACGCCGAGACGGGCTTCTACTACCACGGATCTCGGTATTACGCGGTATGGCTCGGTCGCTGGATCAGCGGCGATCCGGCGGGATTCACTCGTGGGATCGGACTGTACGAATACGTACGCAACAATCCGGTCCGACTGGTGGATCCCACCGGCAATGTCGAGGAGACGCCTGCGCAATCCTCCCCGCCGCCCGCGCAGGTCCAGACCAACAAAGCGGCTGGAGCCGGGGCGCAGCGCAATATCGTGCGTGCGCTCGAAGCCAAGGGGCACGGTGTGCGGCAAGAGTTGGTGACCCAGGGCGGCAAGGGCGGATCCAGGGTCGATATCGCGCCGGATCCGTCGGCCCCGCGCACGATCGGCCGGACCCTGGAGAGCAAACACCTCGATCTGGACGCCTACCGTGCGGCTCCGGGTGGGCCGCTCGACACCAAGCGGCTCGAAGGCGTGGTGCGGGAGAACGTCGAACAGGTGCTCAAGCATCAGAAAGCGGCCCGCGCCACTGGGAAACCGGAGGTGCCGTTTCGGGAGACGCTGATCTACACCCTCGAAAACGCGCGGCCGGGTGTCGACGGGCATCCCGGCGAGGCCGAGCAGTTCCAGGATCTGGCCCGTTCGATCGCCGGTGGGAAGGATGTCAAGGTCGGCGTTCTCCAAGAACACGGGGGAATTCCGTCGACTGCCTCGGGCAGATCGATTTCCACATTCCAGCCGCAATCGGCACCGAGTACCACCGAAACTCCCCACACCGTCCAACCGACGCCGGCGACACCGTCGACCACGGAGGTCAAGCAGTTTGTTCAGGGTGCCGACGTCGGCGTCAAGACAATCAAATCGCTGACCACCGCCGAACATGTGGCGGAGAAAACGGCCGGAAAGGTGGCCGCGAAATACGCCGGTAAAGCAGTACCGGGCGCCGGGATCGTCGTCGGCATCGCGGCCGCCGGTGACCATGCCGACAAGGGCGAATACTTCGAGGCGGGAGTCGATCTCGTCGAAAGCATTCCCGGTGTCGCCGACGCCGCGATCGTAGCCGATATCACGATTCGATACGGCGTCATCCCCGCATTCAACAAGGTGGTCGAGGGTTATACGAACCTCACCATGAGTCTCAATCGGCAGCTTCGTTTCTAGGAATCAGAGGTAGCAATGACATCCGAGGTAATCTTCGGGAACCGCGTGGTGGTCGCGGGGATCGTGCGCGATTCCAACGGCGGGCCCGCTGGGGGAGTCGAAGTTTCGGTCTTCGAACGGCGGCTGAGGTCGGAAGTTCCGCTCGGCGAATGTATTACCGGTGCCGACGGGCAATACCGGGTCGATTTCTCGGCCTCGTCCGAGGCGGTGGGGCTTACGGTGCGGGCGAGTGTCGACGGGCGGTCCGCGGCCGCTGTTGTGCGTACGGGTGAGCGGCGGGTCGATCTGCAGCTCCCGGTCGATGAGAGGTCCGAATACGCCCGGCTGCTGGCGGCGGTTACTCCGCTGCTCGACGGGGTTTCGATCGGTGGTCTCGATGATGCCGACTCGCGGTCGCTGGCGCAGGCGACCCGGTTCGAGGACGGGCAGGTCGAGGCGCTGGTGGGCGCCACCCGGGCGGCCGAGGAGACCGGCCTGCCGGCCGAACTGTTCTACGGTGTCGCCCGACGGGGCCTTCCGGGTGATCCGTTGGCGCTCGGCCGGTGGCGCCCGATCGATATCGCGGAGGCTCTGGACGCCGCCGCGGCGGATGCGATGATCGAATCTGCCGATGGCGCAGCCGATTTCGCCGATGCGGTGCGTGCCTGGCATATCGCGGCGGCGGTCGACCCGGACGCGAAACCCACGCCGGAAGGCGAACTGTTCGTCGTGGCGGTGCCGGACCGTGACGCCCGCGAGCGTCTGTATGCCGCGCATCTCGACGATCCGGGCGCAGTGGGCGAGAGGGTGACCGGGCTCGTGCCCGACGATGCGACCGCGCCTTATCTCGAGCGACTGCGGCTGGCCATGCAGCTGCGCGACCTCACGGAAAACAACCTGCCGCTGGTGCGAGAATTGCTGGGCGAGTTCGACTCCGGGCGATTGAGGCACCCGCGCGAGCTGGTCACCCTCGAGACGCAGTGGGCGGGGCTGATCGAACGCGGCGGTGCTATTCCCGCCGCATCGGCTGCGAGCTCGACCGCCGGGGATTCCGCCGCATACGCGCAGCGGCTGCACGAGCGCCTGATCGACGCCTTCCCCGCATACCATCTGGCGCACGAAATGTCGGCTCGCGCCGAACACGTCGACACCCCGGCGGCACGCTTTTTCGCCGACAACCCCGATTTCGACATACTCGGCACACCAGTCACCGCGACGACCGTGGCCGACGAGCCGACCAAGCGCGAACTCGGTGAGATCCAGCGCACCTTCAAAATCACCCGGCGCTTCGACGCCATGCAGGCTCTGCGCGACAACGGCCTCACCTCGGCGCGGTCGGTGGCCGAACTCGGTCCGGACATGTTCGCGCGCATGGTCTCCGGCACTGTCGACGAGGACGAAGCGCACCGCATCCATGCCCGCGCGGCCGAGGTGCACGCCACCGCGGCGAATCTGCTCGCGGACTTCCGTCAAGCCGGGCATTTCGACGTGTCCTGGCTGCCGACCCGCGCCGCGGGTCCCTCTACGCAGCCGATTCCGGATTGGGAGGAGTTGTTCGGCTCGGCCGACTACGGCACATTCGCGCCCTCGCGGTCGGTCTACGGCCAGCCCGCTTACCTCGTCGACCTGCTGTATTTCCTGCGGCGGCTCGGCGGCGGCAACGATCAGGACGAAGGCCCGGTGGCCAATGCCCTCTACGCCCGCCGACCGGATCTGGCCGATATCGAACTCGGCGACGACAACACCGATCTCAGCCTGCCGTATGTGGATCTGATCAATGAACTGCTCGAATCGGCGGTCGCGCCGAGCAGCGCGGTACCGACCGAGCAGCGGCAGAGCAGCGGCGACGCTGCGACGCTACGGGTACAGCCCCAGCATGTGAATCCGGGCGCCTACGACCTGCTGCGCTCGGCGGTATTCCCGTGGGATCTGCCGTTCGACCTGTACCGGGAGCAGACCGACGCCTACCTCGCGCGCGCCGGTGCGACGCGGACAGCCCTGCTCGAAACTCTCGGCGCCGCAGCGGATTCACCGAATCTGCTCACCGATGAGCGCCTGGGTCTCGCCACGGTCGCGGCACAGATCATCGCCGGCGAACAGCTGACCCCGCCCCGATCGCTCGCCGAATTCTGGGGCCGGCCCGCCACGGCCGATCTGCTGCACGAGCTGGATACCGTCCGCAAGATCCTCGACGCGGGATCGATGCGGTACGCCGAGCTGACCCGGCTGCTCGAAACCCGATTCGTGAATCCGACCGGCGCGCTGAAGATCTCGCCGACGCCCGCGGAGCCCTACAACACCGACAAGATGGTGCTCACCGGGCTCGACATCGGCGCCCTGGACCGCATACACCGGTTCGTCCGGCTCCAGCGTGCCCTCGGCTGGCCGGCCGCGCAGCTCGATCGCGCGATCTTCGGGGCCAACAACGGCGGCAGGCTCGATCGCACGACATTGCGCGGCATCGACGCTATACGGCGGATGGCGGCACGACTGGATCTTCCGGTCGACGAGGTGCTCACCTTCTACAATGTGATCGAAACCCGGGTCTACCCAAGCGATTCCGAGCCGCCGCTGTTCGACCGACTGTTCCTCGATCCCGCGGTCGTCACCACCGAACCCGGTGTGCCGAATCCGTTCGCACTGCGCCCGGGTCGCGCCGAGCTGAACGTGGTCGGCAACATCACCGTGGCACCGGTCACCGCGGCGCTCTTGGGCGTCCTGCAGATCACCGACGCAGACCTGGCCGCGCTGACCACCGGGCCGCGTTCGGTGACACCCGATCAGGTGCTGAGCCTGGCGAATCTGTCCGCGCTGGTGCGCACCGTGACCCTGGCCCGGGCACTGTCGCTGTCCATCCCGGATCTGTTGCGGCTCATCGAACTCTACGGCGACGGCGGCCCGTTCCCATTGCTGGCGGCAGCCTTCGCCGGTGCCGGGCCCGAGTCCGAGCCGTCAGGTGGCGCGCCGATGCTGCCGGGGCTCGTGCGGGAGTTGCCGGTGTTCACGCGCGGTGTGGAGGCCGAGCCCGCGGGCGGGGCGCCGGTCGACGCGCCGACCTCTGTCGAGATCGCGCCGCCACCGCCCACCGATGCGCAGTCGGTCGTCACCGAGCGCTTCCTGGATGCGGTGTGGGTGATTCGCAATGCCGGGTTCGGCGTGGCCGAGCTCGACGCGGTGCTTGCCGACACGATGTCGGTAACCGAGGCGGTGATCCCCGCCGACGCCACTCTCATCGCCACCCTCACGACGCTGCGCACGGCGCTGCAGGCGGTCTATCAGCAGACCGGTCAGACCTCCGACGAACACGGCGAGCTGACCCGCAAGCAGCTGACGCTGCTCGGCTGGGATCCGGCACTGGCCCAGGACGCGTTGGCGACCCTGCTGGGCGCCGTCACCTATCGCGCAGACCTCGCGGTGCTGCCCGTGTCGGTGACGCTGCCGTCGAATATGCCGGTGCGCTACAGCTCCGAGGAGAACGCGCTGCTGTTCCTCGGGCCGATGACAACAGCGCAGTACAACGCGCTGAAGGCGCAGGCCTCCACCGACACCGAATATCAGACGGCGGTGCGCGCACTCTACGATCAGCCACGCGCATTCGTCACCGGACGGATGAAGGCACTGCGAATTCCGGTGTACGCCACGGCTTTGGCGCAACTTCCGGCGAACTACGAGACTCCGAAGGCGCTCGTCGGCAAGGTCTACTACGACATCAGTGATCACACGCTGAAATCGCGTGGATACCTGTCGGAGACCGATGCCGAGGCGCTGCGGGCGGTCGCGCCCCGCGACACCACCTACGTCGCCGCTGTCGATGACCTGATGAAGAATCAGGAGGCACCGGCCTCCCCGGACAACGTCCTGCTGACCGCCCAGGATGCCGGGGACTTCTTCGACACCGGCGAATTCGGCCCCGCGCTGCGCTTCGAGCGGGTGCTCGGCAAGCTCAACCCGGTGCTGCGCCGCACGCTCAGCGAGATCACCGTGAAACAGCAGCTGGGGCAAGCCGCCGGGCTGGATCCCGCCAGTGTGGATCTGCTGCTGGGCACCTGGCTGCGCTCGAGCTCGGGTTCGATTGCGCTGCAGGACTTTCTGACTCCGCAGTTTGTCGGCAGTGATCCCGCGGTGCCGATCGGCCGTGCAGGCTTCGACAGGCAGCTCACCTCGCTGGCCCTGGTCCATCGGGTCGCGTTGGTCATGACCAAACTGGCCGTGACCGCGCCCGAGATCCCGTTCCTGTTCACCCATGCCGCGGGCTCGGCGTGGCTGGACTTCAACGCACTGCCCGCGGCACCCGTATCCGGGGCGTCCCCGCTGTTCGCCGACTTCGTCCGGCTGCTCGAACTGATCCGGGTGCGCGGCAACATACCGGGTGGATTTTCTACGCTGGCAGCGGTTTTCGCCGCCGCGCGGCGAGCCGGGGCGCACGCGGCCGAGGTGATAGCGGCGCTGGCCGTCGCCACGGGCTGGAATCGCACCGACACCGCGGGACTGAGCGAGCTGCTCGGCTTGGTGGCGCCGGAGCGTTTCACCGGTACCGGCAATCTGTCGGCCCTGGTCGCGGCATCCCGGCTGTTGTCGGGACTCGGCGTCACCGTCGATCGTCTGCCGTCCTGGTTGCGCGCGAATGTCGGGCCCGATGCCGCGCAGGCGGCCTGGAAGACGGCGAAAGCCAAATACTCCCTTGCGGATTGGCCGGTGGTGGCCGCGCCGATGCAGGACGCCCTGCGCGAACGTCAGCGCGGCGCGTTGGTCTCCTATCTGGTGGCCAATCCGCTGTTGGCAGGCGACAACACAGTGGAATGGCACGATGTCAACGGGCTGCACGACTACTTCTTGCTCGATGTGGAAATGGGCGCGACCCAGCTCACTTCCCGCACGGCCCAGGCCATCTACAGCGTGCAACTGTTCGTCCAGCGCTGCCTGCTGAATCTGGAGCCGCGCGTGCGGACCGCCGATACGTCGCTGTGGCAGCAGTGGGAGTGGATGAAGCAGTACCGGCTGTGGGAGGCCAATCAGAAGGTTTTCCTGTATCCGGAGAACTACTTCGAACCGGATCTGCGGCCCGACAAGACCTCGTTCTTCGCCGATCTGGAGAACGAGATCATGCAGAAGGAGATCACCGCCGAGAATGTGACCGCGGCGGCGCATCGATATCTCGAGAAGCTGTCCGAGGTCGCCCGGCTGCATCCGTGTGGTACTTACTGGGACAAGGACACCGGGGTCACCTACGTCTTCGCTCGCAACGATTCCACACCGCGCGTCTACTACTACCGGACCTGGGAGCAACGGGCGTATTGGACCGCGTGGAAGAAGATCGATCTCGATATCGGCAGTGAGAATCTCGTGCCGATCATCTGGAACAAGCAGTTGTATCTGTTCTGGCCGACCTTCGCGCCCGCCAACGATCCGCAGGAGATCGACCACCTGCCGGATTCGGAACATCACATGCAGTCTGCACCGCGCTACTGGAACATCAAGATGGAGTGGAGCAGGCTGAATCAGGATGGGTGGCAGGCCAAGCGGATCTCCGAGGGCGCGGTCAATACCAAGCCGTTCCTGCCGAGTCCACGATTCACGCTCAGTGTCGACTTCAAACAGGATTCTACGAACTACTACCGGTTCGATCCGGAATTCGACGGTAACGGCGATCTCGTCATCCACGTCTCCTACAACCACTACGTGGGAGTGTATGACAGTTCCCCGGATCCGGGGCGGCCCAGCGATTACGGATGTATGCCGCGCGGTTCGTTCCGGTTGAGTGCGCGCAGCGGGCGGATGGAGGTGGCACAACTCGCTCCCGCGGATTTGAACCTGATCATCGAAGGTCCGGTCGCGATGAACACCTTCAACAATGAGTTCGAGGGTGGTCAGATGCAGTGGGGTGACGACCGTGATCCGGACTTCCCGTTGTTGACAACAGTCGTCCAGCGGGTGCCCAGTCCGCCGCTGCGGGTGCTGTTCTCGTATCGGCCGCAGACCGACTGGGCCAACTTCTTCATGTTCCTGTCCGACGGGATCAGAAGTTTCCTCGTTGAGGTCACGAACGCGCAGCCCCGCACATTTCCGTGGATGCGGGCGCGGCCGTTCTACCATCCCTACGTCGAGCAGTTGCTGGCCGCGCTCACAATCAAGGGTTTCGACGCGCTGACGGCGCGCGACATCCAGCTGCAGTCCGGTCGATCCGGTGGGACGTATCTGTTCGAGCAGATCTATGACGTGAATCCGCGAGTGATCGGGGAACCGTACCCAGATGAGGACATCGACTTCACCGACGGCGGCCCCTACGCCCAATACAACTGGGAACTGCTGTTCCACCTCCCGCTGATGATCGCCGAGCGTCTCGGCACCAATCAGAAGTTCGAGGAGGCCCAGAAATGGTTCCACTGCGTCTTCGACCCCACCGACCGCTCGGGTCTGCCCGCACCCCAGCGCTTCTGGCGCACCAAGCCGTTCTTCCTCACCGCCGGGGACCCGTCGGATCCGAACAGCGACTACTACCACCAGCGCATCGAGGAGATCCTGAAGCGCCTTGCCGAGGGCAATACCGACGAACAGAAGAAGGTGCGGGCCTGGCTGGCCAATCCCTTCCAGCCCGATGTGGTCGCCCGGCTGCGCAGTGTCGCCTATCAAAAGGCGATCGTGATGAAGTACCTGGACAATCTGATCGCCTGGGGAGATCAGCTGTTCCGGCAGGACACCGGCGAGTCGGTGAACCAGGCCGCTCAGCTCTATATCCTGGCGGCGGAGCTGCTGGGCCGACGACCGGAAGAGGTCTTCGACACCACAACTGTTGCCGCGCAGAGTTTCCGGCGGTTGAAGACCAGTGGCCCGGCGCCCGCTCCGGTCGTCGCCGCGGAACATCTGGTGCCGGTCGATCGAAACGTGGCGGTCTCGCCGGGTATCACCGTGGGCGTCGGACCCCGCTGGTACGACTACTTCCGCGTGCCGCGCAACGACAAGCTGCTGGCCTACTGGGACGTCGTCGAGGATCGGCTGTTCAAGATCCGCACCGGCCGCAATCTCGCGGGAGTCGCACGGCCGCTGGCGAGTTTCGGCAGTGTGATCGACCCGAATCTGCTGGTGCGCGCCGTAGCGTCGGGGCTGGATCTGGCGACCGTGCTCGACGACATCAGCGCACCGGTCCCGCGCTACCGCTTCGCCGTTAGCCTGGCAAAGGCGAAAGAACTTGCCGCACAGGTCAAGGACTTCGGGGCGGCCCTGCTCGTAGCGCTCGAGAAGCGCGATGCCGAGGCAATGGCGCGACTGCAATCCAGTCATCGACGGGCCCTGCTCGACGCGGTGAAGAACGTGAAGGAGCAGCAGGTCTCCGAGGCGAGCGATGCATTGGAGGCGGCCAAGAAGGGCCGCGACCTTGCGGTCGGGAAGCACGAGTACTACTCGAGCCGGGACTTCATGAACGGCTGGGAGATCACGCACACCGCCCTGACCGGCGGCGCGCTGGTTCTGCAGGCCGTCGCCCAGGGCATCCTGCTCGCCGCGGGCGCCACGGCGCACATTCCGGAGGCGAAGCTCGGTTTCGTCACCACCGTCGGCGCCACCTACGGCGGACGCAATGTGTCCAAGTCGCTGGAGAATCTGGCCGGGGCGCTGGGGATCATCTCCGGAATCGCCAGTGGCGGTGGCGCATTGGCGGCGACTATAGGCGGCTATCGCCGACGCGCCGACGACTGGGATTTCCAGGCGAGCCAGGCGCAGATCGAGATGGATCAGGCCGACAAGCAGATCCTGGCCGCCTCGGTGCGGGTGCAGATCGCCACCTACGAGCGCGACAATCACACCACCGAGATCACCCAGGCCAAAGAGATCGATCAGTTCCTGCACACCAAGTTCACCGGCCAGGAGCTCTACGACTGGATGGTCGGCCAGCTGGCGACCTTGTATTTCCAGGCGTATCAACTGGCCTACGACGTGGCCAAGCGCGCCGAGCGGGCCTACCGGCACGAATTGGGTGTGGCGGAATCGGGTTTCGTGAACTTCGGCTACTGGGACAGTCTGCACAAGGGCCTGCTCTCGGGTGAGCGGCTGCTGGCCGACCTCAACCGGATGGACGCGGCCTATCTGGAGGCCAATGCGCGCGAATTCGAGCTGACCAAGCGAATCTCGCTGGCGCAGTTGGACGCCGGGGCGCCGTTGCGGCTGAAGGAGACCGGAACCTGCTACGTCAGCCTGCCCGAGGCGCTGTTCGATCTCGATACGCCCGGCCACTACTTCCGGCGGATCAAGAGCCTCGCGATCACCGTCCCGTGCGTCGCCGGCCCCTACGCCGGGGTGAACCTCACCGCAACCCTGCTCGACAGCAGCGTGCGAATCGACCCGCGGCTGACCGACAACAAGTATCCGCGCGCCAAGGGCACCGACACCCGTTTCCGCGACTACACCGGGCCGCTGGAGTCCATCGTGACCAGTACCGGGCAGCAGGATTCGGGTCTGTTCGAGACGAATCTGCACGACGAGCGGTTCCTGCCGTTCGAGGGAATGGGCGCAATCAGCCGGTGGCAGTTGTCGCTGCCCAACGAGTTCCGGCAGTTCGACTACGAGACCATCACCGATGTGGTGCTGCAGTTGCGCTATACCGCGCGCGACGGCGGATCCGCGCTGGGCAATGCCGCGGTCGATGCGATGAAGCAGGCGCTGGACGACTGGGTTCGCGGCGGGGGAGGCAAGGGCCTGGTGCGGTTGTTCAGCGCCCGGCGCGAATTCGCCGATCAGTGGTACCGGTTCCTGGGCACCCCGGCCGGCGGTACCGCGTCGGCAACCTTTGTACTGTCGAAATCCCGCTTCCCCCAACTGTTCCGGGACCGTCGCTACACCGTATCGAATCCCGAACTGGTGCTGGTCCTGTCCCAGGAGCTGATCCCCGACGGCACGAAGCGGTACGTGGACTGCTATCCGCGGCCGAACAACCAATTGCTGCACACCACCCTCACCGTCGGTAGTGCCGCGCAAAACGAGGGCCTGAAGGCCGATCCGACCCTGAGCGGCCTGCCCCGAGCAGGATTCGCGACCGTGAAATCGATCGAGATCACCGATACGGGTCAGAACTGGGTCGTCACAGCGCCGATCAGCGAACTCGACCCTCGACTGCTCACCGCGGACGGGCGGCTCAATCCCGACGCCGTTCTCGACCTGCTGCTGGTCTGCCCCTTCACCCTCAAAGACAGGAACTGATATGACATTGCCTCTGGATCGATTGCGGCCAAGGATGGTTCGAGCCGACGCCGCACCCGTGCTCGGATCCTGGACCGCGACGGCGGGCACACTGCCCGCCGCGGGGTTCTGGGCTCAGCCCGACACGACCGCCGTCGCACTGCCCGACGGTCACGTGTTGTTGACCGGCGGCGAAGACGGGCGGCGAAATCCGTTGCCGCGGGCAGTACTTCTCGACCCGGGCTCGGGCAAGTGGACGCCCACCACGGGTCAGCCGCAGAGCAGGCGGCGGCTGCACGCGGTGACCTCCTTCGGCGACGGCCGGGTGCTTGTTACCGGCGGCATCACCGGGCCGGTGTCGGTCCCGGCACACGGTACCGACACGGCGGAGATGTTCAGCCCGGCGAACGGCGGATCGTGGCAGCCGGTGGCCGCCATGAACGAACCGCGCTTCTCGCATTCGGCCACGCTGCTGGCCAACGGCACCGTCCTGGTCGCCGGTGGGTGCTCGGCCCGCACGGGCGATACCAACCGCGCGTTGCGCTCCGCGGAGATCTACGATCCGGCGACGAACACGTGGACCGTGGTGAAACCCATGACCGACATCCGGTTCGGGCACGCGGCCCTGCGATTGAAGAACAGCGGCAAGGTGCTGGTCGTCGGCGGGGCGATCACCATCGGGCGCGGCCAGTACGCGGCCCTGGCCTACTGCGAGATCTTCGATCCGAGTACCGGCCCGGACAAGGCGAGCTGGTCGACCACCGCGAGTATGCGCACGCCGCGCAAGGGGCATCAGGCAGTACTGATGAACGACGGCACGGTGCTGGCGATCGGTGGTGACGTGCCCGGCATTCCCCACGACGGGCAGATCAGCACTTACAGTCTGTCCACCTGCGAACGTTTCACCCTGGACGCGAACGGAGTGGGCAGCTGGGCATCGGACACCGAAATGCCCTGGGGGCTCAGCCAGCATCGCGCGGTCCAGTTGCCGGCCACGAATCGGGTGCTGGTGCTGGGCGGTACCGACAGCGGCGTCTTCGACACCGGCTATCGCGACTGCCTGCTCTACGATCCCGCGGGCAAGACTTGGTCGCCGGTGGCGCGGATGGCCGTGCCCCGCTGGGCGCCCGCCGTCGCACTGCTGGCGGGGGACAAGGTGCTCGCGGCGGGCGGGGTCGTGCGCTCGGGTGCGGCGGCGGCGATCGTCGGTGTCGACGATGTCACAGCGACCGCGGAGGTGTTCACGCCGTGATCACCTTCGTGAACCCTTCTGCGGCAACGGAAACGGAGGCCGCCGTCATCCGGGTGCCGGGCGGTGGCGCGTGGAGTGCGGCGGGGCGGCTGCCCGTCGCGGTGAATCTGCAGGCGCCAGACGACAATGCGGTCGTCCTGAACGACGGCCGCGTGCTGCTCGTGGGTGGTACGGACGCCACTTTCGCGCCGGTGCCGACCTGCGCGGTCTTCGATCCGGTCGCTCGCGTGTGGACCATGACCGGCTCGCTTGCCGCGCCACGGCACACTCACAGCACGACGCTGCTCGCCGACGGCACGGTGCTTGCGGTGGGCGGGCTGGCATCGGGTCCGCCCGGGCTGGCGACCGCCGAACGGTACAACCCGATCGCGGGAAGCTGGTCGCCAGCAGGCGAATTCGCCGTCGGACGCGCCGCGCACACCGCCACCCGGCTCGCCGACGGCCGGGTCCTGGTGGCCGGTGGGTACAGCCTGCGCCAGGGCACCTTCGCCAGTACGGCCGAGGCCGCGATCTACGACCCGGTCGGCGATACCTGGACCGCGACCAAGCCGATGAACGAGGCCCGCGACACCCATCGCGCGGTCCTGTTGCGCGACGGCCGGGTGCTGGTCATCGGTGGCGCGTCGGCGGTCGGGGCCGGTAGCTACACCGGGCTCGCGCTGTGTGAGATCTTCGATCCACACACCGGAGCGTGGACACCGACCGGGAGCATGGCCCGGCCGCGGTGGAACAACACCGCGACCGTGCTCGCCGACGGCACCGTGCTGGTGACCGGCGGCGGCTGGTCCGGCATGGTCAGCGGCTGGGTCTACAACGCCCACGGAGACTGGACCACAGAGCGTTTCGATCCGGCGACCGGCCGCTGGACCCGCGACGCCGATCTGCCCAATGCCCGGCTCTGGCATCGCGCGGTGCCGCTGCACGACGGGCGGGTCCTCGTCGTCGGGGGCGGCAGCGCACCAGCGCTGGCGGTCGGCTACCGCAGCTGCGCCCTCTACGACCCACGCACGCGCGGCTGGCGACGAGCGGCCGGATTGCGCACGGGGCGTTGGGCATTCGCCGCGGTTCCGCTGCTCGACGGCCGGGTGCTGGTCACGGGCGGCGTGGACGATCTGGACCAGTCGAAGAACATCTGGAACCTCACCGACACCACCGAGCTCTACACACCACCGGAGGGAACACGATGACACGGGTGGCGATCGACGTCTGGGATTCAGCGGGCCAACTCCCGCCGGAGAACCGGTTTTTCGCATCCGACGGCGCCCTGGCCGGGCTGACCGACGGCAGGGCGCTGCTGGCGGGCGGTTCGGACGCGTCCTCGAAGGCGATGGCGACGGCGGCGTTGTTCCGGCCCGACACCGTGACGTGGACGGCGACCACGCCCATGTCGGTCGGCCGTCGCTCACACAGCCTGACCCGTCTGCCGGACGGGTCGGTGCTCGCGGCGGGCGGTATCCAGGGTGTCTACCGGTTTCCGTTCCAGGTGGTGGGCACGGCAGAGCGGTTCGACCCGGGCACCGAGAAGTGGACGCCGACACAGACATCCATGACCCGGGCCCGGTTCGGGCACAGCGCGACGAAGTTGCGGGACGGCCGGGTGCTGGTCGCCGGTGGCGGTACGGTGCGCGGACGATACGTCCAGGCGATCGACAGCGTCGAGATCTACGATCCGGGCACCGACACCTGGCGGATCATCGACCCGATGATCGATGCCCGGATCGACCCGCAGACGGCATTGCTCGCCGACGGCCGCGTCCTGGTCAGCGGCAGCTATCTCGGCGTCGGTGACTTCGATTACACCCCGCTCGCCTTCTGCGAGATCTTCGACCCGAGTACCGAAACCTGGAGTGCGACCGGCACAATGGCGGTGCCGCGGGCCTGGCATCGGCTGGTACCACTGCCGGACGGCGGTGCGCTGGCCATCTGCGGGACGAACCGCGGCAGCAGTCCCGGGCCGGGGCCGATCACCGACGACCATTCACTGGCGTCGGTCGAACGCTGGAATCCGATCACCGGCCGCTGGACCACGGCCGCGCGCCTACCGCACGGCCGGACCCGCCACCACGCCGCCGCACTGGACTCCGGCGCGGTATTCGTCTTCGGCGGCGCCGACGAGCACAGCATCAATTGCGGTTTCATCTCCACGTACCGCTATCGGCCCGATATCGATGTGTGGACCCCGACCGCCGCGATGGCCGCCGGACGCTACGACTTCGCCTCGGCGGTGCTGACCGACGGGCGAATCCTCGTCGCCGGTGGCAATTACGGTAACGACGGATATGGTGACGGACTGCTCGATACCGCCGAGATATTCACCGCCGCATAGACGATGGGAGAGGTATTGGAAGAATCCTGGTGGGGGCATGTGTGCCGCGTCCTCCGTCGGCGGGTCAGGCTTTGCGCGGATTCCGTGTTGAAGGTGCTCGGAAAGCAGCCCCGCTGAGCTGCCATGTGCGGCGTTCGCTCGCGTCCATACGGTAGCAATGGACCTCGCCGTGCGTGGCTGGGCGATGGACGCCGAGTCGACGAGGCACCGGCGGCGCCCGAGCCGGTCGACCGTTCGTTGTGACGGGCCATGGTAGCGGTCGTGGCCATGGTGGCGATTGCTCTATCGCAGGTAGGCGGGATTCGGATTGTTTTCGGCGACAGCTACGAATGCTGTTGTGGAAGGCGTGATTCGGTAGAGCTCGGGGCTTGGGTGTGGTACTCGTACAGCGTGGATGGCACTGCATTCGGGCGGTACCGGCTCCTCGAGTTACTCGGTGCGGGTGGTATGGGTCAGGTCTATCGGGCCTACGACACCGAGACCGATCGCGCGGTAGCGCTCAAAGTGCTGTCGCAACATCTGGCGCACGACCCGAAATATCGCGAGCGGTTCCGGCGCGAGGCGCACGCCGCGGCGAGGTTGAGCGAACCGCACGTCATCCCGATCCACGACTACGGCGAGATCGACGGGCGCCTGTATTTGGATATGAGGTTGGTCGAGGGGCACGATATCGCCGCCCTGCTCGCTGCCGGGCCGATAGCGAACGACACTGCGGTGGCATACATCCGGCAGGTCGGTTCAGCCCTGGATGCGGCGCATCGGGCTGGGCTCGTGCACCGGGATGTGAAGCCTTCGAACATTCTGATCACCGCGGGTGATTTCGCGTATCTCATCGATTTCGGTATTGCCGTCGTCAGCGGCGAATCCAGCTTGACCACCACGGGTGCGGCGATCGGCAGTTTCGCCTACACGGCACCGGAACGACTCCAGCACGGCACCTGTGATGCCCGTTCGGATGTGTACTCCCTGGCTTGTGTTCTGTACCAATGCTTGACAGGCTCCCAGCCGTTCCCGGGTGAGAGTGTCGAGCAGCAGATCACCGCACATCTGCATGCGCCGCCGCCGCGACCGTCCGCATCGGCCACGGTTCCTTCCGCATTCGATGCGGTCATCGCGCGCGGGATGGCGAAGTATCCGGGCGACCGTTATCGCACAGCCGGGGACCTGGCCGCGGCGGCACGAGCCGCGCTCGACGCGGGACCCACATCCACAGCCACTGTGGACCCATCCAGGCTTGCCGCCACACGGATCACTCCGACCTCACAACCACAAACCCGCAATCGGCCCGGATGGACGTGGATCGTCGTTCTCGCGGTCACAGCAGCCCTTGCCTGGTGGGTGATCAGTGCTCGTATACATCGGGAATCACCACCTGCACAACCGATTTCGGTCACCTGCGTGACGACGAGTCCGACACCGGCGAACAACCCAGGAGTCCCAACAGCACCCCCGTTGGGCTCGCCCTCCGATTCCTGTCCGCGATGATGATCGCGCGCTTCCAATCGACACTCGAGCTCGCCGATACGCCCACCGGCACCTCCGCAGGTCCGAAGGTTCCCAATCCATGGCGATTGCTCGGCGTGATGCTGCGTCGTTGCGGTGGCCGCCGGAATAGCGTGGGAACACCCGCGTCTCGGGGACGGCCGATATGCGACACTGACGCTGTGCAGCCCAAGCGTAGGATTCACTTCGTGGGCAGCTTGCCCGCACAGTTGGACAGTCCAGAGAAGGCAATGGCGTTCGCTGTCGACACAGCGGGTGAATTCCTGGACGGCATGGTTCCGGGCGGTGAAGCGGATCCATATCGCGCCCAGTGGTATGTCAGGCCCATCATCGACCGGCTCGGGAAGTTCCCGGCGCTTGCGCCTGTGCGCCAAGGTGATTGGTCGACGCTGCGTTCCCGCGACACCTTTCGGCTTCGGGCAGGCCGATCGCTGGGCGAAGCCGATATCGACGCCGCGCTCGGCTATGCGGAGGAGGCCGGGCGTGCCATGGACGCGTTGGTCGATATGCGCCGAACTGATCCCGGACTTCGTTTGCAGGTAGGCATACCGACGCCCTTTGTCATCGGTTTCATCGCCTTCGAGGCGCGGATGCTCATGTTGCGTCGAGGCTCGGCTGGCCGTGATGATCGAGACTTCCCCTATTACCGCCCGATTGTCGACGCCACTGTCAGGGAGATCATCCGTATCCATGCGGCGTTGCGGGACAACGTCGTATTCCAACTCGAACTGCCAGCGGAGACGCTCCTCTGCGCGGGGACACCTGCGGGCCTGCGGCAGGGCCCGGCCGCCGTGGCGGGTCGAGCGATCGCACGCCTCGTCGCACGGGCGCCCCATGATTCCCGTTTCGGTGTGCACTTGTGCTACGGGAGCCTCGACGACAAGCCGGTCGTGGCGCCGAGATCGACGGCCCCGGTCGTCGCGCTGGCCAATGCGATAGCGCGATACTGGCCTGCGGGGAGGCGTCTCGATTTCGTCCACCTGCCCATCGGCGACGGCAGACAGGCGCCGGTTCGGCCGCGGTACTACGCGCCCCTGGCACGCCTCGAATTGCCTGCCAATACGCGTGTTATCGCCGGGCTTGCGCATCCGACGCAGCCGCTCGCGCAAGCGCGACAGGGGTTGGTGGCGGCGGAGTCGGCCTACGGCGGCCTGTTGGACGTCGCGGCCCCATGCGGTCTGGGCCGCTATACGACCGTCGAACGGGCGCGGTCGGCGGTAGAACACGCAGTCGCCTTGGCTGGAACAGATCTGTGAAACGGCCGGAACGAGCCGTGAATTGTGCTGCAACCGAGGGTTTGTCCCCATTCTAATGGCCCCGGTACTGACTGGCAGTACACGGAGGGCAGGCAAATGATCGACCCGCAGGTGACAATCGCCGAAATCGAGGTGAACGGGCGGAAAGCACGGTCCTCACCGTGACGTTCGGGGGAGAAGACCGCAAACGCGGCGCAAGCGGGAGCCGTACTCCAACCCCGATCATCAGCTCTGGAATTTCGTCGTCAACTGGGCTGCCGACAGTGGCACCAACACCGGTGGCGACGAACTCTTCGACGGTGCCGCGCACACGTCCAAGCCCCACCAGCGACAGCGGTTGGGAGTAAGTGCTGGGTAGATGCAGTGGAGTGTTGGATTATGTTGTGTCGGAGCATGGTTCGTCGATGGCTCGGATCGGGGGGCGGTTCGGTCGGGCGGAGCAGCGCCTCGTTCGGGCAACGCATACTTCCACCACATCCGGGCGACAGATCTCTGGAGGAGCACCCGTCTGAGGGGTACCGATCGGCTACGGTTACACGCTACGGTTACACCCGTGGTCGAAGGAACTGAAGGCCCGGCGTCGGAGAACAACCGAACGCCTCAACCGTTCAACCCCGGTCTGGTGAACTCGGCCCGGGTGTATGACTACCTGTTGGGCGGAAAGGACAATCGCGAGATCGACCAGGACATGGCCGATCAAATGCTCTCTCGCGCACCCGAAATCAAGACCTTGGCCTGGTTCACCCGGAGTTTCATGCTCAAAGCGGTCGAGATGGCCGCGGAAGCCGGTATCCGTCAGTTCCTCGATCTCGGCTCGGGTATCCCGAGCTCGCCCAACGTGCATGAGGTGGCTCGGGAGATCGAGCCGTCGGCGCGGGTGGTGTATGTCGACTACGACCCGGTCGTGCACGCCCATTGCGACGCGCTGCTGGCCAAACCACGCGGTGTCACAGCACTTCTGGGCGACGTTCGTCGTCCCCACGACATCCTCGATCAGCTGAAGAACCACGCCTTGATCGATTTCAACGAGCCAGTGGCTATCACGCTCATCAGTGTGCTGCATTACGTGATGGACGACGAACACCCCGCCGAGATCATCGCCGCCTTCCGCGATCAGTTGGCCCCAGGCAGTTACCTGACGATCAGTCATGGCTCCATTGATTCCGCCCCAGAGATACTCCAGGTGCTCGCCGGAACCAACGACACCTCAGCCCAAGTCGCCTTTCGGTCCACAGCACAGACGGAGGCATTCTTCGCTGGCTTCGAGTTGCTCGAACCTGGTGTGGTGCCGGTACAACAGTGGCTCCGCGCCGACTTGCCAGACACTCGAATGGTCATGCTCGGTGCCATCGGCCGCAAACCCTGAGGATCCGACATGAACACGAGTAATCTCGAACTCGCCAATTTATTGTTGGCCGCCTGCACATTTGAGCGTGCAGCAGGTGCTGTCCCAGTCGATCAGAGGATGAAATTATGAAGACCCTCAAAAATATCGCTGGTGTCGTGTCGGCGATCATAACGGTCGCCGTGGTCACGACCGGCGCCTCAGTTGCCAATGCCCCTGTCGCCTCCGCCGATCCCGGCGAGTTCCTCATCACCCGGGAGGTCCCCACCCTGGACGATCTCGACGCCCAGGTCGCGTTCCTGATTGAAACACCCGCCTCCGACGAGGCCAAGGCGGCCAATATGGAAGGCGGCATGAGGGCGGTCGTGGTTGCGCGCACCCTCTACAACATCGGCTGGTACCGAGCTCCGCGCGGGTCGAATGAGATCACCGGTCCCGAAACCCACGACGGCAACGTGCACACCGCTATGCTGCGCAGCAAGTCAGCGGGACAACCGGATCTGGTTGCGCGCGTGGTCTGGAAGCGTATCGATGGTGTCTGGAAGCTGTCCAACAGCTCCGTGTGCGAGGGCGTCAAGGCCGTTGGGCTGGCGATGGCCTGCGACTTCTGACCGGCTCCGAGCGCCGTGATCGACATCCGTGACCTCACCCTGGGCTACCCAGGCGTCACCGTCCTCGAAGTCCCCGAACTGACCGTGGCAGACGGGGCACTCACCTACCTGATCGGTCTCAACGGGACCGGCAAGACCACGCTGCTGCGGTGTATCTGTGGCGTCATCGCGCCTGCCATCGGCACCGTCCGGGTCGACGGCACCCTCATCCGTGCCCATAACACCACACCGGCAACTCTCGGAATGCACCTGAACTACCGAGCTTTCGACCCCCGCCACTCCGCACGTCGGCACCTACGCTGGATCGCCCGCGCTCGTGGACTACCAACCGGCCGGGTCGGCGACGTCCTCGAGATCGTCGACCTTGTCCGGGTCGCCGATCGTCGGCTGGGGCACTATTCGCTCGGCATGCTCCAACGTGTCGGCATCGCCGCCGCATTGCTCTCCGAGCCGCGAACCCTGCTGCTCGACGAACCGCTCAACGGCCTCGACATCGCGGGCATCCGCTGGATACGCGAACTGCTGCGTCAGCTCGCCGATGCCGGGACCTGTGTCCTGGTTGCCACGCACCTGCTCGATGAGGTCGAACGCAACGCCGACCACATCGTCATCCTCGGGGACCGGCGCATTCTGGCCGACCAGCCGTTCGCCCACCTCATGAACACCCTGGGTCCTGGCGAGACCAGCCTCGAAGACGCCTACCTGCGAATCGCTGGCCTGCCAACCCATCTCACGTCCGGCGTGGCCCGATGAACAGTCCCGGTCCAACTACCCTCATCCGCCGCGGCGTCGCCGCCGAATGGACCCGCACCGCCGGACGCAGCTTCCTGTGGACCGTCGCTGTCCCTCTCACGTTCGTGCTGCCGCTGGTCGTCACCTTCGCAATCGCCGCCGTCGCAGAACGACTCGCCGACCTTCCCGGACAGAGTTACGTAGCCACGGTCTCCACCACCAACTCCGTGTACTGGGTGATCACCTTGTCCGTGTCGGTCATGATGGTCGCCACCGCCTACGCCCACGCCACCCAATGGCGCGGTCAGACAAGCGATCTCAATGCCTTCCTGTTTCCCCGGTCCTGGACGGTCGCGTTGGCCCGCTGGATCTACTACGGCGCCATCACGGCGGTATCGATAACTGTTCTGCTCGTCGTCGTCATGGTCACGCTTCCACACCAGTTCCCAAAAATCTATGGGGCGGTGGACATCACCGACTCCGCCGGTATCCGGTTCCTCTGGACCGTCCCGAGCTACGCGTTCGCCGCATGCGGAGTGGGTGTCGCGGTCGGGTCACTGATCCGCACTCCGTCCGCCGCCGTCGCAGTCCTCCTGTTCTGGGTCTATGTAGCCGAGAACTCCATCAATCTGCTACCCCATGGATACACCCTGCAGGCCTACGCGCCGTTCCTCAACGCCGTCGCCGCGACCGGCCAGGAAGTCGCCTTCCTCCCTCGCTTCGGCCGCACCGGATCTCTGCTCTACTTCATCCTCGTCGCCGTCGCCCTCTTCGTCACCACAGCCGTCCTACCGATCCTCATTCGCCGGATGTCCGGACATCGCAGAACGACGCTCACCAAATCAGGCACAACCTGAGCCAAGTCCTACGAGCCCGGTGGCTACGGCGCCGATTGTTCGACCGAGGGCGCGCAGCGCGGTGATGAACGAGCCACTGATGGCACCGAAGTCCGGAAATCCGCTGCGGGGTCACAGCTTTCGGCCGCGCCGTTACACAGAGACTGGATGAACCTCGAGCGGAAGCCTGCTCATCCCAGGGATCGGACCGAGAACTCGCGGGAGCTTCTTGGTTGTGACCGGCTGGAACTCCCACTTCGACAGCAGACTGTGGAGAGTGGTTTGCAGTGCCACCCAGGCGTAATTATTACCGATGCACATCTGATTGCCCATGCTGAACGGGACGAAGCTCCTGCATTTCGCCCCAGAGTTCGAAGGCGACCACCGATCGGGGTCGAAAGTGTTCGGCTCGGCGAAAATGTGCGGGTTGCGGTGAATAGCTGCAATGCTGTAGCCGATATTGGTCCCAGCGGGAAGTGTGAAACCGTCGAGTTCGACGGTGGTGACGCTGCGTCTGGTCTGCAGTAGTGGCGAATGGGTCCGCGTGACCTCGTTCAGGAACCGGTTCAGGTAGTCGAGTTGGTCGAGGCTTCGGGGGGTGAGTTCTCCTGCGGCGGAGATCTCGTGCTTCAGTTTCGAAGCCACCTCCGGACGCTGTGATAATTCGTGCAGGGCCCAGGTCAGCGTGGCGGTCGAGGCGTCGATACCGCCGAAGAGAATGGTCACGGCCTGCTCTGCCAGGAACTGGTCACTACGATGTTCGGCATCTGAAGAATTCAGCAGGATATCGATCAGGTCGTTCCGGCGGTCACCGCTGACCCGGCGGGCGACGAGCAGCTCCTGGCAGTAGTCCCGCAGTTGCGTTCCAGCCGACAGGAATTTGCGGTTCACCGGCAATGGCAGGCTCGCCAGCTTCTTGGGCAAGACACTGCCTACTATGGCTCCTGCGCCTATGTCCGCGATCAGACCCGAGATAAGTTGTATTTCCTCGGTATCGGGTTCGTGCGAGAACATGGACTCGAGCAGGTTGGCGATCACCAACGCCAGCAATGCGGAACGGACCTCGACAATCTGGCCTGGCCGCCATGAACTCGCCAACGCATCCGCGTTACGCTTTATGATCTGCGCGTAGCTTTCCAACTCTGTTCGATGGAACGCTGGTTGCAGCAGACGACGAAGATCCCTGTGTTGCTGACCATCCGCGACGATCAGCGATTCCCCGAATATGAGACGGATGCGTTCGAAGAGGAGCCCTCGCTCGTAGGCATCGGAGTTCTCTACCAACACCTTGTGGAGTAGTTCGAAATCGGTAATGACATAGACAACGAGATTGCC
>NZ_BDBY01000192.1 GCF_001613225.1 Nocardia pseudovaccinii NBRC 100343
TTCTCTCGGCAGGTTCGAGGCCGGAGACTTCGGGTGATCGGATCACAACCAAGACAGCGGCGATCCCACTCCTTCCCCGATGCCCGTCGGCGAGGTCGCTGAAAAACCGGTCCACACCGTCGACTGTGGTGGGGTCGGCTCGTGCCGAAAAGGCTTGTACTCCTGGTTGTTCTATCACGACGACCGTCTCCCTCACCGCCACGTCACAGCCGTTGCCATGTACCACCACCCCGTCGGCGGCACGACGCTGGGTGATCGCCCGGCCGATGCCGCTGGACGCCCCGGGTACGAGAAGCGGTCCTTCCGACTAGGTCGGTCATAGCCAACTCCTGGATCAGTGTGTCGGGCAACGATCTCCTCGCAACTCTCGACGAACCTGCCGCGGTCCCAGACTTCTCCGATCGTCCACACAGGGACTCCTGCACGAATAGGTGACAACCGAGCGGGATCACTGAGGCCTGTTGTCCATCAACACGTTACATTAGCTGGACCTTGGCCCGGGCTCGACTTTTCTGCCGAACCGTTCGCGCTCAACAGGGGACCCGCCTGCAACGTGAGTTCGATGGCGCCTTCGGAATCGAAACCAGCGCACGATTCCTGCACTCCTCCTACGACCAATTCGCCGGTCGCGCAACAGTCGTCAACTTCCTCCCGCTGCTGGCCGAACGCTTCGCCTCAACGCCTCAACGCCCTGGGCTGCGGCGACACCTGCCCGGTCTTCCCCGGCGTCAGCTACCGCGATCGGGTGCTCGAGGGATCCGCTGCGTGGTCTCGGATTTCCGCGAAAGAACTACGACTGCTGCGGAATTCGGGAATCGGGCGGTGAGGTCCACCTGTCGCAGCGTGACGGTCACGTCGATCGAATCACTCGGATTGCCGTTGTCGATCTCGTCGGGCCGCTCGTCGGCTGATTCACGCGGTATGCGGGCTCGTGTGGTGCGCCCCAGGAGCGCGATGTCGGTGGCCGTATGGGTCCGCGCCGCTGCTCCGCATTCGACACCGCACCCGTGCTCCGCTGTGCTCGACATGGGCAACACGCCGATTCATGGTCGGATTAGGCTTATCCCCCTCGCAATACTGGTTTCGATGAGGAACTCGGACGAGACACCGACCCTGCAGCCGCTGATACGACTGTTGACGTGCCGTGGTGAGCACGAGTAGGCGACGGCCGAGTGAACCGCCACCGTTGTCACGTCCGCAACCGAGGAGGAGGTCGATCGTGTCACAAGAAGCCAACAAGGCCCTGATCCGCCGGTTCTATCACGAGATCGACGCGGGAAATATCGAGGCCATGGACGAACTGGTCGCCGAAAACTACCTCGACCACTCGCCTCCCCCCTTTCCCGGCATAGGTCCGGGTCGGGAGGGCCTGAAGCAGGCGTTTCGTATGTTCTGGGACGCCACCCCGGGGCGGCACGAGATCGAGGATCAGATCGCGGAGGGCGACCGCGTCGTTACCCGGATCACCGCCTACGGTCGCCAGGTTGGAGACCTACCGGGGATTCCGGCAACCGGACACGAATTGACGATGACCGGCACCACGATCCACCGGATCCAGGACGGAAAGATCGCCGAGAAATGGTCCGACAAGGATGTGCTCGCGCTGTTGCAGCAGTTAGGGGTGCTGCCGACCTTGGGAGAGCCGTGATCAGTCCCGTGCCATGACGCGAATGCCCCCGAGGCAGCCACCGCAAGCCACGCCAGATGTGTTGTCACCCAGACGATGCCCGCCGTGGGGCGTCCGCGATGAAGTCGGCGCGGACGGTGGCGAATCTTCGCCGCATCCGATGCTTGCGGCTCTGGGGCCACAACGGGTGGTGATCACAGCTTGACGATCGAGCCTGGCGAGAAGGGTGAACCCGCGCGCGGCGCCTACGCGCGACGACGCCGCGGGCGGTGGTGGCTTCCGAATGGATGTCCAGCGATGCGCGAGACTGTTCACGATGGCTACAGGTGGACATTCGGGTCGACGGCCGGACGCGGGGCGTCGGCGGCCGCGGGATCGGCGTGCGACGATTCTGCAGGTCGCGACCGAGGCATTCGTGCGCAACGGGTATCACGGGACGTCGATGGCCGACATAGCGGGCGAAGTGGGGATTTCCTCGACTGCGCTCTATCGGCATTTCAGGAGTAAACAGGATCTGCTCGGCAGGTGCTTGCTGGCCGGGCTCGATGCGGTGCTGCTGCGCGTGGAGACGGCCGCCGAGCTGGGCGACGCGGGTGATCCGGTGTTCGCGGAAATGGTGAGTGCCTGCTTGGAGTTGCGTGGACTGCCACGATTGTGGCAGTTGGAGGTGCGCAGCTTGACCGCCGCCGACCGGAGCGCGGTCCTGGTGCGGGCCGTGCGGTTGAGTGGGCCGCTGCGGCGAGCCGTCGCTGCCCGGCGTCCCGACCTGAATCCGCCCGAGGTGGAGTTTTTGGCGTGGTGCGTGTTCTCGATCGCGACCAGCCCGTCGTACCATCGAATCCGGTTGAGCGAGGCGGTCTTTGCCGAGCTACTCGAAACACTGATCCAGCGGGTGGTCGAGGCCGAGTTGGCGTCGACGGCGCGCGGATCGGTCGCGCGACGTGGCGCGCGGACCGCCGGTGCCGAGGTCGAAGAGCTCGATCGTGTGGTGCGCCCGGAACGGATCGTGCGGGCCGCGGCGCGACTGTTCAACACGTACGGATACGCCGCGGTGGGCATCGAGGACATCGGTGCGGCTGTCGGCGTGAGTGGGCCCGCGCTGTATCACCATTTTTCCGGCAAAGCGGACGTGCTGAACGAGATCGTCCACCGCAACGATCAGTGGATCAAGCTCTACACCTCGCGAGCGGTGGCCGAGGCGGATTCCCCGCGTGACGCGCTGCAGCGTTTGATGCGGTATTTCGCGCAGTTCGCGGTCGCGGAACCCGATGTGCTCGGCACGACTTTCAGCGAGGCCGAACATTTGCCACCCGAACAGGCGCGGCGGTATCTGCGCGCGCACCGCGACGGCATCGTCCGCTGGGCTCGGATGCTTCAGGTGGTCCGCCCGGACCTCCCGCTGGATGTGGCACGTGCGCAGATTCAGGCCATGACCAGCATGATCATCGACGCGGTTCGCAACCCGCGCCTGACCTGGCGACCCGATCTGGTCACGTGCTTGGCCGAGCTCGGCGATCGTGTTGTCTTCGCGGCGCCCGACATCGATCGTCATTCGACGACGGCTTAGTCGCTGTTAACTTTCAACGCACTGATGACGAACAGTAGTTTACCTATGAGTAGATTCACCTTAGTCATGAGTAACTTACGGTTGCGTAGTCGCTGACCGGTGCGCAAAGGTATCCCCGGACGGGCGGCGATTCGCCCGGTGCAGCTTCACGATGTCCGAAGGGGACGGCCGGTGGGTCACTACAAGAGCAACGTGCGCGATCTGGAGTTCAACCTGTTCGAGGTGCTCGGTCTGGACGCCGTACTGGCGGACGGGACATTCGGCGATCTCGACGCCGACACCGCACGCACGATGCTGGCCGAGGCGGCGCGGCAGGCCGAGGGCACACTGGCGGACTCCTTCGCCGAAACCGACCGTAACCCACCCACTTTCGATCCGGAGACCCACGCGGTGACGCTGCCCGAGTCGTACAAGCGGTCGGTGCGAGCCTGGCAGGCCGGTGAATGGTTCCGCGTCGGGAAGCGCGAGGCCGTCGGGGGTGTACCGGCGCCGAAGGCGCTGGCGTGGGCGATCAGCGAATTCATTTTGGGCGCACAGCCGTCCGCGTACATGTACCTGTCCGGACCGACCATGGCCGAAATCGTGTACGGGATAGGCACCGAGCAGCAGCGGCACTGGGCCAAGCTGGCGGTGGAACGCAACTGGGGCGCCACCATGGTGCTCACCGAACCCGATGCCGGTTCCGACGTCGGCGCCGGGCGCACCAAGGCCATCCAGCAGCCTGATGGAACCTGGCACATCGAGGGCGTCAAAAGGTTCATCACTTCGGCCGATTCCGACGACCTCTTCGAAAACATCGTGCATCAGGTACTCGCCCGGCCGGAGGGCGCGGCACCCGGTACCAAGGGCTTGTCGCTGTTCCTGGTGCCGAAATACATGTTCGACCCCGTAACCGGCGAGCCGGGGAAGCGCAACGGCGTGTTCGTCACCGGCCTGGAGCACAAGATGGGTTTGAAGGCGTCGGCGACCTGTGAGGTGACATTCGGCGGCCGCGGCGAGCCCGCAGTCGGATACCTGGTCGGCGACGTGCACAACGGCATCGCGCAGATGTTCGAGGTGATCGAGGAAGCCCGGATGATGGTGGGCACCAAGGCGATTGCCACGCTGTCGACCGGCTACCTGAACGCCCTGGAATATGCCAAGACTCGGGTGCAGGGCGTCGACCTGTCCCGGATGACCGACAAGACGGCACCCAAGGTCGTCATCACCCACCACCCCGATGTGCGTCGCAGCCTGATGTTGCAGAAGGCATACGCCGAAGGCATGCGCGCCGTATACCTCTACGCCGCAGCACATCAGGACGATGTTGTGGCACAACATGTTTCCGGTGCGGACCCCGGAATGGCCGTGCGGGTCAACGACTTTCTGCTGCCGATCGTCAAAGGCGTCGGTTCCGAGCGGGCGTACCAGTGCCTGACCGATTCGCTGCAGACTTTGGGCGGCTCGGGGTTCCTGCAGGACTACCCGCTCGAGCAGTACATCCGCGACTCCAAGATCGACAGTCTGTACGAGGGCACCACCGCGATCCAGGCACAGGACTTCTTCTTCCGCAAGATTGCCCGCGACCGTGGTGTCGCGCTCGCGCACATCGGCGACGCGATCCGCGCCACGATCGGTTCGGAGCTGACCGGCGGCCCGCTGAAAAGTGAGCGGATGCTCCTCGCGACCGCGCTGGACGATGTGCAGGCCATGGCTGCCGTCCTGACCGGCCATCTTCTCGCCGCCGGGCAGCAGCCGAGTGAGCTGTACGCAATCGGCCTGGGCTCGGTGCGGTTCCTGCTGGCCGTCGGAGATCTGCTGATCGGGTGGCGACTGCTCGTCGGCGCCGACACCGCTCTCATCGCGCTCGAATCCGGTGCACCGGCCGCCGACAAGGCCTTCTACGAAGGAAAGATCGCGGCCGCACGGTTCTTCGCCACGCAGGTGCTGCCCGAACTCACCGCCTCACGGGCGATCATCGACGCGCTCGACACCAGTCTGATGAGCGTCGACGAGGAGGCGTTCTGACCATGAGCGCCACATCGGCAGGAACCCCGCGGATCAACCGGTATGTCGCGCTCGGGGATTCGTTCACCGAGGGGGTCGGAGACGACGATCCCACCCGCCCGAACGGCGTACGCGGCTGGGCCGACCGTGTGGCGTCGGCCCTGGCCGGGATCGATGCGGACATCGGGTACGCAAACCTCGCCATCCGCGGACGCCTTATGGACGGTGTCGTCGACGAGCAACTGCCGCGGGCGCTGTCGCTGCGCCCGGACCTGGTCACAATCTCCGCGGGCGGCAACGACATCCTGCGCCCGTCGGTGGATCTCGACGCCATCGTCGCCCGCTACGCCGATATGGTCGCGGCCCTGCGCGACAACGGTGCACGAGTTCTGGTTTTCACCGCGTTCGACGGCACCTGGAATCCGATCTACCGCATGTTGCGCGGCCGTATGGCCATCTACAACGAGCTGATCCGTGAATTCGCCGACGACCTCGGCGTAGAACTCGTCGACTTCTGGCGCATGGACCACTTCGCCGACCCGCGCCTGTGGTCCTGGGACCGCCTACATCTCAGCCCCGCGGGCCACGAACGGATGGCATTCGAAGTCCTCCGTGTGCTCGGACTCGAACACACACTGCGACTCCCCCCGTTGCCCCCGGCCGAATCGCTCACCGACAGCGAACGCCGCACCGCCGACCTCCGCTGGACCAAGGATTTCCTCGCCCCCTGGGTACTCCGTCGGATCACCGGCACCTCCTCCGGCGACTGCATGGAACCGAAATATCCGGCCTATGTCGACGTCGGCGAATTGGGCCATGGGGCAAGCGAATCGGTGCGAGGGCTTCCAGTCGAGCAGCCATCCGTTCTGTAGAGGTGTGCTAGGCGAGGGATCTGCGGGGACGGTCATCGAGTTCGTCGGCGAGACCCCCGTGTGCTCGATCTGGTGGCAGGTTATCTGCGCGGTAGCACAATAGGTTTGATCGAGCTGTGATCGTGGCGGCCGCTGGTCAATGCCGCGGCCACCTGGTCGAGGCCGAAGTGGCCGGTGACCAGGCGGTCGAGATCGACTCGTCCGGTGGCGGCGAGGTCGATCGCGGTTGGCCAGGTGTTCGCATAGCGGAACGTTCCGGTCAGCTCGAGTTCGTGTTCCTGAAGGTAGGGCAGGGGGAGTGGAATATCGTCGCCGCCCATGCCGACCAGCACCACCCGTCCGGCGCTGGCCACGGTGCGTATCGCGTCGTTGATCGCCTGGGGATGTCCGGAGCATTCCAGCAGGACACTCGGTTCGAATCCGATGTCGCGCAGTGCGGTACCGCCGACGTCGACCGCTTGTGTGCAGCCCAATTCGATGGCCAGTGCCAGCCGCTGCGGGTTCACATCGGTGATCACGACCTCGGATGCGCCGAAGGCCAGCGCGGCCTGAGCGGTGACGAGTCCGACCGGCCCCGCGCCGTTGACCAGCACCCGATCGCCCGCACTCACCCGTCCTTTGCGGCATGCCCATACGCCGACCGATAGTGGTTCGAGCAGGGCGGCCGCCTGGTCGGTCAGCGCATCCGGTACCGGATGGGCGAATTCCCGGTGCAGCACCACGTATTCGCAGAATGCGCCGTCGATCGGAGGTGTGCCGAAGAACCGCATGTCCGAGCACAGGTTGTAGCGGCCTGCCCGGCATCGGCGGCAGGTGAAGTCCGGTATCCCGGGTTCGAGCGAAACTCGTTGGCCGAGGTGATGGTGTCGCGCACCGGTGCCGAATCCGACCACTACACCGCAGGCTTCGTGGCCGAGCACCAACGGTTGATCGACAACGTGGTTGCCGATCCGACCGTGCTCGAAGTAGTGCACGTCGGAGCCGCATACGCCCACCGCGCTGATCTTGATGAGCACTTCGGCCGGACCCGGTTCGGGCACGGCGCGTTCTTCGACCGCGATCTTTCCGACGGCTTCCAGAACCGCTGAGCGCATAGTGTCACCGCCTTTCGTCGCGTGCCAACTCGGCCACCGTCGCCTGGGCGCCACGAGCATGCAGTGCGCGCAGTGCCGTGACGTAGGCGTCGAGGAATCGGGGCTGGTCGATCAGATCGCCGAATACTGTTCTGTCGCCGAGGAATGCGGTGGGGTCGTCGCGCTGGCGGCGGGCCAGCGGTGTCAGCTGGTCGCGGAGCCGGTCGATGATCTCGATCGGCTCGCCGTGCTCGTCGACGCCCTCGGCGTAGCGCGCCCAACCGGCGACGATTGTTGCGGCACAGTCGATCTCGCCGGATCCGTCGCGGGTGTCGAGCTGCTGACGGATGACCGGCAGCAGCCATTTCGGGATGCGGTCCGACGATTCGGCGCACAGTCTGGCGATGGTGTCGCCGATCGCGGGGTTGGAGAACCGTTCGATGAGGGTGTGTTTGTAGCGGTCCAGGTCGACGCCGGGCACCGGGCGCAGGGTGGGCGTTGCCTCACGGTCCATGTAGCGCAACAGGAATCGGCGGAAGTCCGGATCCTGGGCCGCTTCGTGCACGAGACGGTAGCCGCTGAGATATCCCAGATAGGCGATCCCCTGGTGGCTCGCGTTGAGCAAGCGCAGTTTCATCAGCTCATACGGTGCGACGTCGGCGACGAGCTGCACCCCGACGTCATCGAAGTCGGGACGGCCGAGGGTGAACGAATCCTCCAGCACCCATTGGGTGTACGGCTCGGTCACCACCGGCCACCGATCCTCCAGGCCATAGCGGCGCAAGAGCTCGGCGGACGCCTCGGCGGGCGTCACCGGCGTGATGCGGTCGACCATCGAGTTGGGGAAGCGCACCGCACGCTCGACCCAGTCACCGAGTTCACGATCACGCAGCCGCGCGAACGCGCTGAAGGTGGCCTGCGCGATATGCCCGTTGCCCTCGATGTTGTCGCACGACATGACGGTGAAGGGCGCGATGCCCCGCGCCCGGCGGCGCACCAGCGCCTCGGTCACGAGTCCGAATACGGTGCGGGGCAGACCGTCCGGCGCGAGATCGGCCCGAATCGCCGGATCGGCGGTGTCGAATTCGCCGGTGGTCGCGGAGAAGTTGTATCCGCCCTCGGTGATGGTGAGTGAGACGATCCGGACTGCCGGATCGGCCAGCTTCTCCAGCACCGCTTCCGGATCGTCTGGCGCATAAAGGTATTCGATGATCGAGCCGATCACTCGGGTCCGCCAGGTACCGTCCGGCTCGATGACCGACAGGGTGTACAGGCCATCCTGCGCGGCCAGCGCATCGCGCATCCGCCGATCGGCGGGCAGCACTCCGACTCCGCAAATACCCCAGTCGGTCGCGCCGCCCTGCTCCAGTAACCGGTCGATATACATCGCCTGATGGGCGCGGTGGAACCCGCCGACGCCGAAATGGACTATGCCGGTGCGGATCCGGGTGCGGTTATAGGTCGGCACCGAAACTTCGGGGGTGAGCTCGTCGATCCTGTCGGCACGTAACGCCGTCCTTGTGGCTCCGTTCATTACGACCCTTCGACTGTTGTGTACGTCACACTCCAATGGTAGCCTCTTGAACAATAGCTCACCTGTTGAGCAGATGATCAGGCATCGATGAGGAGCGCAGTGGCTACCGAAGCGTCCCGACCGGGCAATCCGGACGATGTCCGGTTGGCATTGCGGGCTGCGCAGCTCTATCACCTCGACGGCGCCACCCAGGCGGAAATCGCCGTCAAGCTGGGTGTTTCCCGTCCAACCGCGGGGCGGCTCATCGCGCGTGCCCGGGCGCAGGGGCTGGTGCGCATCGAGATCAATGTCCCGGACGAGCTGCGCTCGGCCGTGCACGCCGATGTCGAGAGTGAACTCGAGGCGAGGTTCGGGCTCACCGAAGCGGTGGTGCTCGGTGAGGTGCCCGACCGATCCCAGGCGAGCCTGCTCCCGTTCGGCCGCGCCGCGGTCGGCGTCCTGAACCGCCGACTACGGCCTGCGGACACCCTTGGATTCACCTGGGGCCCGGACACCATCGCGGTCGCGCATGAACTGTGGACGAAGTCGGCAAGGTGCGCGACCGTTGTGCAGTTGGACGGTTCGATGACCTCGGGTGATTATCAGACCGGCGTCGACTACACCCTCGGCCGCTGCGCCACTCAACTGCAGGCCACCCCCGTTCGGTTGCACGCACCGCTCTACGCGGATCCGGCGACCGTGACCGCGCTGGAACAGGATTCGCTACTCGGACGCGCCATGTCGTTGGGACGAGATGCCGACGTCATGATGTTCGGTGTCGGACCGGTCTCCACCGCTACCACTTTGTTCGAGGGCAGCTATCTCGACTCCGCGATCCTCGACGAACTGGGCGAACTGGGCGCGGTCGGCGAAATCGGCGGCCGATTCTTCCGTGCCGACGGCAGCGATGTCGCGGGATCCCTTGCCGCACGCACGGTTTCGGTCGGACTCGACGCCATTCGGGCGTGCCCGACCTCGCTGCTGATTTCCGGCGGAGAGTCCAAGCACGAAGCCATCCTCGGTGCGCTGTTGGGCGGACTGGCCACCATTCTCGTCACCGATATCGAGTGCGCGCAGTGGCTGCTGGAAAAGAAGGAGAGTTCTGGCCGATGAACAGACACCATGCGAAGGCCACAGCGGCACTGGCTGTCGCGGCCGTGATGGGGGTGGGCGGCTGCGCGGGCGCCGGATCGTTCACCTCCAGCGAAGACACCGTCACCATCGCGATGGTTTCGAACTCACAGATGCAGGACGCCATCGCCCTGTCCGGTGAGTTCGAGCGCGAAAATCCCGGGATCGAACTCAAATTCGTCTCGCTGTCGGAGAATCAGGCTCGCGCCAAGATCACCGCCTCGGTCGCCACCCACGGTGGTGAATTCGATGTGGTGATGATCAGCAACTACGAAACACCGCAGTGGGCCAAGAACGGCTGGCTGGTAGATCTGTCGAATTACCAGCGCGAGACGCCCGGCTACGACGCCCAAGATTTCATCCCGTCCCTGCAGAAATCCCTGTCCTACCAGGGGGATATGTACTCCGTGCCGTTCTACGGCGAATCCTCGTTCCTGATGTACCGCAAGGATCTGTTCGAACAGGCGGGGCTGACCATGCCCGCCGCGCCCACCTGGGATCAAATCGCCCAGGCCGCCGCGAAACTCGACGATCCCGCCGGTGGTCGCTCCGGTATCTGCCTGCGCGGCAAGCCCGGCTGGGGTGAATCGCTCGCACCGTTGAATACCGTGATCAACACCTTCGGTGGCCGCTGGTTCGATGAGAACTGGCACGCCCAGCTCAACAGTCCCGAAGTGGTTCGTGCCGTCGAGTTCTACATCGACCTGGTGCGCGAACATGGTGAACCCGGTGCGGCCGCCAGCGGATTCAGCGAATGCGCCACGCAGCTCTCCCAGGGCAACACCGCCATGTGGTACGACGCGACCTCGGCGGTCTCGGTGCTGGAAGACCCCGCATCCAGCAAGGTGGTCGGCAAGATCGGGTACGCGCCGGCGCCGGTGATGCTGAAGCCGAACTCGGGCTGGCTGTACACCTGGTCGCTGGGGATTCCCAAGTCCAGTGAAAAGCCCGATGCGGCCTGGAAATTCATCTCATGGATGACCGGTAAGCCCTACATCAAAATGGTCGGCGAGCAGCTCGGCTGGTCACATGTGCCGCCGGGCAGCCGGATGTCGACCTATCAGATTCCCGAATACGCCGCGGCGTCGCAGGCATACGGACCGTTGACGCTCTCGTCGATGCAGGGGGCCGATCCGGAACATCCCACCGTGGCGCCGGTGCCCTATACCGGAATCCAGTTCCTCGCCATCCCGGAGTTCCAGGACCTCGGAACCAGAGTGAGCCAGCAGATCAGCGCCGCCGTCGCGGGTCGGATCAGCGTCCATGACGCACTCGACCAAGCCCAGCAATATGCCGACGCGGTCGGCCGGTCGTATCGAGGAAACCAGTAGTCATGTCAGAAACAACAACAGCGCCAGCGGTTTCCGAGTCGACCGCAGAAGACACGCCACGACCGGTCCTCGCGCGGCGCGACCGGCTCGCACGAGCCGAAGGCTGGCGCAGGCGCGGTCCGCTGCTACCCGCACTGATCTTCATGGTCGTGGTCACCCAGGTACCTTTCGTCTTCACGCTGTACTACTCGACGCAGTCGTGGAACCTGGTCCGGCCGGGATCGCGCCACTTCATCGGATTGCAGAACTACGCGGATGTCTTCCGCGACAGCCAGTTCCGGCAGGTGACGCTCAACACCGTCATCATGATCGTCGGGACCGTCATCATCTCGGTGATCCTCGGACTGCTGCTGGCACTGCTGCTCGACCGCGCGTTCTTCGGCCGCGGCATCGTGCGCACCCTGCTGATCACGCCGTTTCTGGTGACTCCCGTCGCGGCGGCACTGATCTGGAAGACCACCATGCTGGATCCGGTGTTCGGATTGGTGAATTTCGTGCTGAAACCGTTCGGCGCAGGCCAGATCGACTGGGTGAGCAAGTATCCGCTGCCCGCGGTGATGGCGGATCTGGTATGGCAGTGGACGCCGTTCATGATGCTCCTGATCCTGGCCGGGCTGCAATCGATGCCACGCGATATCGTCGAGGCTGCCCGCGTCGACGGCGCGAACTCACTGCAGGTCTTCCGTGAACTCACCCTCCCGCATCTGCGCCGGTTCATCGAACTGGGGGCCGTGCTGGGGGCGATCTACCTGGTCAACACCTTCGACGCGGTGTACATGATGACCTCGGGTGGACCGGGCATCGCCAGCTCCAATCTGCCTTTCTATATCTATCAGCGCGCTTTCCTCGGTTTCGATATCGGTCAGGCCGCGGCGATGGGGGTCGTCACCGTCATCGCCACCACCATTGTCGCGACATTCGCGCTGCGACTGCTGTTCAAGTCCTTCACCGGAAAAGAGGAAGCCGCATGAACGCGCATGCGCTTGCCGACAAACCCACTGCGGCACAGCAGGTTCCGATAGGTCGTCGGCGCGATCGGTCCGGGATGCTGTGGGGTGTGCTGGCCTGGGCGATCGGCATCGGAATGTTCTTCCCCGTGCTGTGGATGGTGCTGACGGCGTTCAAACAAGAAGGCGACGCCTACACCGATCCGCCGAAGCTGTTGTTCACCCCGACCCTGGACCAGTTCTCCGCGGTCCTCGACAGCGGTATCGGTACCACGCTGCTGAACTCCACCTTCGCCACCGGGATGTCGACGATTCTCGTTCTGGCCCTGGGAATTCCGGCGGCATTCGCGCTGTCGCTGCGCCCGGTGCGCAACACCCGCGACGCGCTGATGTTCTTCATCGGCACCAAGATGCTGCCGATCGTGGCGGCGATTGTGCCGCTGTATGTGATCGTCGGCAATATCGGTCTGCTGGACAATATTTGGGCGCTGGTCATCCTTTATACCGCGATGAATCTGCCGATCGCAGTGTGGATGATGCGCTCGTTCTTCCTGGAGGTGCCCGGCGAGCTGCTCGAGGCCGCGAGCATGGACGGCGCGAGTCTGTGGACCGCGGTGCGCGAGGTGATCCTGCCGCTGGTCTCGCCCGGCATCGCCGCCACCGCACTGATCTGCGTCATCTTCTCCTGGAACGAATTCTTCTTCGCGGTGAACCTGACCGCCGTACAGGCACAGACGATTCCGGTGTTCCTGGTCGGCTTCATCACCGGCGAGGGCCTGTACTGGGCGCGGCTGTCCGCGGCCGCGGTGCTCAGCGCCCTGCCCGTTGTCCTCGCAGGCTGGCTCGCACAGAACAAGCTGGTGCGCGGCCTGTCCTTCGGCGCTATCAAGTAAGGAAGAACTCATGGCCACAATCCATTACGACTCCGCATCGTGTGTCTATCCGGGCGCGGAGACGCTCGCGGTCGACTCGCTCGACCTCGATATCGCCGATGGTGAGTTCATCGTCCTGGTCGGGCCGTCGGGCTCGGGTAAATCCACCGCATTGCGTATGCTCGCGGGCCTCGAGGAGATCGATGGCGGCTCCATCCGCATCGACGGTCGGGACATGGTCGGTGTGTCGTCCAAGGATCGCGATATCGCCATGGTGTTCCAGAATTACGCGCTGTACCCGAACAAAACCGTCGGGGAGAATATGGGTTTCGCGCTCAAGATGATGAAAGTGCCGGTGGCCGAGCGCAAACGTCGCGTGGCCGAGGCGGCTGAACTGCTCGGTCTCACCCCGTATCTGGACCGCAAACCGGCGAAACTGTCTGGCGGACAACGGCAAAGGGTGGCGATGGGGCGCGCGATCGTGCGTGAGCCGCGAGTGTTCTGCATGGACGAGCCGCTGAGCAACCTCGACGCCAAATTGCGCGTGCAGACCCGCACCCAGATCGCCGCGCTACAGCGACGGCTGGGCACCACCACCGTCTATGTCACCCACGACCAGGTCGAGGCCATGACCATGGGGGACCGGGTGGCGGTACTGCGCGACGGCCGGTTGCAGCAGTTCAGCACTCCCGCCGAGCTCTATGACCGGCCCGCGAACGCGTTCGTCGCCGGATTCATCGGATCACCGTCGATGAACCTGTTCCGGGTGCCCCTCACCTCCGGTGGCGTCGACATCGCTGGCACCACAATGGAATTGCCGCGCGAGCAGATGACCAGCCTCGCCGAGGCGGGCCTGGGCGAGGTGATCATCGGCATCCGGCCCGAACAGCTCGAACTCCGCCGCGACGGAACAGGTTTCACGGTCATCGTGGAACTCGTCGAGGAACTCGGCAGTGAATCGTATGTGTACGCGCGCATGCCGGGTGCGCCGATCACCGGCCTCGACGGCGAGCCGTTCACCTTCGTCGCGCGCTCGGCGAGCCGCGCCCCGGCTGAACTCGCCGAAACGGTAACACTCCAGGTCAACGACCCCGCCGCAGTGCATCTGTTCCATCCCGAGAACGGAACGCGAATCGCGGCCTGATACCCGGAACCAGGAGGACCACACCGGTGATCACAGTGGTCGGCGAAGCTCTGCTGGATCTCATCGCAGAGTCGGGCGCGCAGGCCTTCGCATCTCGCCCTGGCGGCAGCCCGGCGAACGTCGCGGTCGCACTGGCACGTCTGGGAGCGCAGGTCACCTTGGCCACCCAGTTGGGGGACGACCTGCCCGGCCGCATCGTCGGAAAGTATTTGCGGGCAAACGATGTGGTTGTCCAACGCTTGCCCGCCCAGTCGTCGGCAACCAGCCTCGCCCTCGCTGCGTTGGACAACGACGGCGGCGCCACCTACGACTTCCGGATCACCTGGGATATCACCGAACCGCCGCGGATCCTGCCGGATTGCCTATGCCTGCACACCGGATCGATCGCCACCGCGCTATACCCCGGAGCTGACATTGTCGAAGACCTGATGCGGAACCAGCGAAAGAGCGGTGCGGTGACGATATCGCTGGACCCGAACATTCGCCCTTCGCTACTGGGATCAATCGAGGGCGAATGTGCCAGGGTCGAGCGCCAGGTCGGCCTTGCCGACATCGTCAAGGTCAGCGCGGAGGATCTGCGATGGCTATATCCGGACGCGGACCCGCGCACCGTGGCGCGGGATTGGCTCGCGAGGGGGCCTGCGCTCGTGGTGGTTACCCTCGGCGCCGATGGCGCGTACGCCCTCACCCGCCAATTCGCGGCGACGCGGGTTGCCCCGCAGGTCACCGTAGTGGACACCGTCGGCGCGGGCGACGCCTTCACAGCGGGTCTTCTCAACGCACTCGGCGGGGCCGGGCTTCTGGGTGGAGCCCGCCGCGAGCAGTTGGCGGCGATTACCCGGTCCGGGTTGGGCGAAGTTCTGGATTTCGCGATCGCAGTGGCCACCGCGACCTGTGGTAGTCGAGGTGCGGACCCACCGCGTTGGCGGTGGGCGGGGAACCGGCATCTCGGGTGAGGTCCTCGTTGCCGACGCCGATGGCGAGGTAGTGCTGAGTTCGTCTGTGGTGCGGCATGTCGATGCCGCCGGGCGAGCGGTCGCACGCGAGAAGCGCCGGGGTCAGCGCGCCTGGAGTTAGCCGGTTGCGTGCTGACTGTGAAGGCGCGAGGTAGTCCGGTCGGTGAAATCCCGCTGTTCGACTGGTTCAGACGGCAGAATGTGGCAATGCGGACATTTGCCCGATTGTTGCGGTCGGTTGTTGCTGTGGTGTTGGTTGGGGTAGCCGGTCATGGTGTCGCGGCCGCCCCCGCCGCGAGCGACGCCCATATTCAGTTGCCGTGGCTGACTTCCGAGCCGGATGGAGTGCAGGCGACGGGAGCGGCGCTGGCGGACGGAATCACTGGCACGATGCTGTGGTCGCGGCAACCGGACACACCGGTCCCGATCGCCAGCATCGCGAAGGTGATGACGGCACTGGTCGTGATCACTGCCGGTGACCTCGACCGGACCACCACCGTGCCGCAAGAGAGCATCGCCTACTGCACCAGGTACGAAGGAAGTAACGCGGGCCTGGTTCCCGGCGAGGTGCTCGACACGCGACAGCTGCTGTACGCGTTGATGCTTCCGTCAGGCTGTGATGCCGCCTATACCCTTGCCGAGGCCTACGGGCCCGGCCAAGAAGGCTTCATCGCCAAAATGAACGACACCGCGCGTCGAATGGGCTTGGCGGGTACGCAATTCACCGACCCCAGCGGACTGCCTGCCCCTGCTGACGACTCCACCTACTCCACGCCTGCGGATTTGGTGGTCCTCGGTCTGCGTGCGATGAGCCTGCCGGTGTTTCGTGAGGTGGCCGGGGCGCGCAGCTATCACCTGCCCGCGGGCCCGGACAATCGCGATCACCTCTGGCAGAGCACGAACCTGCTGCTGCGCGACTATCCGGGCACTATCGGCATCAAGACCGGTTCCACCGATGCTGCGGGTGCTTGTCTGCTGTTCGAGTCGGTGCGGGCGGGGATACCGTTGATCGGTGTGGTCCTGCACAGTTCGCCTGGCAGTGGTGTCGTGGCGAAGAACGATGCCGAGCGCATGTTGAACTGGGCCTACGACCCGATCCTGACCGCGCTACCGATCGGTTAGCGCCGAATGTGGCAGGCTGGCTGCCGATCCTGGT
>NZ_BDBY01000193.1 GCF_001613225.1 Nocardia pseudovaccinii NBRC 100343
GCCGCGGCGACCTCGAGGGCCCACCGCGCCCGGTAGTGACCACGCACATCCCCCAGATCCAGCCCGGTGAATTCCGGCGATACCGCGACGGCGGCGGGGCCGGTCAACGCGCGGTCGGCTCCGCCGAGCCAGGCCAGCACCGCGGCCAGGTGCTCGGCGCCGAGAACGGTCACCCCCGGCGCGAGAGCGGCCTCGGCGAGGTTGGCGCACGGCACGATCACGACGGTGCGCCCACGATCTCGCGCCGCCAGGACCGCGGGCAGAATTCCGCGCACGGAGCGCAGACGGCCATCGGGGGCGAGTTGACCGAGCAGCACGACTTCGGCCAAGAGCTGGGCTGGAATCGTTCCTGGGGCGGTGGCGGCGAGCACCGCCGCCGCCAAGGCGAGGTCGTGCATACCCTCGATGACCGGTGAGGCCGATGGTGAGAATGTGAGTGTCACCCGGCCCTGCGGCCATGCCCACCCACCGCCGGCGACGGCGGCGCGGACCCGGTCGATGCCCGCGTGCGCCGGATCCCCGGACGGAGCGGACACGGTGACCGAATCCAGTCCCGGCGTGATCTCGGCCGCGATCTCGCTCAGCTGCCCGGTGAGTCCGGCCACGATCACCGAGCAAGCCACCGCGCTCGCTCTCATCGCCGGCCTCCCTCGTGGAGGTGGTGGTCGACGGACACCGGCGCAGGATCGATCGAATCGCGGGCCTGGCGTAGCGAGGTGGACGGCATGGTGGTCTCCGATCTCGGTACATGACGTGAACGGGTAGGAGGCGGGCAGGCAGGCCGGAAGCGGTCGCCGACGGTCGAACGGGTCGGCGACGACGTCGAGAGAGCGGATGCTGTTGTGGCACAGCGGATTCGCCAATACCATCCGGACCGCGACGCAATCCCTCGCCCGGTATCGCCTGGGCGGGGTCGACGGGTCAGGCAGTGGGCAGGTAGGTGCGGGCCTCGACCAGGACACGGACCTGGTTGTGGACCTCCTCGGGCCAGCACACCGGCCCGGCGATCGGAAACTCGGTCACCGGGAGTTCGACCGGGTCACCGTGCACGCGCCCGATCGGGCGGCGCTGGGCGCGAAGGCGCAGCGTGCCCGGTTCGGTGATCGGTTCGGGTGGGGTGGCGTACCAGTGGGGCGGATGCGCCCATGTCGCGTTGTACTCGATGCCCTCGACTGTCCAGGACCAGTGCTCGGCGTGTGGGCCGAGGTGGTGGTCGAGTTTCGTCTTGCCGCCCCGGCGTTTCGGGCGTGGCGGGAGGCTGGTCGCGTCGAGGTCGGCGAAGATGTCGGGAAACCGTTCGTGGGCCGCAGCCTCGGTCATGACGGCGGTGACCTCGTGGAAGCGCACCGGGTGATCGGTGGTGATCCACCGATGCCCGGTCATCTTCGCGGCGATGGTGTGCAGCGCCAACCGGGACAGCGAAAAGTTCACTACCGACACCGATTTCGGATTCACCCGCGTGATCTGACGCCACGTCGACCCGCCCGCGCGCACGAAGTCCCCGACCGCGAAATCCTCCCGGCCCCAGCCCGGGGTCAAGCCCTCATCGACCTGGGACTGGCGGACCTGGGGCCAGTAGGCGATATCTCGCTCGCGCTGGGTCATCCGGGCCAGCACCCGCGCCCGGTACTCACCGGTCGCCGGACCCGTGGTGTCGGTCTGATACACGTTGCCGTCGCTGTCGAGGAACCTGCGGGTGTGCCCGTCGAGGGCGCGTTGATCGCCGCGTTGTTCGGCCTCGAGGGTGTCGATCCGGTTGGCGACCGTGCGCGGGGAATTCCGGTGCTCGGTGGTGTGGGTGGCGGCCTCGGCGCGTTGGTGGGCGCGGGTGGCGTCGCGGTCGGCTTCCACCGAGCGGCCCCACGCCTTCCACGACTTGTCGATGGCGTTGCGATGCCTGCGTTCGGAATGGTGTCCGATCTTGATCGGCTCGCCGAACGGGGGCAACGCGTCGTGGGCTCGCTGATGCGCCGCCTCCGCGACAGCGGCTTTCGTGTCCTTGCGGGATGCCTTGCCTTGCAACGCATCGACTCTAGCCGCCTGTCGGAGGGTGCGGTCGGTCTCGGCGTCCTCGGTGGCGCGCACGCTGCGGTCGACGTCGATCTCGACGGTGTATCCGGCCTCGCGCAGCTTCTCGGCGGCGTAGTCGATGTGGTACTGCTTGGGCTGGCGGTCTCGGGAGGACACCACGATCCAACATCCGAGACTGCGCGCCCACCGCCAGTGGCCGATCGTCTTGCGCACCGCGCACATGACCTCGTAGGTGCCGTCGTCACGGACGGTGCCATTCAACAGGGTGCCCTCTTCAGCGGTATGGGAGATCGTGAGTGCCGACACGGGGCGTCACCTCCTTCCAATAATTCATGACATGCGCATCTGCGCATGTGTGTGGGTGTGTGTGCTCCCGCCGGGATCGGTGGCCCGTGCGGGGTCAGTCGTGGGTGGGAGCGGGTTCGGGGAGCCGGTAGTCGTGGGGGCCGGTCGGGGTGAGCTCGTCGCGGGTGAAGTCCTCGACAGGCTCACCGATCCACAGCGTGGTCGGGCCCGGGATGGGCAGGTCGCCGCGCAACCACAGCTCGAAGATGTCGCCGAGGTCGAACAATCTGCCCGTGCCACGATCCTGGACACACAACCGAGCCGCCTCACCGCAGCACACCCGCATCAGCGACAGCCCGGTCGCTTCCTCGATCTCGGCGAACAACCCACCGATGCGCTCGCCGGGCACCGAGGACAGCAGCACCTGGCCGAGGCGGCCGGTGAACGTGTCGGGATCGGTGAACGCGCGCAACTGCCCGGTCAGTTCACGCTGGCGTGCGGTGATAACCGAGAACACGACGTCGCCGAGGGTTTCACCGATGCTCGACTTCCGTATCGCGTCACGCACCTGGGGTAGTTCGGTGCGGGTGAGGCTGCCGCCGACCATCCCCAGCAGATCCGCCACCGAGATCACCGCCGCCCTGGCCGGAGCATTCACACGCACGGCCTCGACAGCGGTGACCGACGGCAGCTGCGGCGCGGCACCGGTGTCGTCCTCACATCCACCGACCTCGAGGTAGGCGCCGGTGAGGGGTTCGTCGTCGCGGACCTCCACCAGGGTCAGGCCCCCATCGTCGATACCGACGAAACCGGAGGTGTCCAAACCCGACACCCAGGTATGTAGTTCCTGGACAGAGATCATGACCGTCCTTTGCTGTTGTCGGAGAGGGGGTTTGGTAGATCACCGCTGTGTTTCTGCCGAGCCGGGGCCGTGGATAGCGGCGTGACCAGGGATTCTCGGTCACTAATGCTCGGGAAGCGCCGTCACGGCGGTGTCGTTGTCCTACCCGTCCATCCCGGGGCGGCCTCTGCCCTCACCCCGTGGCGTCGGGGGCTGACCGGTGATCTGGTGGAGCAGGCTGTTGGCGACGGTGATGACGTGTTCGAGGTGCCATCGGGCCGCCGCGGCAGTCGAAAGCGCGGGGTCGATGTAGGTGAGTTCGGTGAAGCCGGTTGTCACAGCTACGTTTTCCTGCTCGCCGCAGTGATTGCGCAGCAAGAGAGTGAAGCCGGGATGGCGGGGTGCGTTGTCGTGGTCGATGAGCAGTTCCAGGCGAGGGTCACCGGTGAGGACACCGGCATTGTGAGCGGCGTCGACCAGGGCCACCAGGTCGCTGGCGGGCTCCTCGTCGTGACTGCTCGCGATGTTGCCGGCGATCTGGTCCCCCTCTGCCGCGATCCAGCGCCCGAAAGCGGGCTCGTCGAGGGCGAACGGGGCCGGATCGTGGTGGGCGATGGCGAAGGCGGTCTCGGGCGAATCGCTCGCGGCAGTGCCGTCGTGGTCGTCGTCGGTGAGCAGCGCGTGTGCTCGGACCAGAAGATCCTTCTGATACGTGCTGAGGATGTCGTGGAGATCCCCGGTGCTGGCCCACAGCTGCGCGGCCGTGCACACCAGGGCTTCGACCTCCTCGGGGGTGAACATGCTTCTGATCGGGAACACAGGCGGCGTCTTTCTGTGTGGAGGTAGCGCACTCACCTCGGCCGTGAGGCGGCCAGGACCGCACTTACAGGGGAAGGGGATCTCGGCGCGACACCAGCACTCGCGCGGCACGATGATCGGTGCGGTGTGTCCGGATGACGGCCCAGGGTGCGTGGAGTGCGAAACTGGTGGCAGACTGTGGAACCGGTGTTCAGGCGGCGACGGGGGAGTGCGCGCCGAGCAGGGCGGCGTGTTCGAGTGCCAGCAACCGTTCGTCGGCGTGTCCGCCCCAACGGGTTTCGAACCCCGAACGTTTCTTCGGGTTGATTGTGTTCGGGGCCGCGACGAAGAACTCCTCCAGTCGCGGATAGCTCTCGGTCACGGTGGTCAGCCAGAGGCGGGCGTGCTCGCCGTCGGTACGGACAGCGATCCCCAGGCTATCGGCGAGGTCGAGGACGAACCGCTCGGCGTCGGCGCGGTCGGCGCGGTGGACGACCTCGACCGCGCGCCATGCCTGCGCGCGGGCGCTGTAGCAGCGCCGCACCCGATACACCGCCCACTCGCACGCGTCCATCGGCGCGTCGGCCAGGGCGTGGACCTCGTAGGCGCCACCGGCACGCAACCGGTCGCGTAACGATTTCCCCGGCCCGAACAGGCCGCTGCGGTGGTTCAGCGCCAGCGCGCAGTACTCGTCGACCAGATGCCGGAAGGCCTCCTCGGGGTAGGCCCGGTAGCGGGCGAGTTGGTCGGGCCAACTGGGCACGTTCACGTAACCACACTGGCGGCAGCAACTTTTCGGCCACCACACGCCGAACAGTCCGTACAGGTAGCCCTGGCACATCGCCCGGCTCATCCCCGCCGCGTGCAGCGGGTAGATCGGGTGACGGCGACCGCCCATCGTGACCGAGGTGTCGCGGGCGATCCTTGCGGTCTCCTCGGCGGAGAACCCCACGGCGTGGATGTAGGGGCGTGGACCCAAATGTGTTGCCCGCCAGGCATCTAAAGGCTGGCCCTTCGCCTTGGTTGAGCAGGCGCGCCCGTTCAGGGTGGGCATGACCCCGTTGCCGCGGTGTTCGGCCGAGAGCGGGTAGAAGCCGTGTTCGTCGGGATCGGGATGCAGACGTGTCGGGGTCCGGGTGTCTTGCAGGACAACGATTCCGTCGGCGACTGCGGGGCCGGCGCGGGCGACTTCGACCAGGCGCACTCGCCGGGCGGCGAGCAGCGGCAGAATATGTTGCGCGACAAGGTCGCAGGTCGATCTCCACTCGTCACCTGTCTGGGCGACCATTACCAGCAGATTCGACAGATCCTGCCGCAACTGCGGTGGCCGGAAACCCGGGTCGAGCAGGGTACGGATCACGCCCGCCGCGCTGTCGACACCGAGACCGAAAGACCAGCACACCGGCATCGCGTCATCATCGAAAAGCGTTGCGAGAGCGAATAATCCCTCAGTATCTTCGAACACGGGGGCGTTCCTTTCGGCAGATGACGCGGCCCGGCACTCACGGTCGGAACCGATGCGCCGGGCGCTGATGGGAAACGAGTAGTCCCCGGCGTATTCACGGCCCCTGGGGGTGAAAGGCGTCCGCGCGTCGAGGCAGGGACTGCCTCGATCGAGGGTCGGTACCGAGGGGCGCAGGCCCGTTTTCGGTTTGAGATCCGTGGTTACAGAAGGTCGGTGGTTTCCCGTCCGTGTCCCGACGCGGTCTCGGTCGGCCAGGAATTCCGCAGGGCGCACACCATTGCAGGTGTGCGCCGAGCCGGTCTGTCAGCGGTCGACGGGGCGGCGGGCGTGCAGGAGGACAGTGTCGACCTCGCTGCCGGAGGTGGTGAACGCCCCGGCGGGCAGTTGTTCGTAGCCGCCGTGGACGGTGATGAATTCACGCATCGCCCTGTGGTCGCGGTCGGTGCGGTAGGTGCAGCTGTTGGGCGCGAGGGCCAGCAGCTGTCCGCCGTGGTTGAGCAGGTCCCACGCGGTGTAGAGGTGATCCATCCACACCGTCGGCTGCCCCGGCAGCGCGAACGGCGGGTTCATCACCACGCCCGCGTACTGGGGTGTCGCTGTCGCGGCGAATTCCTCGAAACTAGCTATCACGATGGTGACCCGCGGGTCGTAGGCGATGGCGGCGGCGCGTTCGTGGTCGGGCTCCACGGCGGTGACGTGCACAGCCGGGTTGATTGCAAGGATCGCCCGCACGAGCGCGCCGTCGCCTGCCGAGGGCTCAAGGGACGTGCGCGCCGGGCGCGAGAGCGGCGATATCGGAGTGCTCACCCGCCACGATGTGGCGGGCCAGCGGTTCGGGGGTCGCGAAGTACGCCTCGAGTACTTTCCTGTCGGTGTTGGGGGTCGTGCCACGCGCCACGGCCGACGCGATGGTCTCGGTGGGGTCGCCGGGGAAGACGTGGGCCTGTGCTCGGCGGTTCCATTTTCCGCCCATGGACTCGATGACCCTGTTGACTTTGCGGTAGTCGGCTTCGCTCAGCTGCTCGGGCAGGAACAGGTTGTTGCCGTCGATTCGTGACCCGGCCAGGATTCCGCGAGCGAACTCGGGCACGGACACCGACGTTCTCACAGCCATCGATGATCACCTTTCACGCTGATAGGGCACACACGGATAGGGACAGGGGGGTTCAGAGCCCGCACGCCGCGGGTGAAGGGGAACGGCAAGGGCGCGCCGGATGACCGGGATATCGTTGGCGCGCCGCCCGCTCACACTCACGGTCGCGAATCCGAACCACGCTCGTCGTCCCGGACCGCCGGAAAGCGGTGGCCGCCGGCGGACGAAGGGCGCGCATGGACACCACGGTCGCCGCGGCTGGTCATCTGCTGGCTTTCGTGTGATGTGGGCGAGCAGGACGCGCAGGCGTCCGCGCCGGGTTTGCAGGTTGAGATAGGCCGACAGGTCGACTGCGGCGACGAAGGCGTCGACCAGCTGCTCGCCGAGTTGGTCGATCTCACTCTTCTTGTCGAGGAGTTCCTGGACCTGCTCGGTGAGGCGGGTGATCTGTCTGTCGGGTCCTGCCATCCCGGCCGGGACGAGATCGAAACCGAACTCGGCGGCCAGCATGTCGAGCAGTCCCAGGCCACGGGGTCTGGCGGCTGGGTCCGCGGCTTCGACCACGGTTCGGCCCTGCGGGGTCGAGCAGATCACGCGATCCTGCCGCGGCTGCTCGTAGCTGCACTGGGTGCCGCGCGCCTCATCGAGCGGCTCGCTCTGCTGAATCAACGCGTCCAGACACCATCGGCCGTCCTCGAACACCAGATACACCTTCGCCGCGACCTCGATCCGATGCTCATCGGGCATGTAGGAATCGAAATCGGTGTGATAGGCGTCGATCTCGTTGCCACTCACGATGTTTCTGCGAGTTCGGATGCAGGCGTGCGGAGGCGGGATCGCGTCCAGCCGTGTCGGGACACGATCGGAAGTCGGTGGGAGTCGCGCCTGGGCAGGGCCGGGTTCAGCCGAGCCAGTCGGCGACCGGCACGGTGCCGGTGGCGGCTTCGGCGATGACCTCGGCCATGGACACGTCCACGCGGAAGCGGTGCCCGATGCGGGCTTCGACCGCCGCGTACTGCGCGGCCAGTTCCGGGTGCAGGCGCGCGGCCCGCACCAGGCCCGACGTCGAGGAATAGATGCAGAACACACACGATGCGCGAGCAAATCCTGCCCGGTAGGAATGATGAGGTCGGGTGCCAGCCGCCGCGATCCGCGCCCACACCGTCGCGAGGTCCCAGCCGTGGATCGGCAGCCAGGTGTCAACGATCCGCCGCGAGTTCGAGATGCTGCCAGTGGGCGGGTTCTCGCCGGCGCGGGTGGTACTGCACCGCGGGCACAGACACGTCCTGCCGGGCTCGTGGACGAATGCTGCTACCGAGCGCTATTCGTTTCTGTCGAATAGTTGCCGCTGTTGCGATCTGGAACGATCCGCAGGTCGCGGCCCGAAGCTGTGATCGCCGAGGTTGCGAAGGCCGCTGGTTGGTTCGATCTCGTCCTGGTCGGGCGGCGCTTCGCGGCCACCAGCATCGCCGTCGCAGCGCGACGAGGTATCTCGCAGCACCTGGCTCTTGAGCCGGTAGGTATTCGTCTAGGCGATACGATGGCCGCGAACAGCGGTACCACCGGGGATCCGGAAACGTCTTGACGCCGTGGGATAGGCTGGAGCCCTTGCCTTCACCCGGGTGAGGTCATGGAAGAAGACCTGATGTCCCTGATGCCTGGTCAGCCTGCCGCCGCCGATCGAGGGCTTTTTGTGATCCCGTCCGGTCCTGGTCGGGACCAGTTGCGACGCAAGTACCGTGCGTTCGGCGATGCGATCGCGCGAGTCTGGTCGGCAACCGTCGGTAGTGATGTCGCGATGTATCGCGAAGGCTTCCACATCGACACCGAACAGGTCTCGATCGACACCGCCGACGGGGTGACGGTGATGCGGACGATCGATGTTTCGATATGCGAGTTGCTGAGCCCGGCCGAGCGTAACCGCTACCAGGGATTGTGGTCGAGCGATCCCGACGGCCGGGTAGTGCGTGGATTGCTGTTGATTCGCAATTCCGAGGTTCATCGGCACGCGCCGATCAACGTGGATACCGATCGTTTGGTCAGTGGGTTCGGTGACTGCGCATGGCGGGTGTTCCCGCAATGGAAGGCATACGCCGAACTCCCCGCAGAAGTTCGTCGGCTCGAACCGAGGCAGAGCCGTGACCCCCATGACCGCTACCAGGACTCGGTGGCAGGTCGACTGGTGATCGAGACGCTCCTCGATGCGATGCGATTCTTCGACCGGTGCGACCCTTCACTGACCCGCCGTGACGACGACAGCGACATCGCTCGCTTCCCGCTTCGAGAGTTCATCCAGCACACCTACGAGTGCCGCCATCCGTACTGGCCGCGCGCCGCCGAGTACAACGACCTCCTGCTGGACGGCATGACACTCATGCCCCCGATCGGACGCACCAGACAGATCCGCCGCACTGTTCTCCTCAGCGACACAACGCTATACATGGGGTTGACAGACCTCGGCCATCACTCGGAGTCGTTCGTCGAGTCCGCCGACCAGATCGCTTGGGACATCGCCGGAGGCTATCCCTACACCGCCGTCACCACCGCTGGCGACGTCATCGACGTCGCCGAGCGCGATCGAGTTCTCATCTGCGGCGAAACCCCGCTGTCTGAAACCGATTTGGCAGACACAGTCGGCAACGAATCTGCGGCTACCGACGACCGTGAGGTCACCAATGAGTGGATTCGCACATGGTGGACCAAGCAACTCGGCGATGCGTATCGCTACGGTGCGCACCGCCGTCCAAAGATGTAGAACTCTGTGGAGGGCACCGGATGTAGGCATCCCGAGCGGTGTCACACCGGTTGGCGATCTTTCGCCGATCTCAGCGAGCTACTCCACGGCCGGGGCCGCCGACGACTCGACGCAACGGTCCGCGACGGGCACACCTCGCTGTCACAGCGACCGGAATGTGTTGAGGTTCAGCCGATCCACAGTCGCGATAGCTGGACCATGGACAGGTCCAGTCGTCCTCGTGAACGGTTCGCCCTCTCCGCGGATTCCTGACTGCGGTGGCCCATAATGTTCAACACCCTGACCGGGCGGTCGATGATCCCGGCGGCGCGGGATTCCGCGACGAGCATCGTGATCACCCGGCGGGCCGGTCCTCTCTTGAAATCGCTTGTGCTTATCTGCACTAGCTGGAGGGAAATCTGCGAGGAGGGACCACGACTCTGCACAACTTGGGGGTGGCCATCGCCGGGGCCGCGTGCGAAACAAGGCTTGCGCGGGTCCAATGACGGGTACGTTTCAGTCAGGTCTTGCAGCGGCGGGTGGTTCATCGGCAGCTTCCGGCCCGCCCACCAGCATCATGGGAGGACAGACGCGATGAGTGAGGAATCGTCAGGCACGGACCACTCCGCGGCGGCCAGCGTGCTGGGCTATCTCCATCAGACCCGCTGGGGCTTATTGGAAATTCTCAGATCACGAACAGCCGATCCCGGCCGCAGTCTAACGATGGAGATGCATGACGACATCGCGTGGGAGAAGGAAGGCATCCCAGCCGAGCTGAAGCAGTTGAAGCTCCACGTCTCAACGTTGCGCAACTTGACTGATGCCTCCGATGACATCTGGCGCACCTTGCGCGTCTGGATGGACGCCGGGCGCGCAGGGGATCCATACGGTCCCGTCCTCACACTCATCACGAACAGCAGTGCTGGACCCGGTTCGGCGGCATCGTATCTCCGTGCTGCCGATCGTGACGTCGAGTCCGCGCTCACCTTGCTCGAAAGCACCGCCCGCGATTCCAAATCCAAGGAGACCAAGGCGGCGCGTACGCAATTCCTGAAGCTGACCCCGTCCGACCGGTCCACGTTCGTCGGCCGGATCTACGTCGCCGACCAATCTGCGGATCTGGATGGCGTGGACGAAGAGGTAGCCCACCTGCTTCGGCCCGGCGCCCCGACCGAACAGTTCAAAACCTACCTGGATCTGGTGTGGGCCTGGTGGGCACGCACCTCCATCGCAATGCTCAGCGGTAAGAGAGGGGCTGTGTCGGTGCAGGAAACTCTCACTGCCCTCGAAGGTATCCGTGACCGTTTCACACGAGACAATTTGCCCTCGCTTGTCGATGCCAACGACATCGATCTCGATGCCACTGCACAGCGTCACGAGGGCCGAATGTACGTCCATCAGCTGAAGATTCTGAACGTGCTGCCCCGCCAACTGCAGAAGGCGATCATGGACTACCAACGGGCCTACCTGCAAGAGACTCGTTGGCTGGATGTACATCTGGTCGACTACGACGAACTGGACAAGTTCAGCGAACGTCTGGTCGACGAATGGGAGAGGGCCTTCGATCACATGTGCTCCGAATTGCCTGCTGGTGCCAGCGACGATGACAAGCGAGCCGCCGGCAGAAAACTGCTTCACCTACTCGGAGACTCGACACTGTCGATCCGTGCCAAATTTGATGAACCGTTCCACGCCAGGGGACGACGGCACGCGCTGGCAGATGTCCTCGACATCGGCTGGCATCCTGAGTTCGAACAGCACCTGTCGAAGCTGCTACTTCAAGACGCGTAGAACGCGCGTGTCGCACCCACTATCACTACTCGTCACACAGGACGAGCGACGCGAAGGGATGATTGCCCCGAAAATCGGCCCCCGAGCTAGCCACTCATGACATGCTTCACAGACATGAGGCAGTGGAGCGATCGCGTGCCAGCTGTGGCCGACTTGTTGAATCCAGCCTTGATCGCAGCAGTCATCGCAGCAGCCGCGATCGAGTACAACCGGCGGGACGCACGGCCGATGCCGTTCGAGCTGGCGTTTCTTGTCGTTCCGCTTGTACTGCACCGCAATACACGTCAGTCCCTGCCCATTCGTGTCGATTCACACCTCGCCAAGTGGGTTACCAGTAACGAAGTCCTCGCTGCCGGTTTCGGCGCGAGAGCCAAGACACTCGTCGAGCCAGTTCGGGAAGGCATACGGTTCGGTTTGCGTCATGGAGCGGTCGAACTCAATGGAGCGCACATCACAGGTCACCTTCGGCCCGGCAGGGTCGCCGAGATCGGCGACATCGGCGACATCGTGCACAAGGCGCGCTTCGTGGGACGCTGGTTCACCCAGCTCGAGTCACCGGCCACCGCGTTCGCCCTTCTCGGTGTGGAAGTGTAGGTCGGTGCAGTTACTCGCATTGGCGCTCTACGCGCGCGACGGCCGCCGCCGAGACGTCAGATTTCAGCCAGGGCAGCTGAATATCGTTACAGGCGAGTCGAAGACCGGCAAGAGCGCTCTCTTGACGATCACCGAGTTCTGTCTGGGACGCGACGCGTACCTCATTCCCGCAGGACCTATCGCTGACCACGTCGCCTGGTACGCCTCGCTTTGGCAGCTCACCGACAATCCCGACGGTCCTAGGGCGTTCGTGGCACGTCCTGCACCTCCCAAAGGGCGGGCCTCGACTCAGCGAGCGATGCTCGAGTTCGGCGGCGCAGCCATGGATCTGCTCGGCCACCAGGAACTCGCCGAGAACGCAGATAGTGACAGCGTTCGTCGCCAACTCGGTCGTCGGATCGGCATAGCTGAAAACGTCATCGAGCCCCGCGGGCCTGGCGTCGGTCAGGTTCCGTTCGAGGCTCACTTGGGCCACGCCACCTGGCTTTGCCTGCAAGATCAGGATGAGATCGCCAGTCGACACCTGTTGTTCCACCGCCAGGGTGAAAACCAGATCTTTCAGCATCTGAAGGACACCATCCCATACTTCCTCGGCGCAGTGCCCGCAGACGCAGCGGCGAAGAAGGCGGCACTCCGAGACGCAAATCGGGCACAACGCCGCGCGCAAGCGGCACTCGCAGCAGCAGAGCAGGAGGCAGCTATCGCCGAGGCGAACCTCCGTGGTCTGCTCGCGGAGGCCCATGCGGCCGGGCTTACGGATGAGCACGATCTGACGGAAAGGGCTCAGATCGTTACTGCGCTCCGTGCTGCAGTTCGTGATCTCCAAAACAATGACGGTGAAAGCCGCGCGTCCTTAGGCGATCGTGCAGAGGAAAGTGCCATCAAACACCAGGACCGCCGAAGGGCATTGATCCGACGGCGCGCTGAGCTGCGAAATCAGTTGTGGCATGTCATGGATGACCGGGCGCTGCTTCTGGACCGGGCTGAGTCCGAGCGAGATTTCGTGGGTGCTGTCGAGCTTCACACCGGTCGTCTGACGAGCCTCGAACTTCTGCCCGCCGCCAGCGACGTTCTCACAGCTTCAGCCAGCTCGTGTCCTGTCTGCGGATCGCAGATCGAGGAACCCGACCCGACAGCGACAGCGCTTGCCGAGCGACTGCAGAGTCTGCGAAGCGAGCTCACGTCTCTTGAGGCCGCTCCCGAATCTCGCCGAGAAGTTCTCATCGTTCTCGAAGCCGAAGCCGATCGTCTGCGTCAGGAGTTGGCCGCAGTGGAAACCGCGGTGGTGGGCCTTGAGGCGGGAGACCAGGCCATCCGCGTTGCACAGGACGCAGCGGCGTCGCGGAACTACACCCGAGGTCGTATCGAAGCCCTGCTCGGGGTTATGACAGCTGGAACTGGAGATTCCCTTGAGCGACTCCGTCGCAATCTCGATACGGCGAACGCGCGGGTGACTCAACTGCTGGCGGGGCTCGACCCCGATGTAGACCGGGAACAGCTTCTCTCCCGGCTCAACATCGTTGGTCGTACCATGACCGACTTGGCCCAGCGCATTGGACTTGAGCATGTCGAGGACGGTGTGCGCCTCGACCTCGCGAACTTGACAGTGGTAACAGACACGAGCGATGGGCCGCTGCCATTGCAGCGCATTGGTAGCGCTGCGAATTGGATTGGCTACCATCTAGCGACCCACTTGGCGCTCCACAAGTTTTTTGTCGAGAACGATCGCCCTGTGCCTCGGTTCCTGATGATCGACCAGCCGACGCAGGCCTTCTACCCCTCCGATGTCGCGAAGAATGCCGGTGCTATCAACGACACCGATCGTGAGGCTGTACTGGCCATGTTCCTCGTAATGCGCGATGTGGTCGATGAGTTAGCCCCGCGAATGCAGATAATTGTCAGCGACCATGCCAACCTAGTCGATGAGAAATGGTTCCAGCGTGCGGTGCGACATCATTGGCGCGGAGGAATTCGGCTCGTTCCAACAGATTGGATCACAGCTGGAAATGAGCCACCCGGCGCCTAGGCTACGCCCAGTCGTCATGATGGAGGCTGCTCGGATGGTGCAGTCAACTGTGCACCAACGTCTTCGGTGGGATGGCCACTTTCCGCGTTCGGCGACACGATCGAGTAGGTCGCAGCCAGTGCGGGACACGACTTCGTGGCGCAGCCCGTAGTCGACGGCGTGCTCTCGCGCGAGAGCGGCGGTGTGGTGCCAGTCGGATCGGCCCATGTCGGCATGGATGGTGGTGACCTGGTCCAGCACATCGAGCCGGTGAAGCACCTCGACCAGGACATCGACCATTGCCTGGCTGTCTTTGCCGCCGCTCAGCGATCGGAGGTAGTGGTCGTATCCGCCCAGATCAGGCCCCGGAGCCAGCGAGAAATCGGTCCCACCGAGTCCAGGGCGTGGTGACCGCTGGACGGGGTCACGCCGGGCGGGCTGTCGCCTCGTGGCAGTAGTCACGGCCGCGACCGCCTTTCTGTGTCGGTGCCGCTTCGGGGCGGCAGGAGACAGGGGCGCGCACCGGTGGGGAGTGAGCGCAGTTCCGGTTGGGTCAGGCAGCCGACACGGTTCGGAAAGTGGCGTCGAAGAGCGGGATCTGTTCGCTCCCGGAGGGTTTGGTGCGTTTGTCGTCACGGGCACGGGCTGGTGAGCGCGGTGCGGGTTGGGGGTGCCGGTTGCTCCCACAGCGGGAGGTTGGCGGTGGCGCGTGGGTGGTGGTTGACGCGCAGGGTGTTCATGGCCTTCTCACGGAAGGCCAGCGCGTAGTGCGAGCAGTTGCGGCAGTCGGTCACCGGCCGGTGTCCGGTCACACCGGCTACGGCCACGGAGTTACTGTGTGCGAGCGTCATCAGAAGACACCACCTCCTGTCCTGCCGATGGCTGGAGGAGCGAGCGAATCCGGTTGTGGGCGAACGAGCCCGCGACAGGGGTGAACCCGAGGGTGGTTGCCCGGGGGGGATGGTGAGGTCGAATTGTTCATGATCACCTCGAATCTGGATGAACAGACACGGTGTTGGGAGGCCGGTCATCGGGCGGGACGGCCCCGCTGACGGGTGTGGCGGTGAGGGGGATTGTGGTGACGCGGTCGCGGGCCCCGGGGGTGTGAATGCGCACCTCGATGCGCGCCGAGAGCGCGCCGGGTGCCGGGGCTCCGGTGTGCCAGGGGCCGAACGGTCCTCATCGAGATCGGGCAGGTTCGCTTCGATCCACACCACCAGCTCGGCGGCGCTACCGATCACCACGGCGCGACGTCGTCTGCAGCCGCACCGCTGGTCGGATCGGCGCCGAGGTCGGCGGCGATCCCCTGGCCGCAATACGCCAATCGGCGCAGGGTGTCGGGGCGCATTCCAGTGCGCAGGGAGATCTCGAGCAGACTCGCCATCGAGTGTGCCGGGTCAGCGTCGAGGGCGGCCTGCACGGCGATGCCCGCAAGGGGTCCGTCGCCGCGGATGTAGGCGCTGTAGCCGAGAAGTGTTGCCGCATCGGCGCGGTCGCTGCCCGACAGTGCGTGTGTCAGCGCCACCCACAGGTTTTCCGCGGCGGCGGCGTGGTCGCCGACGGCCAGACCGAACAGTGCATCGCGCACCGTCCGATCACGCAGCGCCGCGGCCAGTTCCGCGTATTCCCGGGCGGTGAGGGCCACGCCGGAATCTACGTTGGCGATCTGCCACAGCACATGTTCGAGTGCCCGCCGGTGATAGCCGTCGGGATCACCGCGCCGGACGGCGGCCGCGTACCGCTCATGCGCGAGCGCACGGGCGCTGTCGAGATGTACCGCGACCTGTTGCGCGAGTTCTTCATCCGGTGCGACCAGATCGGTCAGCTCCGAACGGGCGCCACGGATCGGGCGCCCGTCGAGCACATGCGCGACCGTCACCATCGATGTCGCCGGATCCGGCAGCGTCCCACGATGATTCGCATCGAGCAGACTCCACCACCGCTGCTCCGCTTCGATGGCGCGCACTGCCCAGGCGCCCTCAAGGTATACCTCGGCCCGCGCCAGTCGTCGCGCGAACGCCGCGATGAGCGTGCCCCACGGTCCCGGACTCCCCGCACCGTTTCGGCGCGTGCGCCGCGGTTCGCGAGCCCGGTCATCGACGATCACCGCGAGCACCTCCGTCGCCCCCTCCGCGGCGCAGATATGCGAAACGCACTCCGCATACGCTGCCGCGAGCCCCCGCCGGCTCCCACCTTCCTGATCCAAATCGAACCGCACCACCGCATCGATGATCGGACTCTGCTCCGCATCGGTCGCCCCCCGCAGCACCGCCACCACCAGCGACCGCTCCGGCACGAATCCGACCATCGCGGGTACCGCCACAATCAATTCACCAGGATCATCGACATGCAGCGCCCCCGCAGCGTGGTCCTCGGGTGCCTGATCAGGAGCTGAGGTCGACTCCGTACTGGCTGGGCCTGCGGTGTGTTCGGTGTTGTCGGACATAGGTTTTCGTCTCCTTTTGCGTATGTGGGTGCTGCGCGCGGGCCGCCGCAGCGGTGTCTGTGTCGAATCCGGCCTTTCCCCGCTCGAGGGGTGACGATGGGGTTGGTGTCGATGCGGTGGTTGGGCGCGCAGAGGCCTGGCGGCAAGGCGGATCAGGCGTGCATTCCCCGGGGATGTGTCGCTGCACCGGTGGTGAGGCTGCGCGGGCGTTCCTCACCTATCCAGGCGATATGGACTTCGCTGTCGGTGACCCCTGGCCAGAGGCGGTGTCCGGTGCGGACGCGAAGGACAGTCGCGGGGCGAGGGCGTCGAATCATGGCGCGTCGACACAGAGGTGATCACCCCTTGCCGCGGTTAGTGATCGGACGGCGAGGACATCGGTGTGCGGACTTGCCGTGCGGCGCGCGTAGGATCAATAGCGGGAGAATTTGCAGGCGGGCCGAAGAATTCAGGAGGCCGGCCATGCCGTCGCGTCGCCCGCCGCGGTCCCCGCGGACGGATCGTTCCCCGGAAGTCGTTGAACGACTCGCACGCTCGCGCGATCGCATCCGGGAACGTCGAGTGCTGGCACGTCAGCGAGAGCGAACCATCCAGCAGGCTGTGAAGCGGTATCTCAGCGACTGGCAGGCGATCACCGCGTGCGAAGCCAAGCGCGACAACGAGATCGAGGCACTACAACAGCAGATCAGCGAAGTCGAATCACGCGCCGCGCGCGAGATCGCCCGCCACCGCGGCGACCAGGCCGAGGCCGCAGCGGTGATCCGCGATCACGGTCAAACCGACGACGACGTCGCTGACCTACTCGAGATCAGCACCAAACAAGCCCGCCAGCTCATTACCACCGCCCGCGCACACCGCGCCACACCCTCACCGGACCCATCACCGACATCGACCGCCGCACTGACCGAGCACCCCGAGCATGCTCACCACGGTCCAGCCGATCCGAGTCGGCAGCAGCAGACAGGACAAGTCAGCGACCCAGCCGCGACTGTCGAGGGCCGTACGCCAGCACGGACCACGCCGACAGGCGAAGACCACGCCTGAATACTGCGCATAGGCAAAGGGGAGATCGCTACGGTTGTTCGGCGGGAACGGCGTAGGTCAGATCGGTCGGCCACGGATAGGTTCCCGGCGTCTCGGCGACAGCTTCGACGATGGCTTTGCTCGGGTCACCATCCACGCCGATCTCTACGACACGAAACACACTCACCCCTCCCGGGGCCACGTGGATCAGGGAACCTACTTCGAACTGCACGAGCGCGAGAGTATCGGATAGCACCGACAGGTCGGTATTTTCTTGAGTTACGCTGACAATCGTGTCTGTACCAGCGCCGATGCTGGCGACCGCTGGGCGGCCGCCCGGTGACACAGGCCGCTGGGCGGTAGAGATGAAGTGGGACGGGATGCGTGCGATTTGCCGCGTCTCCGGCGGGCGTGCGGAACTTTACAGCCGCAACCGCAACATCGTCACCGCGTCCTACCCAGAATTGGCCACCGCCGTCGAGGAACTCGCCGGTCGGACCGATCTGATCCTCGATGGCGAGATCATCGCACCGGATCCCGCTACCGGGATACCGTCGTTCACTCGCCTCCAGCGGCGTATGTATTCATTTCGCCCGACACGCGAACTCGTGGCCGCGGTGCCGGTGCAGCTGTTCTGCTTCGATTTGCTTGAACTCGGAGGCGAGAACACCATGGCGCAGCCGTACGTCGAGCGCCGAGCACGTCTGGGCGAACTCGGCCTCACCGGTCGCGGTGTCCGCGTTCCGCCCTATTGGACCCATATCTCTATCGAGACGATGCTCGATACCGCGGCATCCCACGCGTTGGAGGGGATTGTCAGCAAACGTCTCGACTCCATCTACCGTCCTGGCGTGAGATCACGGATGTGGCTCAAGACGGTGCTGCGCCGAACTGCGCACGTGATCATCGTTGGATGGACACCCATTAACGGTGGCGGCGAACGCGGGGCGCTTGGCTCTCTTGTCCTGGGCGCATACGACGAGGACGAACGTTTGGTCTACGTCGGGCATGTCGGGACCGGATTCTCGGCAGCGGGCCGCCGCGTACTGCGGGACCAACTCATCGGCATAGCTGTCTCGGAATCGCCATTTGGTCTTCCTGCTTCAACCGGCGGCATGGCGTCGGTGCACTGGGTAGAGCCACGATTGGTTGGAACCGTCGAGTACCGGGAATTCGCCGGTGCGTTGCGACATCCGAGCTGGCGGGGTCTGTGTGTGGACATCGACGCGATCGGCGTCAGACTACCGAGCGGGCAATGACATTGGGTCGTGCGCTGCCATGCAAAGGCGGTTGAACAGGTCATACCGAAGGCTGGTTCAGATGTTTGCGTAGCCACCGGCGTGCCATACAACCGAGCGGAAGTGCTGTGGTGTGAAAACGTGCCGGGCAGGAATGCCCGGTGTCGGAGAGAACGGCCAGAACGCCAAACCGCAGCGATGGCAATATAACGCGGCTTGCCAAACAGCGTGGGCGGTGCGGCGCCCGCGCGAGATGCGCGCGTTGCGATGGCCGCGGAACACCGCGATACCGAGCACGAGCAAGCCCGGTGACGCGATCCCGCCAACAAATACCGCAGCTCCGGCCAATTCGCCCACATTCGTCGCTTCATGCGACGCAGCAAGGGATGCAATACCTATCAGGACAACCAACATGGCGGGCAGCGACAGTAGCAGCCCGAACACGGTAAGCCGCCCGACGGGTCGTTGAGCAGGCTCGCGGGCGAGACTGCGAGCCAACGCGGTGGTGTGAGTTCGCTCGACGGTCGCTGTGCCGAAGACCGGTACCAGCCCGGTGGAGGCCACTCCGACGCCGGAGTAGAAGTCCGTCCCGGAACTGGTCGATACCCCGCCGAAGTGCACGGCTGGCACGCTTTGGACGAAGTCGAGTCGTTGACAGTGCGGACACGTGAGATCGATGTCCATCCGCGGTTTCCCCTCCCAAGCCGTAGCGCTGGAGCGGCAAGTCTGTGGTACTGGTAGCTGCGATAAAGACTCTCTCGGGTATCCAACACCGTCAACGACCCGGTGTCGAGAGGTGGGAGTCAGCTGATCCATTCTTCGTCCTAATTCTGTCGAGGTTGGGTGGAATGAGGTGACAGCGCGGGGCCCCGACCAGGAACGGAAAAGTGCGGTATCGGGTAGACGGGCAGGGACTGCCAGCGGCAATCCTTGCCGTGATCCGCCTCGATATCGTTGTCGCCCAGTTGGCTGTCCACCCCGCTCACCGCGGACCGAATTCGCCACTTCCCCGCCGTCAGAACACGGCCTTTAGGTGGTCGATGACTGGTCGGTGGCCGCGGTGCAGCAGCACCGAAATGACATCGAAGCGGATATCGCGCCACGGGCCGTCCTGTTCGGCCAGCCACACCAGCGCCAACCGCCTTATCCGCTGCTGCTTATCGAAGGTGACCGCCTCGGCGGGCGCGCCGAATTTCATTCCGGTTCGCGTCTTGACCTCGACGAACGCGGTGACGCGGCCGTCCCAGGCGATCAGATCCAGTTCGCCGTACTTGCACCGCCAATTCCTGCTGATGATCTTCATCCCGGCGGCCTGCAGGAATCGGGCCGCCAGTTCTTCCCCTTGTGCGCCGAGCGCCTGGTCGTATGTCGCCTGCTCAGCTCGTCGATCCGTGTCGATGGGATCGGGTGCAGCGTTGTATTCAGCGTTGTCCGACATCGGATTTCATCTCCTAACGGGTATGTGCAACCGAAACCGGTTCGGTCGCTGTGATGGTTCGCGTCGAATCCGGTTGCGCGGGTTGAGGAGTGTCAATGGGTTGGGCAGAAATGTTTGGCATGCCGAGGAGGCCGCAGACGAAGGCCGGTGTCAGCCGTCAAGTAATTCCCCCAGGTGAGGGGATACGACAGGCACAGCGCCGTGTTTGTCGGTGAACTACGAACGGCGTCAAGCAATTGCAGTGCTTGATGACAAACCAACGGACCGCGCGATGCGGGCCGCCACTGAAGCGCCGGTTCGGGTAGGCTGAGCATTGGGTGAATCAGCAGAACGGGTGTTCAGGAGCCCCTCCATGCCCGCGCACCGCCCGCCATACAGATCGCGCAATATGTCGCAGATCTATCTTCGCCCGTCCGTCCCTGCACTACGCGAGCACGGCGAATTCAATGTCGTATCGCGAATATTGGCCGTTCCCGCAGGTCAATGGCCATCGAAATATCTTTCGTGCCACACCGATTACTTTCACGAATCATCCTGGGCGAGAGCGGACTCGCACACGATCCTCGGTCATGCCATACCTGTCAGCGACTACGAGGCATCGATTTTCCACTGCCGGGACGTAACCCGGTGCTGCGCCTGGAATTCGGCCGTCCCAGCGGGGGAGCGAACTGCGGTGGTGCGGACCGCGGCTGAGTCACCGCGAGCCCTGCGGCACTGTTACGAACATCGCGAGCTCACCGAAAACTGTGATGCCACAGCGAGCCTCGGCGGTGGCGGTGATCGTGGACACTGATTCTAACAACCGTCAGGTTAACGATGGTGGCCGTGGGCCTGGCATCATCGAAGTCGTCTGCCCCGACAGCCCGCCGGAGTTGACCGACGACGCGGCCAGGGTGCTGCTCGAGCTTTTGCTTCGACATGCGCGTGAACACTCCATCGAGAGGGACGACGATGCCAAACGAGTCCAACGAATGGGCCGTGCTCGACGATCTGCTGGGAATGGTCCCCGAAACCGTCGAAAACGGCGCTGACCAGCGGTTCGCGTTCTACGGGCGCTGCTCGACCGAGGACAATCAGGATCCGGAGACCTCGTATCGGTGGCAGCGGGGCAACGCGGAGAAGTTCGTCTCCGAGGCCTCGATCGTTGCTGACTACTTCGATATCGGCCAATCGCGGTCGGTGCCCTGGCACCGCCGTGGGGAAGCCGCGCGGTTGTTGGCGGATCTGAAGAATCCCGCCCGAGGCTGGACCGCGATCGTGGTCGGCGAGGGAACACGCTGCTGGTTCGGTAACCAGTTCAGTCTCGTCGCGCCACGTCTACACGCGCACGGGGTGCAGGTGTGGGTGCCCGAGCTCGGGGGGCGTTTCGACTCACGCAATGTCACGCATTCGATGATGATGAGCATGCTCGGAGGGCTCAGTGAGTCCGAACGCCAGCATGTCCAGCAGCGCACCCGCGCCAGCATGGACGCGCAAGTCCTCAACGAAGGCCGACACCAGGGCGGTCGAGCACCCTACGGGTACACGGTGGTTGACGGTCCACCGCACCCGAACCCCCACCGAGCCTCCGACGGGCTGAAGCTGCGGATCCTGTCCCTCGACGTGAGCACGGCCCCGGTGGTGCAACGGATCTTTCGTGACTACCTCGCCGGCCGCGGAGATAAGGCCATCGCCATCGCGCTCAACCGGGAGGGTGTGCCGTGCCCGTCCGCGCACCGGCCGCAGCAGAACCGGCATCGCGCCCAAGACGGTTGGCAGGCCCCCACCATCGCCGCGATCCTGCAGAACCCGCGCTACACCGGCTATGCCGTGTTCGGTCGCTGGAGCAAACACGAAGAACTCCTCGACCCCGACGACGCCGCCGCCGGTAACATCACCCGGTTCCGGCGCTCACCCACCCACCGCATCGTCCGATCCAAGAAACCCGCGCACCCGGCCATCATCTCGGTCGACACCTTCACCCAGGCCCAACTGCTGCGCCGCCAGCGCGCGGGCGCCAGCAACCGCACCCGCGCGAAACTCGAACGCGACAGACCGGCCAGCGGTTTGCGCCCGTACCTGTTGAGCGGACTTGTGCGCTGCGACGGGTGCGGGCGAAAGATGCAGGCGGAGTCGGTTCGTGAGGCCGTGTACTACCGATGCCGCGCCAAAACCATCGCCGCCGGAAGCGCTGCGCTACAGGATCATCCTCGAACGGTGAACCTGCGCGAGGACCTCGTCATCGGGCCGATCAACGGCTGGCTGGCCAGCCTGTTCGACCGCCGACACCGCGAAAACACCATCGCCGCCCTGCTGGCCACCCAAAATACCGATGACACCGACACCCACCGACACCTGCTTCGACAAACCGTCACCGACGCCGAAGCCAAACTCGCACGCCACCTCGCCGCCATCGAGGCGGGAGTCGATCCACAAGCCCTCGTCGCGGCCATGAACACCGCACAAGCAGACAAAGCCGCGGCCGAAGCCGAGTTGAAGAGCCTGCCCAAAATCCAACGGCTCTCCGACACCGAAATCCGTAAATTGATCGAGTCGCTCGGCGACATCCGCGCCGTGCTCACCGCAGGCGACCCCGCCGACAAGCTCCGACTGTATCGAGCACTCAATCTGGAAGTGCGCTACAAGCACCAACAACAACTCGCAATCGTTGGCGCCACCCCCTGTGGGGTTAGCACTGGTGTCCGGAGGGGGACTTGAACCCCCACGCCCGATAAAGGGCACTAGCACCTCAAGCTAGCGCGTCTGCCATTCCGCCACCCGGACCGGTGTGCTCAGCAAGGTTATCGGATGTGGCGGCGTTGACCAAATCGCGGGTTTAGCTGGTGATTCTCGGTGTTGCGCGGTGGCTTGCCCGAGCTGGCGACGAGTACCTACTATTTGAGGCAGTACTTACCGATTCGCATGTGGGACAGGTAGCGATGGGTGCCAAGAGATCCGGACCGTACTTCTGCGGCATCGACGCGGCGATGGATGTGGTGGGCGGGAAGTGGAAGGCGCTGATCCTGTGGGAATTGGCGAATCACGGTGTGCGCCGCTTCGGTGAACTGCGCAAGGGTCTGCCCGGTGTCTCGGAGAAGATGCTGATCCAGCAGCTGCGGGAGCTGGAGGAGGACGGCATCGTGGATCGTGAGATCTATCGCGAGGTGCCGCCGAAGGTCGAGTATCGGCTGACCGAATTGGGCATCGCCCTCAATGCGGCGTTGGAGCCGCTGGGCGCGTGGGGCCGCGATCGCATAGACCGGATCGGTGCCGGGCGCGTCCACCTGCCCACGTGAGGGCTCATCCCAGGATCGGCAGCGTCCGTTCCTCGGCCAGCCTCGACAATGCCTCCTGCATGATCCCGGTGACGTACTCGTAGCCGCGATCCACATCCAGCTCGGGCCCCAATATCTCGTGCAGGTCGATCGGCGGCAGGAATTCGACGGTCACTTTCGTGGGCAATGGGATATGCCCCGCGAGGTCGCTGATATTCAGCCCCCACGGCAGCGCCAGCGAAATCGGGAACACTTTCAACCGCAGTGTCCGATCCAGCCGTAACAGCCGCGCAATCCGGTCGCCGCGGGTGAGCATGAGGGCGTTCTGCTGGGCGCCGTAGTTCACGAACGGCACGATCGGCACGTGTTCGTCCCAGGCAAGTCGGAGGAATCCGGTGCGTCCGGCGAAATCGAGCCGGTCCTCCTCCCAGGTCGGGCGGTGTACCTCCCAGTCGCCGCCGGGATACACCAGCACCGCCGCGCCACCGCGCAGCGCGGCCTTTGCGCTGTCGGGATCGGCTGCCACCGTGCCGAAGCGGGACAGGAACGAGCCGAGGAACGGCACGGCCATCACCAGATTGTGGGCGAGTTGGTAGAAGGGCCGCTCGGGTCCGAAATAGTGCGCGAACGCGAGGGTGGTCACGAGCGCTTCGGGCGAGACATTGCCGCCGGAGTGGTTGCCGACCAACAGTATCGGCCCGTCATCGGGTATCTGCTCCATTCCGCGCACGTCGGCGCGGAAGTACGCGCGGGCCAGTTGCCACGACGGTTCGACGGCGCAGGCGATGAAGGCCGGATCCCGATCGCTCATATCCGCCTTGGGAACCCGCGCTCGCACCTGCCGCGCGACCCAGTCGGTCGCGCGGTCGATGGGCGGCAATGGCAGGTTCGGGAACTTCATGGGCACGGCTTTCCGGTCAAGACTTCAACCGAGACATACCCCGCAATATCGCGACCACACCGCGCCCGCGATTGCGATCAGCGTGAATCGACCCGCGATTGCGCACCTCGCGATCATGGCGGGTACCGCCATGGCACCCTGCGGGCGGTGGCAGGTGGTAGGAAAGGGTACGTGTCTGCAACTGGCGAAGTATCCGGTCCGAACACCACATCTCGTGCCGTGTCCGAGGTGGTCGAATTGGTCAGTACGCTGATCCGGTTCGACACTTCCAACACCGGGGATCTGGCTACCACCAAGGGCGAGCGCGAATGTGCGCAGTGGGTGGCCGATCAACTGCATCAGGCGGGATACACGACCGAGTACGTGGAGTCGGGCGCGCCGGGTCGCGGGAATGTATTCGCGCGGTTGCAGGGGGCCGATTCCAGCCGCGGTGCCTTGCTGATCCACGGACATCTGGATGTGGTGCCCGCCGAGGCCGCGGACTGGAGTGTGCACCCGTTCTCGGGTGCGGTGCGCGACGGCTATGTGTGGGGGCGCGGCGCGATCGACATGAAGGATATGGTCGGCATGATGCTGGCCATCGCGCGCCAGTTCAAGATCGAGGGGACGGTACCGCCCCGCGATATCGTCTTCGCCTTCCTCGCCGATGAGGAGAACGGCGGCAAGTGGGGTTCGCAGTGGCTGGTGCAGAATCGGCCCGACCTGTTCGACGGCATCACCGAGGCCGTGGGGGAGGTCGGCGGCTTCTCGCTGACCGTGCCGCGCCCGGACGGCACCGACCGTCGGTTGTATCTGGTGGAGACCGCTGAGAAGGGGCTCGGCTGGATGCGGTTGCGGGCCAAGGCCCGTGCCGGTCACGGTTCGTTCCTGCACGAGGACAATGCGGTCACGATTCTGGCCGCCGCGGTGGCGCGTCTGGGCAAACACACCTTCCCCCTGGTGCTTTCGGATTCGGTCGCCGAATTCCTGGCCGCGGTCGCCGAGGAGACCGGCTTGGAGTTCGATCCGTCGAGTCCCGATATCGAGGGTCAGCTCGCGAAGTTGGGCACGATTTCCCGCATCATCGGCGCGACACTGCGCGATACCGCGAATCCGACCATGCTGCAGGCGGGATACAAGGCGAATGTGATCCCGCAGACCGCGGAGGCGGTCGTCGACTGTCGCGTGGTGCCGGGGCGGCAGGCCGCGTTCGAGCGTGAGGTGGACGAGCTGATCGGCCCGGATGTCGAGCGCGAGTGGATCACCGAACTCGACTCCTACGAAACGACATTCGACGGACATCTCGTCGACGCGATGAACGCCGCCATTCTCGCCCACGACCCGCAGGGCCGGACCGTGCCCTATATGCTCTCCGGCGGTACCGACGCAAAGGCCTTCGCCCGCTTGGGTATTCGCTGCTTCGGATTCGCACCGCTGCAGCTGCCACCGGAATTGGACTTCACGGCACTGTTCCACGGTGTCGACGAGCGGGTTCCGGTGCAGGCACTCGAATTCGGCACCCGGGTGCTGGAACACTTCCTGTTGAACAGCTGACGATCGAAAGGATCCACCGTGCCCGACTACTCTTACAACCCGTACGACGCGCTGCCCGAGGTGCCAAGCTTCACGGTGACCTCGGAGGATGTCGCCGATGGCGAGAGCTTCGGCAACGATCAGGTCAGCGGCGTCTTCGGCGCGGGCGGCAAGGATGTCTCGCCGCAGCTGTCCTGGTCCGGATTCCCCGCGGAGACAAAGAGTTTCGCGGTCACCGTCTACGATCCGGATGCGCCGACTGCCGCCGGTTTCTGGCACTGGGCGGTGGCCAACATTCCGGGGAGCACCACCTCGCTGCCACGCGGAGCCGGTAGTGAGGGCGGTGTCCTGCCCGAGGGTGCGGTCACATTGCGCAATGACGGCGCTTTCCCGGGATTCGTCGGTGCGGCGCCACCTGCCGGACACGGATACCACCGCTACTTCATCGTCGTGCACGCCGTGGATGTGGAGCGGTTGGAGATCGACGAGAACGGCACACCCGCCTTCCTCGGATTCAACCTCTTCGCCCACACCCTGGCCCGCGCCACCATCGTCGCCAAGTACGAGGTCGCCTAGCACCTAGCGGGAAACCGACGGTGGCCCTGAGCTTTTGCTCAGGGCCACCGGTCCTTACGAAACGTTCACCACCGATTCGGGCAGCGGCGTGGTGTACAGCGCGGCGATCTCCTCGGCGTACTTCGCCGCGATCGGGTTACGCTTGAGTTTCATCGTCGGGGTCAGCTCGTCCCCGCCCGGCTCCCACGGCTTGCCGACGACGGTGAACCGTTTGATCTGCTCGACCCGCGACAGCTTGCGGTTACCCGCGACGACCGCCGCCAGCACCTCGTCCAGGATTTCCTTGCGGGTGGCCAGCGCGGCCAGATCGTCGCCGGGAGCGTCGAATTCCTTGGCCCGGATGGCGGCGGTGTCCGGATCGAGCACGATCAGCGCGGAGATGAACGGTTTGGCCTCACCGATCGCCACCACCTGACCGACCAGCGAGGAGGCCGCCTTGACCGCGTTCTCGATATTGGTCGGGGAGATGTTCTTACCCGACTCGTTGATGATCAGTTCCTTCTTGCGATCCACGATGCGCACATAACCGTCGGCATCGATCGTGGCGACGTCCCCGGTGGCCAGCCAGCCGTCGGCGTCGAGCGCCTCCTTGGTCTTCTCGGGCTGCTTGCGGTAGCCGGGGGTGACGATCGCGCCGCGCACCAGCAGTTCACCGTCCTCGCCGAGCCGCAGCTCGAGGCCCTCGACGGCCCGGCCGACCGAACCCGGCCGCGGCTTGGCCAATTCGGTGTAGGTGGCCACGCCGGTGGTCTCCGACATGCCCCACACCTCGCTGACGGTGAACCCGAGTCCGAGGAAGTATTCGAGGGTTTCGGCCGGGATCGCGGCGGCGCCGGAGGCGGCGACCTTGAGGTTGTCCAGGCCTAGGGCCGCCCGCAGTTTCGACAGCACCAGCGCGTCGGCGACCTTGTACTGCACGGCGAGCACCGGGCTGCGCCCCTTACCCGCCAGCTCGGCGCGCGCGGCCGCGATGCCGGTTTTGATGGCCCAGTTCGCCAGCGCCTTCTTCACCGGGCTCGCTTCGGTGGCCAGCTTGCCGTCGATACCGGCCTTGATCTTCTGCCACACCCGGGGCACCCCGAAGAAGATCGTGGGGTGTGCGTCGGGCAGCGCGGCGGCGATCTCGCGCGGATCCGGCACGCAGGTGATCAGGATGCCGGTGAGCAAGCTGATGGCATGGCCGGAAATGCGGTCTGCGACGTGCGCGGCGGGCAGATAGGAGATGGCGCGGTCGTCGAAGCCGACCCGCAGTGGGCCGTTGACCAGCGCGATGATCTGGGCCAGCACATTGCGGTGGGTGATCTCCACACCCTTGGACGGGCCGGTGGTGCCCGAGGTGTATATCAGCGTGGCGAGATCGTCGGGGGTGACTGCCTGCCAAGCGGCATCGAAATCGAAGTCGGCGGCCGGATTCGCCTCGAGGTCGGCCAGGCCGACCGTATCGGCGGCCGGACCATCCACCACCACGATGTGCTCGAACTCGACGCCCGCGCTCTTGATGACGTCGAGGAAGGCGCGCTCGGTGATCACCACCTTGTTCTCCGCATTGGTGAACAGATGCTTGATCTGCTCGGGAGAGCTGGTGTTGTAGATCGAGAACGGGGTTGCGCCCAAATGCAGTGCGGCCGTATCGATCAGATTGAACTCGGGCCGGTTGGTGAGCATGATGCCGACAGTGTCGCCGTGGCCGACGCCCAAGCCGGACAACCCCGCCGCCAGTGTGCGCACCCGCTCACCGTATTCGCGCCAGCTGATCTCCGTGGTACCGCCGACCGTCCGCAACGCGACCTGATCCGGTCGTAGCTTCACGGTCTCCTGGAATGCTTCCGGCACCGTGTACACCGTCTTGCCGGACTCGTGCGCGAAACCGATTTCTGTTGTCGTCATCTTCCCGTTTCCCGATATCTGTGGCGTGAACCGCGCCCGGCGCGACCGCATGGTTTCCACACGGTTCGAGACCCGCTGCTCATGATAAATTGCAAGCGACTCTATCTCATCGTGTCACGTGGTGGGATAGCACCGTGTGGCGCGGCTCACTCATGGTAGCCACGTCGGGGTAATCGTGTCCGTTACTTCGATACGGACGAATCGGACCCGTTGTCACGGCCCCACGGCAGATCCGCGCCCCGCAGCCAGATCCGGCGAAGCGTGCCGGGCCGCACTTTGACGCGCACGCGCCGGACCGTGTGGCGCGGGCGCAGCGCAGGTCCGAGCCGCGACCAGATACCAGGAATGGGTGCCTGTCGCTCGAGCACGGATTCCATGCGCGGCTCGCTCAGCACGCCGTATGGCGGGATCATGTGGCCGCGGCGGCGCCGTTTCGCCTCCAGATACTCCGCTGCCCGTTGGCTCAGCGGTTCGGTGTGCAACGGCACCCGGGTGACCGTCAGGCCGGTTGCACGCACCTGCTCGACCTTCGCGGGATTGTTCGTGAGCAGGCGCACCCTGGTGAGCCCGAGATCCCGCAAGCTTTTGGCCGCGGCGAGGTAGGTCCGGTTGTCCGCGGGAAGTCCGAGACTTTCGTAGCTTGCGAACGTATCCGTGCCACGACGCTCGCTCTCCCGGTAGCCGAGCGCCTTCGCGATCAGTCCGCTTCCCCGCCCCTCCTGCTCCAGGTAGATCAGAATGCCGCCCCCCTCTTCCCACATCCGATCCAACGCCGTGTCGAGCTCGGGCCCACAGTCGCAATCCTGTGAGCCCAGCGATTCGCCGTACAAGCACCGCGAGTGGATCCGGACCAGGCATCCGTCGCGTACCTCACCGAATAGGAGCACATGTCCGTACTCGGCACCGCCGGCCACCGCCATCACACGAAGCTGCAGTTCCCGCCCATTGCGGGTGAACCGATGGGCGGTCTCGCCGAGCGTGCTCGAGTTGTCCACCACGGTGACCTCCGATTTCGCGACCCGGATTTGTAGCCTGGTGTCCTTGCCCGATCGCGACGCCATGTGCGCGGGAGCTTCGCGCGTCGTCCGCGCTGCACGAGGTCGATCGAGCGACATCGGCACGCTCACGGCGCCGATGTCCGTCCCGTCCGGACGCCGAGATGCTTTGGCTCGCAGACGGAATCGCCAGCCGGTCGGGGCGGTGGTTCGGGATAGGTTGTGCCGCGCTGGTGCGGCGCAAGATCATCGACCGACTGATCTGCATACTACTGCGCCACACCAGACCTCTGCCGTGTGGCCTGAATCACAACTGCGAAGAATTTGCGAATGTGCCTGTGCGCCTGGCCCATCGCGTAGACCCGGTGGCGGGAAAGGCCTGCGCGATGCACCGGCTCGCGTGCCGTCCGCCCGCGTCTGCGACCCGGTTGCTCGGCAGCTCGGCCAGGGCGGACACCCGGCCACCGCCTACGGTGTGAGAGCCAATGAGCACCACCGTCGAGGCTTCGATCGAGCAGCCTTGGGGCCGTACTGTTTTCGCGGCTACGAGTCGGCGTGGTCGGCACCGGCGTGCGCCATTGTGCGATTGCGTCGACGGCCGGACCGTCGAGGTGTCACTCGGCGCTGTTCTCCTGGTGCGGAGAAGTCGCCGAACGCCTCGACCCGCTCCGGATGGGGGTGGCGGGGATCGACCGCGTCCACCGGCCGCCGCATCGCAGGGCGCATACGTCGAGCAGATCGGTGCAACCCGAGCAGGTCGGGCCACATGCACAGCCCCAACACCACCAACCCCGTGGCCGCCGAAATCGCGGCGACACCGAAGTATCCGAGCAGGGCACAGGGCAGTGTCATCACCGGAATCGCCAGCGATGCTACCCGGGCACGGGCCCGTCGCTCCCACTCGACATGCTCAACGGTCGCGACAGCCAGGACCCTGGGAATCTGATGTCCGCGATGACGCCGTTTGGCCTGCAGATACTTTCGCGCTCGCTCGCTGCGCGGCCAGGTGTGCAGTGGCACCCTGGTCACCGTGAGCCCGGCTCGTTCGAGCGGTTCCACCTTCTCCGGATTGTTCGTCAGCAGTCGCACCGAGGTCAGGCCGAGATCGCGCAGGCACCGGGCGGCCGACTCGTAGGATCGCGAATCGGCGCTCAGCTCCAGCCGGGCATAACTGGCGAAGGTGTCGATGTCGAAGCGTTCGCTGGTCTGTAGCCCGCGCGCCTTGTTGATCAGCCCGGCGCCGCGGCCCTCCTGCTCCAGATAGATCAGCACGCCCGCGCCCTCACGCTGGATCATGTCCATGGCCATATCGAGCTCGGGGCCGCAGTCGCAGTCATCGGAACGCAGTGCGTCGCCGTAGAGGCAGCGGGAGTGGATCCGCACCAGACAGCCATCGCTGACTCCCGGGGATCCGTCTGTCGCAGGCCCGAAGACCAGTGCGTGCCCACCGTCGACGCGGTGCGATATCGGCACGATGCCGACCTGTAGTTCGTGACCCCGGCGGGTCAAGCGGTGCCCGGTCTCATCGAGGCTAGACGCCGCTTCGGTCACGCTGGTCCTCCGATTCATGGGATGAACTTGCAGGTGATGTGGCCTCGCCGATCGCCGTATCGTCCGCCCGTGACGGGGTGCGAGTCAATTTACACACCAACCGGGGGGCCGCCTCGGCGGGGCCTCGAGGCATCGTATGCGCTCAGCCCGTCGTCGGCTCGATGGCAGCGATCTTGACGATCCTGTCGATATCGCGTTCCCTCGGCATCGCATCCGGCACATCGCCCAAGGACTGGGTCGCGACCATTGCCGCAGTGGCCCAACGGAATACCCGGTCGTCGACCGGTCCGGCGGCCCCGACGAGTTTGTGCGCCAGCGCGGCCGAGAAGGCGGCCGCCGCACCCGGTGAGTCGTCGAGCGCGGCGGGGAAGTCGTCGATGCGGGTGTTGACGGCATCGGATCGCACCGTGCAGTGGAAGCCGTCGATTACACACACCGTCCGGACGCCCAGCGTGCGAAGCCGTTGTGCGATGTTCTCGGCGGAGCCGATATCTTCCCCGGGCAGCATCTTGCCGAGTTCGCCTGTGGTTCCGACCAGGTAGTCGACCGTGTCGAGGTAGCCGTACAGGTACTGGGGCTTTTCGATCGCCGGGGTGGCGTTCACCAGCAGCAGCGGACGCGGGTCCAGGCCGCGGATGGCGGCCATGATCCGCTCGACGACTTCGATCGGCTGTTCGAAGGTCAGCAGCACCGCGTTCGAGGCGGCGAGAGCGGCGCGCACTTCCGGATCACGGGGGTCATGGGTACCCAACCGGATCCGTTCATCCTTGCAGCTGATGTAGCTCGAGGTCCCGGTGCTGGTGATCATCACCGCCGTCACCTGGGTCTGCGCACCGGCGACCTCTTTGACCAACCCGGTGTCGACGTTCTCGGTTTCCAGATAGTTGCGGATGTATCTGCCCGCGTCGTCGGCACCGACGGCGGAGAGCAATCGCACCTGAAGTCCCAGCCGTGCTGCTGCCACCGCACGATTGAGCCCCTTGCCGCCCGCGTGCATCTCGAATCCGCCCGGCGTCGACTTGCCAGCAACCGGAATCTGCCCGATGCGATAGATGTGATCGATCACCGAGTCCCCGACGACTGTCACAACACCGCGTTTCGGCTGCGAATCCGGCAGTGTCACAAGCACTTTCGGCTCCGGGATGAACCGGTATCCAGATCTTCCCGCGTAGGTCGAGGCAGCCACGAGTTGTCCCGCCAACGCGGTGAACGCCCGGCGCTCGGGCGTCGCCCGCAGCGAGCGCACGCTCGGCGGGGAGGTGATGTCATCCGCCCCGACCGTGCGATGCAACAGTTCCCACTGGGCGGTGAGATATTCACGCCGCTCACCGAGATCGGCCGCGTAGAGCCGGGCCAGATCGATTCCGTGCGGTGGCTTTTCGCGCAGCAGCCCCAGCGACAACTCGGCGTCGGCGATCAGGCGGTGCGTCGGCGCCAATTGCCTGGCGAGGTCACGGATTACCGGCAGGACGGCCTGCTCCACCGAGATGCCCTCGCGGCCCGCTCGCTCCTTGACAACAGGCAGATCGAGCAGGGGAGCAACATCGATTTCCGTGGTGCGCAACCGATCCGCACTCAGCCCCGAGCGTTTGCTGAGCCTGGTGAGGATGTTGCGGATGGCAACCGTGCGAGAGTCCTGCTGGACCATAGGCGGGCCTGTCCTCCATGACGTTGCGATCGTTTCCTGTGCCCTACTCACGATATGCCAATCGTCCGGGGTTTAGCCGTCAAGTGAACCGGCAATTACCAACTTACAACGGCAATTGACCTTAGTGAATGGCAAATGCCACACTGAGTTACGGCGACCAAGTGTCGTCCGCCAGATGACTCGGGAGGGCCTGGTGATGAGAGTGATTCTGCTGATACGGCACGCACGGCGGCGCGGGGAGCCAAGAGCCGGCGGTGCCGAAACCGAACTCGTTCCGAACCGCGCCACGGTCTAGGCGAACGAATCACGTTCGCCGAGAAGCCATTTCACCCTATCAAGCCGACTTCGCCGCCTGCTCCATCCGACAGCGGCGAGCCCCGGCTGACCGCGACGCAGCGGTCGACCGGGGCTCAGTGCGCCCGAAATGCGGTCGGCGACAGCTCTGGCACCCCTGGAGACAGCCGTGACGATCTACGAATGCAGCCGGTCGATGACCAGCAGCGTCACGCCCGACGAATGGGCGTGGCGGGCAGGGCGCGAAGAACCGGCATGGCGATTGAGCTGGGTGCCCGACCAGCTGACCCGCGGGCCGGAATGCAATTGCAGGAGATTCTGAGCCACCCGGACCCGGCATCGGACCAGGACGCGCACGCGCGGGCATTGGCCGGTCAACTCGGTATCACCGTGCGGCAGGCACTGCACACGCTGCACCAACGGATGCTCGACAGGAGGCATTCGTGACCATCTACGTAACTCACTGGTCGATGACCAGCGATCTCACCGCGGAGTCGGCCTACCGGCTGGCGGACAAGTGGGCCAAGTCGTGGCGGCTGAGCTGGCTGCCCGAACGGCTGCTGACGCGGGAACAAGCTTTGGCGGGGATGGATCTCGCGGAGATCTTCAGCACCCAGGATTTCCGGCACGACTCGACGGTTCACGCACGGGCCTTCTATTGCGCCGGCCAGATCGGAATACCCCTCGAGCTCATCGGGCTCGCATTGCTACACCGGAGGCACCCATGACCGTCGACACCACCGACTGGACCATGATCAGCGATATCACCCCCGAGTCGGCATACCGCCAGACCGGGTCGGGGGCCGCGGTCTGGCGACTGAGCTGGCTCCCGGATCGGCTGCTGACCCGCGAACAGGCGCTGGCGGGCATGGAACTCGACGAGATCCTCAGCGATCCGGACATCGTGCACGATCGGCATGCCCACGCCGACGCGGCCATTCTGGCCGGGCGGGTCGGCATCATCTGGGAGCAGGCGGTGGTCCTGCTGTCGAAGCGGATGCTGGCTCGACTACGCCAGCGTCCCAACGGAATTCAGGACAACCCAGTGGACCGCGAATCCACCGGGCACTGCTGGATGTCGCTGCACGCCGACAGGGCACCGTGGGTGTTCCGATAGCGTGCGGCGCCGCGAGGCATCGGCCGCCGGGAGGGGAGGCGGCCGATGTCAGCGCGGCGCGGGATGCCTCGCCACGATCTCATCGATCGTGGCGGCAGTCGGCATACCTTCCGGCACCGGCCCCGCCACCGAGGTGGATGCCATCGCGGCAGTTGCCCAGTAATAGTCCGGGCCGCTGGCGGGACACTTGGTCAGCAACAGCCGATACGCCAGCGCGGCGCCGAATGCAGCACCACCGCCAGGCGAATCTCCGTGTTGCGCTGCCGGATTCGCTGGCAGGTCGAGATTCACCGTGTCGGATCGGACGCGGCACGCGAGGTGCTCGACCGCGCAGACACTACGCACACCGTGCGCACGCAACCACGGCGCAACCGACGAATCGAAATCCGCATCGCGCATGCCGGCCAGGTCACCGAGTTCCCATGGCGCCCCGATCAAATAGTCGATCGTGTCGAGGTGCCGGAGCAGGTCGCCGGGTGCGTCGACCGGCGGCGCGGCGTGCACGATCAGCACGGGTGCGGGCCGCAGGCTCCGGACGGCGGCCAGTACCCGCTCGATCACCGAGATCGGCTGCTCGAACGTCAGCAACACCGCATGCGCGTCGGCGAGCGCATCTCTGATGTGCTCCACATCGGGCACGATGCGATCGTCGCGGCAACCGACCGCGGTGGCCACGCCCGCGCCGGTGACGATGACCGCGGTCACCGCGGTCATCACGCCGCGCACGATGCGCACCTGTCCGGTGTCCACCTGTTCCGCCCGCAGATAGGCGAGAACCCGCCTACCCGCGTCGTCGTCGCCGATCGCCGAAATCAGTCGCGCCCGCAGCCCGAGTCGTGCGGCCGCGACGGCGCGGTTGAGTCCTTTGCCGCCGGGATGTTCCACGAAACTGCCGCGTGCGGGCGGCCCGGCGGCCGGAACATGATCGACGCGATAGATGTGATCGTTGACTGCGCCTCCGACCACCGTGACCACGCCGCGAGGAGCCTGCGAACGCGCTGGTTCGGCATCCGTTCCCGGGTCGTGCGGGACCATGCGCCGCCCCCTCTGGGTGCTGCATTCGATATGTCTTGCCGCACACCAGCTTAGGCCGCGCACGCGCGAAATGGCATGTCCCGCAACAATACATCGGCCGCACGAAACGACCGGTCGGGATCAGGTACGTGCGACGTGATCCGCGCCGACTGCCTCGGCGATGCAGTGGTAACCGGCCTCGCGCAGTCGCTGGGCGATACCGCGGTGGATGTGGCGCATCCAGAACGGTCCGCCGTAGATGAAACCGGTGTAGCCCTGCAGCAGGGTGGCGCCGGCGAGGATGCGCTCCCAGGCCTGGTCGGCGGTTTCGATGCCGCCGACCGAGATCAGCACCAGACGGTCGCCGACGCGGCGGTAGAGCCGGCGCAGCACTTCCAGGGAACGCTCGGCGACCGGGGGCCCGGACAGGCCACCCGCGCCCATGGCCGCGACCTCGGCGGCATCGGTGCGCAGACCATCGCGGCGGATGGTGGTGTTGGTGGCGACGATCCCGGCCAGGCCGAGTTCCACCGCGAGATCGGCGACGGCGTCGACATCGTCGTCGGACAGGTCGGGGGCGATTTTCACCAGCACCGGGACCTCGACGCTGTCGAGGACGGCCTGCAGGACCGGGCGCAGGGATTCGACGGCCTGCAGATCCCGCAGGCCTGGGGTGTTGGGCGAGCTGACATTGACGACGACGAAGTCGGCCCGCGGCCCGAGCAGCGACGCGCTCACCGCATAGTCGGCCGCGGCGTCGGCGGGTTCGACGATTTTCGTTTTACCGATATTCGCGCCGATCGGCACCCCGCCGCGGCGGTTGCGCAGATGTTCGGCCGCGGCGGCCGCGCCGTGGTTGTTGAAACCCATCCGGTTGATCAGACCGTGGTCGGCGGGCAGCCGGAACAGCCGCGGCGCGGGATTGCCGGGCTGGGCCTGCGCGGTGACGGTGCCGATTTCGGCGAATCCGAACCCCAATGGCGCCCAGGCATTCACACCGTCGGCGTTCTTGTCGAATCCGGCGGCCAGCCCGAGCGGCGCCGGGAAGTCGATGCCGAAGGCATGGTTGCGCAGGATCGGATCGTCGCTGGTCAGCACTCTGGTCATCACCCAGCGCGACGGCGCGAACCGGGCGGCCAGCCGCATGACCGTGAACGCCAGATGGTGGATGCGTTCCGGCGGCAGCAGGAACATCAGGCGCAGCAGCAGTGAATACATGGCCTCACATTCCCGGTTCGGGCTGGGGTAGTAGTGCGGTTTTTCGGCGCCGCAGCAGCACCCGCCTGCTGCCGTCGGTGTAGGCGCGCACCCGCGACAGTTCCCAGCCGCCGAATTCGGCTTGGATGGCCAGCCGCATCGACGCCGTCACCCGGGTCACCTCCGGTGGGAGCCGCAGCGGCACATATTCGTAGTCGTCACTGGTGGTTTCCCAGCTCGCCGGTAGCGCTGCGCGTGATTGTGGCGCCATCACTGCCCTTTCTTCCGCTCGTCCGCGCGGATCCGTTGCAGACCGTCTCCGGTCGCGGAACCGACGAACAGGTCACCGGTGCGCTCGTCGATGGTCACCGAGTTCGGCTGTCGAACCGTCGGATAACGGCCCACCTCTTTCGGTATACCCGTCGACAGGTCGAATCCGACGACTTCGTTGCTCTGGGTACACGTCACCCACACGGTGTCGGACCGCTGATCGTAGGCAAGCGCGTAAGGCGACGATCTTACCGGGAATCGCTGCCGCAGCACGAGCGGTCCGGCAGTGTAGACCAGCAGTTCGTCGCCCGCAGTGTCGGTGACGATGATCCGGCCGAACGGGTCGGTGATCAGATTGGTCGCGCCGTCACCCGCGCGCAGTGCCAGGCCGAGGCGGTCTTTGCCGAGGTCGAGCTGGGTGAGCGAGGTCTGGCGGCGGTCCAGGACCGAGACATGGTCGCCGGTGATGGCCAGTGCGTCGGCAGCGGCCAGGCCGGAGATGGTTTCGGCGACTTTGCCGTCGGGGGACAGTTCGCGCACCTTGCCGTCCGCGGTGCCGACGAACATCGTGCCGTCGTCGCGATAGCGCACCGATCTGGCATCGCCGTCCACGGGAACCTCGGTGGTGACGCCGGAGGTGATGTCGACGCGCATGATCCGGTGGTCGCCGGGAATCAGCAATTCGCCGGGCTTGCCCTGCGCCAAGCCGACACCATGGGCGGGCAGCAGCAGGGTGCGCATCCGCACGTCCGGGGCGCCGGTGGGATCGACACGGGTGAACGTTGCGGGGTCGACGACGAACAACATCGTGCTGGTGTCGTGGCTGGCTTCGAGCGCAACCAGTTGTCCGGTGCCCGCCTCGGCGAACAGTCCGCCGACCGGGTTGTCGAGCCTCCACACATCCCCGGCGGGTTGCGCGCGCTGCTCGGGGGCGACCGCCGCGGTGGCCGCCGGTCGGGTCTCGAGCTTGTCGCTATCGGAATCGGAGGAGCATCCGGCGATCAGCGCCAGCACCACCACACCAGCGAGCGCTGCGGGCAGCGAACCATGTGGGCGCATCCACCGAACTCCTTACTACGACGAATCATCCGCTACCGCACCATCTGACCATGATGGTGCACGTGACCGGCCTACCGGGGTCGTCGCTGACGCAGAATGTCGGCGATGGGGGTTACGGTTGACTCGAAACAATGTCCAATTCAGGGAGATCCGGTTGAAAGCCGACCATCCATCGGGATTTGCCATCGATGACATAACCGTTGGTCCGTTTGCTCACGGATTCGGCACCACGGCCGACGGCAGGCCCTACGCCTTCCGCACCGTGCGCTCCACCGTGGTGCTGGAGATCTACCGCGCCGACCTCGACAGCGATGTACCGGGACCGGAGGATGTGGTCGCCGTCGCGCACGCCCGCGCCACCGATATCGACCTCGACGACGAACGCAGTGTCGTGGCGCTGGTGCGCGACATGATTCCGGACGCGGAACCGGTCGAGGCGGTCCCGGATCGGGACATGACAACCGTGCGGGCCCTGCTGGGCCGGATCAGTTCAGTCATAGATGGTATGTAGATGGTGATGCCAACCACACGATTCGCCCGTTCCGCGCTGACCGCGGCCGCCCTCGTCGCGGTGGCCGCGGCGTGCAGCACCGGACCGGACGAGGCCTCGGTCGATGCCGCGCGTTCCTCGGCCAATGCCTCGCTGTCGTCCTCGATCGCTGTGTCCTCTAGCGCGGCGCACCGGCCGCTGCCGACGGCCGCCGAATTGGACGCGCAGATCAAACGCGCCCTGGATCCGGCGCTGCCCGACTCCGAGCGCACCGACCTCATCGAGGACGGCGAGGCCTTCCGCGACGCCATCCCGGATATGTACCGGGCACTGCGGGACAATCCACGCGCTATCTACGGCGTCACCGACCCGGTCTTCGACAACCGCGACGGCACGTTGACCGCGACCATGCGGCTGGACAAGGACGGCAGCGGCACCGCGGTCCGCACCACCGTCGTGCATTTCGTGCTGCTCGACGGCAAGTGGAAGATTTCGCGCACCGATCTGTGCGGCATTCTGCGCTCTGCCGACTACCGCACCGCGGCCTGCGGCTAGATGATCGAATCCGGCTCGCTGCGGTGGGGACGTCTCATCCACCGCCACCGTTATCTGGTGTTGGGTACAGCCATTGTCGTGGTGCTGCTCTCGGGCTGGTACGGCCGGGATCTGGCGGGTCGGCTGACCCAGGAGGGCTGGTTCGACGAGAGCAGTGAATCGGTGGCAGCCGCCAAGATCGCCGATGCCACCTTCGGTCGCGATACCGACAGCGACATCATCCTGCTGTACACCGCGCCCGCCGGTATGACCGTCGACGACCCGACAGTGCGTGCGGCAGTGACGAATTCACTGAAGCAACTGCTGGCCCATCACCCCGACCGGGTCCTGAAGATCGACAGCTACTGGGACAGCCCCTTCGCCGCGCAGGCCACCGACGCCTCGCACACCCACGCCTTCGCCAGCGTCGGATTGCGCGGGGAAGGCACCGCGACGGTCGAGAACTACACCGCGATCAAGGGCGAGCTGGGCGCTGGGCGCGCGGGCGGTGGACCCGGCGGCACTACGGTGCAGTTGGCCGGGCTGCAGCCGATTGTCGAAGGCATCAATCAAGGCATGCAGGACGACATTCGCCGGGCCGAGATCATCGCGCTGCCGATCGTGGCGATCCTGTTGTATTTCGTTTTCGGCGGGGTCGTCGGGGCTTTGCTGCCGGTGCTGATCGGCGGGATGACCGTGCTCGGCACCCAGGGCACCATCCGAATACTCACCGATCACATCGACGTGAATGTCTTCGCCAGTGCGGTGGTCACCTTGGTGAGTCTGGGGTTGGCGATCGACTACGGGCTTTTCACGGTGACCCGGTTCCGGGAGGAGCTGGCCGCCGGGCACAGTGTGGAGGACGCGACGGCGCGCACCGTCGCCACGGCCGGGCGCACCGTACTGTTCTCGGCCGCGATCATCGCGATCAGCTTGGCGGCGTTGTTCATCTTCCCGAACGGGGTGTTGCGGTCGGTGCCCTATGGCGGCATCAGTTCGGTGCTGCTCGCCGCGGTGCTGTCGGTGACGGCGCTGCCCGCGGTGCTGAGCATTGTCGGGCGGCGGATCGACCTGTGGGGTTGGCATCGGTTCTCACGCACCAAAACCGAGGCGCAGATCGACGCCGGATTCTTCTCGCGGTTGGCGACGCGGGCGATGCGGCGGCCGTGGACGGTGGTGGTGCCGATCGTGCTCGGGCTGCTGGCACTGATCGTTCCGATTCGCAATATCGAGTTCGGCGGTATCAGTGAACAGTATCTGTCCGCGGACAATCCGGCGCGCGTCGCGCAGGAACGGTTCGACGAGTTGTTCCCGAGTTTTCGCACCGAGCCGATCAAGCTGGTGGTGGTGGGCGCGAATCCGCAGCAGCTCGGCGATATCCGCTACGAAGCCAGCCGGATTCACGGTCTAACCGGTCGTTTCGAGCCGAGCGCGCCGACCAAGGACGGGATCAATGTGCTCAACGCCGGTCTCACCGACAAGCGCGATGCGGACGCGGTGATCGACGCGCTGCGGGCGATTCCGGAACCTTCCGGGGTGGACATCATGGTGACCGGGGTGCCCGCCCTCGAGCGCGACAGCATCAATGGTTTGCTGGTCCGACTTCCGTTGCTGGTCGGTCTTCTGGCGGCCGCGGCGTTGGTGATGCTGTATCTGGCATTTCGTTCGATTGTGTTGGCGCTCAAGGCCGTTTTGATGAGCGCATTGAGTCTGGCCTCCACACTGGGCGTGCTCACCTGGGTGTTCGTCGAGGGGCACGGGGCCGGGATCTTCGACTTCACGCCGGGGCCGCTGATGTTCGCGGTGCTGGCGCTGATCGTGACGGTGGTGTTCGGGCTGTCCACCGACTACGAGGTGTTCCTGCTGTCGCGGATAGCGGAGGCGCGCGCGGACGGCGCGCCGCCGCCGGAAGCCATCCGTTCCGGCATCGCCCACACCGGCGGTGTAATCACTTCTGCCGCAGCGATTCTCATCGTGGTTACCGGCGCGTTCGGCTTCTCCGATCTGGTGTTGATGAAGTACATCGCCTACGGCATGATCGCGGCGCTGGTCCTGGACGCGTCGGTGGTCCGCATGCTGTTGACACCCGCGGTGCTGAAGCTGATCTGGCGTTGAGCGCTCGGCGGGCGAGAGGACCGAGAACGACTGTGCTCGAGGGCGCGAATCTGGCCTTGATGTTTCCTGCTGCGACCCGCAGACAGCAACCGGGTCAGCGACGGACGGGGAGAACCAATTGGGCGCCGGTTATCGGGTGGTCGAGGACTTCGACGGGGTGTTGGTAGACCCGGGTGAGCAGTTCGGTGGTGAGGACTTTGCGGGGTGGGCCGTCAGCGGCTATGCGGCCGGATTCCAGGACCGCGACCCGGTCGGCGTAGGCGGCGGCGATACCGAGGTCGTGCAGGACGACGACAACGGCGGCGCCCGCGGCGGCTCGGGCGGTGGCCAGGCGCAGCACCGCTTCCTGGTGGCCGAGGTCGAGGGCGGCGGTGGGTTCGTCCAGTAGCAGTGTCCCGGTGTCCTGGGCCAGCACTCGGGCCAAGGCGACGCGGGCGCGTTCACCACCGGAGAGCGTCGGAAACGCCCGGGCGGCAAGGTGTTCCACGTCGGCGGCGGTCATGGCGGCGGCGATCCGTTCGTCATCGAGGTCGCGCCGCTCGGTACGCACCCACGGCGCACGACCCATGGCGACGACCTCACGAGCGGTGAACGGGAATCCGACGGTGTGACTCTGCGGCAATACCGCCCGGCGCCGCGCCATATCCAAATGCGACCAGTGGCCCAGTGCGCGCCCATCGAGTTCGATCGTGCCCTCACTCGGCTCCAACTCACCCGCGAGCGCCGCCAACAGTGTCGACTTGCCCGCCCCGTTCGGCCCCACCAACGCCACGATCTCGCCCGTGACAACGTCGAAGTCGACGGCTTCGAGAACCCGGCGCGGATGGGCCCTCCAAGCACCCCGCCTGTCGATGCTCACTCCGCGGGCCCGAAGCGTCACCGCACCCCGCTGCGGCGGCACCGGCAACTCATGCGTTCGTGCGAACACCGAACTCAATCCCTCCAGCACCCCGCTCACACCTCCGCCCCACCCACATCTGTTGCCGGTGCACGCAAGTGGTGATGATCCGGGGAAAAAGTGCGAATGCTTCGGGGCAAGGGAGCGCGACGACACACACGGACAGCCCGTGGATCGGTTGCGCCCCAGGATGTTTCGTGAATCATGCCCAACCTCCAGCGCGAGCACGCGTGCGGCGCAGCAGCCAGAAGAAGAAGGGCCCGCCGATGAGGGAGGTGAGCATGCCGAGGGGGAGATCGGCGTTGTGGACCAGCGAGCGGGCGGCCACGTCGGCGGCGAGGAGTACTACCGCGCCGATGATGGCGCTCAACGGGATGAGGATGCGGTGGGCGGGGCCGACGAGCATGCGGACCACATGCGGCACGATCAGTCCGACGAACAGCACGATGCCGGTGAAGGCGACACCCGCGGTGGCGAGGACGGCGACCACGACGATGACGTTGCGCCGCAAGCGCTCCACATCGACGCCCAGATGCCGCGCGGCGGATTCACCGAGGGCCAGCAGGTCCAGGCGGGGCGCGATGAGGACCGCGGCGAGAATCCCGACTGCGGCCAGCGGCGCGACGACATGTACCGCATCCCAGGTGGCTCCGTTGAGACTGCCCAACTGCCAGAACACGATCTGATCGCGGGCGGCGGGGGTCGCGATGAACAGCAGGAACGCGATCAGCCCACCCGCGAAGGCATTGACCGCGACACCGGTGAGCACCAGCGTGACCACCTCGGTGCGCCCATTCGATCGCGACAGCAGATACACCAGCAATGTGGTCAACAGCCCCGCGGCGAATGCGGCCGCAGCCACCGACCACGCTGCCACGAACGCACCACCCACCACGATCACCGTGCCCGCACCGACCGCCGCCCCGGCCGACACTCCGATCACACCGGGTTCGGCGAGCGGATTCGCGAACACTCCCTGCAGCAATGCACCCGCTGTCGCCAATGCGGCCCCGACCAGGATCGCGAGCACCACACGGGGAAATCGCACTTCCCACAGCGTGACCTCACCGGCCGGATGCGCGGGCATCGGCCCCCAGTCCAACCCGATCCGATGCAGCACACTGCCCGCGACCTCGGCGGGGGTCGTCGGCACCTGCCCGATCGCCGCGGACGCCAACGCCAACACCACCAGCGCCGCCACCGCCACGGCGAATACGATCGCGGTGCGCGACCATCCCCGTGGCTTGGGCGCGACCGGATGCGGACTGTGCGGCATCGCCGAGTCGGTCGCGGTTGTTCCCGTGGCCCTTTCGTTCACACGCACACCTGCCCGATCGTCGACTTCGACGCAATCGGATGCGGATTGCGCTGCATCGCCGAGCCGGTTGTCCCCGTGGTCATTTCGCTGACGCTCGCATCCACGACACTCGGCTCCGCTGTTCGCAAAGTGCACCCGTGGTCCGCTCGCGCGTCACGGCACGGCTGCGATGTCCGGCCGCACATCCGCGAAGTGCCGCCCGCACGTCACCGGCGTTCCCGAGCACGGCCCGACCGCCGCACCGTGGCGCGCGGCTCATGCGGGCTCGGCGCCGTACACGGCCTCGCTCAGGGCCGCGATCACGCGGCCGGTGTTCGGGCCGAAACTCAACACCACCGAGTCGGCCATATCGACCACGCGCTTGTTGCGCCCGGCGGGTGTCTGCGCGATGCCGGGCACCTTTTCCAGCCCGTCGACGCCGCCGACCGACTTCAGTCCGTCCGACATCACCAGCAGCACATCCGGTGCGGCCGCGATCATGGCCTCACTGGTGATCGCCACGAACGGTTCGGGCAACCCGGCCTCGGTGCCCGCATCGCGCGCGCCGAGTGCGGCGATGAGGGCATCGGCCCCGGAGCCGGGTCCGGCGAGCATGGTGATGGCGGTGCTGCGCAGGTAGAGGAAGGCGATGGTGAGGGGCTTGTCCTGTTCGGGTACCGCGGCACTGGCGGCGGCGATTTCGCCACGGGTGCGCTGGGCCAGGGCTTGGCCGCGATCGGGTACGCCGAGTGCGGCGGCGACCGCCTCGATCTGCGGCACCACGCCGTCCATGGTGCGCTGTGGATCGAAATAGACGACCGTCACCCCGGCCGCGCGCAGCTGCTCGCGCACCTGAGGCGCGGCGCTGGTGCTGTCGGTGAGAAAGACCGAAGGACGCAGTGCCAGAACGGATTCCACGTTCAGCGAACCGCTGCCACCGGTCACGATGGGCAGATTCGCGACCGCGGGAAATCCGGCCGCGGTGCTGCGCCCGACCATTTTGGCGCCCATACCCAACGCCCAGACCGTCTGCGCGAGTGTGCCGAAGCGGTCGGCGGCGATGATGCGGCTGGCATCGGTGACCGTGACTTCGGCCCCGTCGAATGATCGGACGGTCGCGGGCAGCGTGGGTGTGGGTTCGGGCCCGATCGGCACCGGATCGAGGTTCTCCAGTTTCGCGGTGACCGGCCCGCGGCCGCCGCTGCCGGTGGCATCGCTGCCGGTTCCGCAGGCCGAACCGACCAGCAGGGCCAATGCGAGCACCGCCAGGAGGGAACGCGCCCCGCCGGATCGGACACGGTCGAGAAACCTCATGCAGGTAAGGCTAGCCTCCCTCATCGAGTCACCCCGCCGCGCGTGCGCTGACATCGTCGAGCGCGGCCGCGATGGCACGCGGCAGTTCCAATGTCTCGGCGGCCAGCACCCCGGTGAGCTGCCCGATATCGCGCGCACCGACGATCATGCTCGCGATGCCGGGACGGTCGCGGATCCAGGCGAGGGCTACGGCCAACGGTGAGGTGGCCAGTCCGTCGGCGGCGGTCACCAGCGCCTCGACCACCCGGGTCGCGTGGTCGTCGAGCCGGTGCCGGATCTCGGCGGCGGTCGCCTCGTCCGCACCACGCGAATCGGCGGGCACCCCGTCACGGTATTTGCCGGTGAGAATGCCCCCGGCCAGCGGCGCGGTCGCGATGAGCCCCACACCGTGATGCTGCGCGGCCGGAATGAAATCGGTTTCGGTGTCACGGACCAACAGCGAGTACGGGGTCTGCGCGACGGTGACGGGCGCGACCGCGGCGAGGCTGGCGACCTGCCAGGCATTGAACCCGCGCGCACCGGCGTAGCGGACGCGTCCGGAGCGCACCGCGAATTCAAGAGTGGCGGCGACCTCGTCGAGCGGGGTCGCCGGATCCCAGGCGGCGACATGCCAGATATCGAGATAGTCGGTGCCCAGTTCGAGCAGTGTCCGATCGAGCTGGCGCAACAGCGCGCGACGGGAGGTGTCCACGGCCGGTCGCACCGGCTCCGGTTCGGGCACGGTCGGCCCGACGGGTGCGGGCGAAGTCCGCGGCGCGACACCCGCGCAGCCGCTGAGCACCAGATCGTCGCGGGAGACCAGATCACCGAGCAGTTCGGCCAGGATCCGTTGTGCCGCGCCGCCCGCATAGGCCGGGGAGGTATCGACCAGTGTGCCGCCTGCCTCGGCGAACGCCACCAGCTGCACCGCCGCATCATCGGTATCGGTATGCGCCCCCCAGGTGTGGGTGGCAAGTCCTATCCGGGACACCCGTAGGCCGCTGCGGCCGACCGTCCGCTGTTCCATCACCGTGTCCGCGCAATCGTCACGGCGCCAAGCCTAGAGTGTGGATACGCAACTCGACGCCCACCAGCACCGTGGGTCGCACGGTCGAGCCGGGCATGCCGCCGCCATCTCGACACTGTACTGTCGCTGCGAGATTGCGGTGGTGGGTCATGGTGATGCGACCGATCGCCGGACCAATTGCCCAGTAGGAACACATATTTCGGGCGGAAGTGGAGGCTGGTTCGTGGTCGGCGAGTCGATGACCTGGGTTCAGGCCTTGGTACTTGGTCTGGTGCAGGGTCTCACGGAGTTTCTGCCGATCTCCTCTTCGGCGCATCTGCGCATCGTCTCGGGGGTGTTCTTCGGCGACGACGCGGGCGCCTCGTTCACCGCGGTCACCCAGTTGGGCACCGAGGCGGCGGTGCTGGTGTTCTTCGCCAAGGACATCTGGCGGATCATCCTCGCGTGGTTCGCCGGGCTGCGCGATCGGCTGACCAAGAGTGGTGAGCCGGAGCTGCCGCTGCACGACCAGCCCACCATGCGCCTTCCGGTCATCACCGCCGATCACAAGCGCGTCTTGGACGAGCAGGCGCAGCGTGAACTCGACTACCGCATCGGCTGGTATGTGATCATCGCGACGATCCCGATCGGCGTGCTCGGATTCCTGTTCAAGGATCAGATCCGCACCGGTGCCCGCAATTTATGGTTGATCTCGTTCATGCTGGTCGCGTTCGCGCTGGTCATCGCCGCCGGTGAGTACTACGGACGCAGGATCCGCCCGATCGAGCAGCTGACCACCCGCGACGGTTTGATCATGGGCTTCGCGCAATGTCTGGCCCTGGTCCCGGGTGTGTCGCGTTCCGGTGCCACCGCGACGGCGGGTCTGTTCCTCGGGCTCGAGCGTGAAGCGGCCGTGCGGTTCTCGTTCCTGCTCGCCATTCCCGCGGTGACCGCATCGGGCCTGTTCAGCCTGCCCGACGCGTTCGAACCAGCGGGTGAGGGCCTCAACGCCAGCGGACCACAACTGCTGGTCGCGACGATTCTGGCGTTCGTGGTCGGGTATGCCTCGGTGGCATGGCTGTTGAAGTTCGTCGGCAAACATTCCCTCGACTGGTTCGTCGGCTACCGCATCGTGCTCGGGCTGACGGTCATGGGCCTGCTCGCGAGCGGAGTGGTGTCGGCGACATGATCGTTAGGCTGGTGCCATGACGGTGATCCTGCTGCGGCACGGTGTTTCGACCTCGAATACCGCCCGCACCCTGGCCGGGCGCAGTGCGGGAGTCGATCTGACCGAGTACGGCGATACCCAGGCTCGCGCCGTCGCCGAACGGCTCGCCGCGCTGTCGATCGAGCACATCGTGCATTCGCCGCTGCTGCGCTGTCAGCGCACGGTCGCACCGCTTGCGGAAAAGCTCGGTCTGGAACCGGAGTACGACGATCGTTTGATCGAGGTCGACTACGGCGACTGGACCGGCAAGGCGATCGCGGATCTGTTGACCGAACCGCTGTGGAAGGTGGTGCAGCGGCACGCCTCGGGCGCGGTCTTTCCCGGCGGCGAAGGTCTGGCGCAGGTGCAGGTCCGTGCCGTGGCCGCGGTGCGCGAGCATGATCGACGGTTCGCCGAGAAGGCCGGTCGTGACGTGCTGTGGGTGGCGTGCACGCACGGTGACGTGATCAAGTCCGTGCTCGCCGATGCGCTCGGCCTGCATCTGGACGGTTTCCAGCGCATCGTGGTCGAACCCGCCTCGCTCAGCATCGTGCGCTACACCCCGACCGCGCCGTATGTGGTTCGGCTCAACGACACGGGGGCGGATCTGTCCGGTTTGGCAATCAAACCGCAACGGCCCGCCTCGGGGTCGCCCGCGGAGCCCGAAGCCGGTCCGGTTCCCGGTGGCGAGCTTGGTGGTACCCCGAGTGCGGATAATGGGAATGCGGAGCTTCGAGATTCCTTGTAAACGAGTAGGTGGCGTGTTGCGGAGTCCAGCGCCGCGGGTAGTCGATCAGGGCCACGTATCAGGAGGTGCAGATGTCTCGCGCAATCCACGTATTTCGCACCCCCGATCGTTTTGTCGCCGGGACCGTCGGTGAGCCGGGCGATCGCGCGTTCTACCTGCAGGCCGTGCAGGAACCACGGGTGGTCAGCGTGTTGCTGGAGAAGCAACAGGTGAAGGTGCTCGCCGACCGGATGGGTCTGCTGCTCGACGAGGTCGCGCGCCGCTTCGGCGCCGAGGTGCCGCCCCAGGCCGAGGACATCTCCGACAGCGACCCGCTGGTGACCCCGATCGACGCCGAGTTCCGGGTCGGCACCATGGGCCTGGGCTGGGACGCCGATGCGGGCGCGGTGGTGGTGGAACTGCTGGCGATCACCGAAACCGAGGTCGACGAGTCGGTGGTGCTCGATGACACCGAGGAGGGCCCCGATGCGGTGCGGGTGTTCCTGACCCCGATCCAGGCGCGGGAGTTCGCGTTGCGCTCCACCCGGGTGATCGCGGCCGGTCGGCCGCCGTGTCCGCTGTGCGGGGAACCGCTTTCCTCGCGCGGGCATATGTGCGTGCGAACCAACGGATACAAGCGCGGGGATATTTTCGGCGCGGCCGAGCTAGAGGAGTAGTCCGTGGCCGAGCCTCGGTGGCACACCGCGGAATTGACGGTGATCGGTCGGGTGACGACCGCGAGCAATGTCACCCTCGTCTGCGATACGGACGGCGTTCGCGTGGTCTACAAGCCGGTGCGCGGGGAACGTCCGCTATGGGATTTCCCGGACGGTACCTTGGCCGGGCGTGAGGTGGCCTCGTATCGGGTCTCGGATGCACTGGGGTGGGGTGTCATTCCGGAGACGATTCTGCGCGATGGCCCCTATGGGCCGGGCATGGTGCAGCGGTGGGTGGAGTCCGTGGACAACCACACCGATCAGGGCAACCGGCTCGATCTGGTGGATCTGGTGCCGTTGGGTGCGGTGCCGGAGGGGTTCTGTGAGGTGCTGCGTGCCGAGGATCCGGCGGGTAACGAGGTATCGCTGATCCATGCCGACGATCCGCGACTGCAGCGGATGGCGGTGCTCGACGTGCTGCTCAACAATGCCGACCGCAAGGGTGGGCATGCGCTGGAAGGTGTCGACGGGCAGGTCTACGGCGTCGATCACGGCATCTGCCTGCACAGCGAGCACAAGTTGCGCACGGTGCTGTGGGGCTGGGCGGGTAAACCCATCTGTGACGGGTTGATGGCCGATATCGCCGCCTTCGCCGAGGAACTGCCCGGTTCGGTCGCCGATGATCTCGCACCGCATCTCACCGATGCCGAGATCGAGGCGCTCGCCGACCGTACGCAGGAACTGCTGGACAACCCGGTGATGCCGGTGCCGCGCACGTCGCGGCCGATCCCGTGGCCCGCGTTCTGAGCTGAAGTCGGCACAGCCCGGGGATACCGTCGGCGGCCGCTTGCGATGTGCGGGCGGTGCCGTATTGCATCGAGTGCCGGGGCGCGTGTGCTGCCTGACGGGATTGCGGTTTCCGCTTTCCGGCCTGGCGCGGAGAGGCGGGATTCGTGCGGAGTTCTGCAGATGCCCGAACTCGCGCTGACCGGCCTGGCGCAGGAGTCGGCGGCCGCCCTGGTGGACAGTCACGGTCCGGATCTCTCGCCCGCCATTCGATACCGATTGCTCGCCGAGGCGGGCGGCGATCCACTCGCGCTGCTGGAGCCCGACCGCAGCCAGGGGTGGCGCGCTCAGTTGAGCAGCGGGCGGACTTCGGCACCGGCGAAGCGGACGAATTCGATCAGGTTCGGATCGTCGTCGGTGGGTTCGAGGACTACGGTGTCGGCGCCTGCGTCGGCGTAGCGGCGGACGGCATCCGCGACGGCTTGTGCGTCGCCCGCGACGCCTGCCTCGGGCGGGTGCTCACTGGAGTTGCGTTGCTGGGCCGCCGTCAACCGTTCGGCCGCGTCGGGTCCGGTGGCCGTGAGCAGGTTGACGATGACCCGATGCGGTTCGGTGCGTGCGGCTTTCGCGCGGCCTTCCTCGATGCGCGCACGGGCGGCGCGAACGCCGTCGGGGGTGGTTCGTCCGGTGAGAATGGTGGCGTCGGCGAGTTCGCCGGACAGTCGCAGGGTCTGCGGGCCGGTCGCGGCGGCGGTGATCGGCGGGGACGTGGTCGGCGGCCATTCCAGGGCGACATTGTCGAGGTGCACGTATCGGCCTGCGGCGCTGACCTTTTCACCGTTCAGCAAGCCGCGCAGCGCAACCAGATGTTCCCGTAGCAGCGTCATCGGCGATTCGACCCGCGCGCCGATCTGTCCCATCCAGTCCTGCACACCGTGCCCGAAACCCGGAATCACCCGGCCCGGATACAGCCGCAACAGCGCCGCCACCTCCATAGCGGTGAGCGCCACATTACGCAGCGGCACCGGCATCACCCCGATCCCGACACGCACCCGCTCGGTCCGCGCCAACACCGTTGCGGCGGTAGTGATTCCACCGGCCCAGAAGCAGTCCTCCCACAACCACAGTTCCTCGAGACCGCTGTCCTCGGCTGCGGCCGCGAGCGCGGCCAAATGTTCCGGGGAAACTTGGGGCATCGACACCGCACCGAGAACAGTCACCCATCCAACCTAGCGCGATCGCACTCGGCCGCGGCCGAATTCGGACAGCCCCGTGCACACGGCGAACTCAGCGACAGTGACCTGCGCCACTCGCGGCAATTCGATCCGCCGGACGGCAAACATTGACATCCGACTTTTGCGACATCGAGGCAGGTCAGATCAGGGGTGATCGGCATACAACCTATCGTTGGGAGCAGGGTGCGGCGCAATGGCCTCCACCACACCTTTACCCTCGAATCATGCAGTCCTGGTCCGATACCGCCCTACCGACAATTCCCGGAGCAGGGCCACCGTTGCGGTTGTACGACACCGCCGACCGGCAGGTTCGCCCGGTGACCCCGGGCCCTACGGCCACTATGTACGTCTGCGGGATCACCCCCTACGACGCCACCCACCTCGGCCACGCCGCCACCTACTTGACGTTCGACCTGGTCAACCGGCTGTGGCGCGACGCGGGCCACGAGGTGCACTACGTGCAGAACGTCACCGACGTCGACGACCCGCTGTTCGAGCGCGCCGCCCGCGACGGTGTGGATTGGCGCGATCTGGGCACCCGCGAGATCAATCTGTTCCGCGAGGACATGTCCGCCCTGCGCATCGTGCCGCCGCGCGACTACATCGGCGCCGTGGAGTCCGTCGACGAGGTCATCGAATTCGTGCAGAAGCTGCTGGCCTCGGGCGCGGCGTACACGGTCGAGGATGCCGAATATCCGGACATCTACTTCCGCGCCGATGCCACCGAGCAGTTCGGCTACGAATCGGGCTACGACCGCGCAACCATGGATCGTCTGTTCGCCGAACGCGGTGGCGATCCCGACCGTCCCGGCAAGCGCGACACCATCGACGCACTGCTGTGGCGCGCCGCGCGTCCCGACGAGCCGTCGTGGCCGGCGCCGTTCGGCGCCGGGCGACCGGGTTGGCATATCGAGTGTGCGGCGATCGCGCTCAACCGCGTGGGCCCCGAATTCGATATCCAGGGCGGCGGTAGCGACCTGATCTACCCGCATCACGAGTACTCCGCCGCACACGCCGAGGCATTGATCGCGGGCCGCCGCTTCGCCCGTCATTACGTGCACGCCGGTCTGATCGGCCTGGACGGCGAGAAGATGTCCAAGTCGCGCGGCAACTTGGTGCTCGTCTCCAAGCTGCGCGCCGCGGGCGTCGACCCGGCCGCGATCCGCCTCGGCCTGCTCGCCGGTCACTACCGCCAAGACCGGATGTGGACCGACGCCGTCCTCGCCGCCGCTACCGCCCGCCTGGACCTGTGGCGCCGAGCCACCGCGCTCGCTTGCGGCCCCGCCGCCGAAGACACCGTCGCCCGCCTCCGCCAACACCTCGCCGACGACCTCGATACACCGAAAGCCCTTGCTGCCGTGGATAACTGGGCCAACCAGGCCCTGAATTACGGAGGTCGAGACAGCGCGGCCCCAGCCTTGATCGCAAGCGCCGTGGACGGTCTGCTGGGCGTACAGCTGTAATCCACCCCGCCTGAACAGAGATCAGCGCATGCTGTGGAGGCGCCGCTGAGGTGTGGTTGCACTTCACCGTGCCATCTGCACTCCACAGCCGTGGATTCGATAGGGGTCACAGTGGTAACCCGCCCCGGGTGGAAGTGGTGTCCGCGTCCTGTCCGTCGCCGCGGCGGGCCAACACCCAGCGGACGGTGCCGTGAGATTCGCGCCGTGTCTCGAGATCGCGGCTACCGCTGGATGCGAACTGCAGGGGCGCGTACAAGCGGTCCGCTGTATGCACTCGGCAGCGCCGTGAGCTCCACTCGTGGATCTCGGGCCATCGAGGTGGTTATCACTTGCGCCGAAACCGCCGCACTACCCGTAACCACTCGCGCCCGAGCGGATTCGGTCAGCTCACCTGATCAGCGGCGCGGCGTGCAGACGCGCGCAAGTGTCAGCGGCCGCCCAGAGCAGTTCGACGCGCTCCTTCCACCGCTTCGGCCCGCGTATCTGCTGGGGGGCGAAAGGTGCTTGTGTGGTCAGGAATGTCGGCTCGGTGCGGCCGCCGGACAGGGTGTGGGTTGTTCGGGGCGGTGATCCGTGGTGTTGTACACGGGTGTGCGGCATTCATCCTCGGGGCTTGCAGGGGCGGTGGTCGGCGCTCGGGGGTGTGATCGGCGCGGGTACGGCGTTGGCGGCGGGGCGGTTACAGGCCTCGGCCGCGCAGGCGGATCCGCGGACGGTGGCGGCGCGGGTGCGGTTTTTCGGGACGGACGTGGTGGATCCGGATACGGGTGCGGTGCGTGCGGATCGGGTGGTGTTGTCCTGGGTGGGGTGTACGACCTATGCGTTCGCGCTGGCGGGGTCGGTGTTTCTGCTGGATGCGTGGGTGCCGCGGCTGACGAGCACCGGTTATGTGCCCGCGACGGCGCAGGATCTGGCGGATCTGGCGCCGGAGGCGATATTCATCGGGCACGGGCATTTCGATCATGCCGCTGATGCGGGTCGGATCGCCGAGGCGTCGGGGGCAGTCGTGTATGGAACCGCTGAGCACGGCGTGAATATCCGTGCGCAGGTGGCGGATCCGACATTCCGGACGGTCGCGCTCGGGGACGGTGCGTCGCTTCCGGGGGAGCGGCACGAGTTCACTGTGGGACCGGTGGAGGTCACCGCGGTTCGTCACGTGCACTCCGCGCGCACCGCTCCCGAGCGGCCCGGCGGGTCCGCGCCGTTCTTCCCGCTGCCGGAACTGGGCGCTCTGGTGCGGCATCCACCGACGCTGGCCGGTGTCCTGCAGAGTGCGCCGCGCCTCGGCGATCCGGAGGGCGGCACCCTCCTCTACCAATTCCGCGTTCCCGGATTCGCGCTGGTCTGGCACGATTCCTCGGGGCCGCTCACCGAGAAGGCCCCGCAGGTCTTCGACGATTTCGCCGACCTTGCACCCACCGACGTCCAGATCGGCGCGATCCAGGGCTTCAACCAGATCAGCAATGGTCTTCGCGACCCGCGTCGCTACATCGAGGCCATCCGTCCCGCACTGTTCGTTCCCAGCCACCACGACAACTGGCTGCCCGGCTTGACCGCCTCCGCCGCCACTTACGACATCCCACTGCGTGGCGAACTGTCGCGCATCCCCACCGACCACCGCCCGAACCTGCGCACCCTGCACGACCCGGCCGACTACGTCAACCCCCGCCGCCTGACGTTCCCGCTGTAACCCCAACTCCCACAGCGTCTTACAGCCACGCACCTCGTCGAGTGTCGCAGTCCCACCGCCTGACCGCCACAGCACAACTCCCCGAGCGGCTTACGGCGCGTACCTTCCGGCTAGCTCGCCCGATCCTTGTTCCCGCTGGTCACCCTGAATCCCATCACGCCTCAGGGCTGTTCACTCGATCGGCGCAGCGTCGAGTGCAGAAGCCAACGCCAGCCTTGCCCTGCCATCGACCTGCCGAACGCCGCCAGCCATATGGTCGCCGCACTCCGACCGAGGCGATGGACCCGACCAGCTCGCGATGCATCCGGGCCGAAGCGCGCTCAGGGAACTGGTCTGGGTGGCAGGCGAGCGGCCATGGTGGCCAGGTTGTCGGCGAAGGTGAGGACGAATTCGACGCAGAGGTCGATCAGTTCGTCGCGGGTGACCTCGATGCCGCCGTCGAGCCAGGCCAGGATCAGTTCGGCGGCCCCGCCGGTGATCATCAGCGAGACCGCGCGCACCAGGGTGTCGCTGCCCGGTGGTGGCGCGAGGAGGGCGCGTTCCTGATCGGCGACGACGTCGGCGATGGTGCGCATGGCGGCGGCGCGGCGGCGCATCAGGGTTTCGCTGCCGTGGGCTTCGGCGAAGGCGATGCGGGCGCGGCGCGGGTCGTCGATGACGGAGGTGACGATGGCGGTTACCGCCGCGCGCGTTTTGGCCGGAATCCCCTCGGGTGCGGCGGCGAGGGCGTCGAGGGAACTGCGGACGGCGGTGCCGATGATCTCGTCGTGCACGGCGGCGGCCAGGGCGTCGAGGTCCGAGAAGCTCTCGTAGAAGAAGCGCGGGCCGACCTTGGCCTGTTCGCAGACTCCGCGCACCGTGGTGGTCGCCCACCCCTGGGTGCCGATGATCTCGAGGGCCGCATCCATCAGGCGACGGCGGCGATCCTCGCGCCGCTGCTCGGCGGAGGTGCCGCGGTAGATCCCGGTCGCTGCCCGTGTCACAGGCTCAGTATGCCGCAGGCAAATCAGGAAACAACCGTTTACGGAAACCATCGATTCCTGTATGGTGTGGATCACACGATTTTCGCAAGGATGCGAGAGGACGACCATGATGTCGACGATGGGCCGACGGGCAAAGTACGCCGCATCCGCGCTGGCCGAGCGTTATCCGTCGCGGACCCGAGCCCTCGCCGAACCACCCGCCGGTAGCGAATTGCGGCCGATACTAGGCGATTACGGCTTACCGGTGATCGGGCACGCCCTCCCAGCCATGACGGACAACCTCGATTTCGCGCGGCGGCGCTTCGAGAAATATGGTCCCGTGCAGTGGTCCGGACTGCTCGGGCGGCAGGTCGTGATGGTGGTGAGCCCGGAGGCGATCGAGGAGGTGCTCGCGGACCGGGACAAGGTGTACTCCGCTAAGGGGGGCTACGACTTTTTCATCGGACCGTTCTTCCGTGGCGGCATCCTGCTGCGCGATTTCGAGGAGCACCGATACCACCGGCGCATTCTGCAGCAGGCCTTCACCCGGCCTCGACTGGTCGGCTATCTCGACATCACCACTCCGGCGATCGCCCGCGGCATGAGTGACTGGTTGCCCGCCAACGACTTTCAACTTTTCCCGGCAACGAAACATGTGCTGCTGCGCATGGCGTCGGAGGTGTTCATGGGCGCACGCCTCGGTCCAGAGGCGGCGCGGCTCGAGCGTGCGTTCATCGATGCGGTGCGCGGGGGACAGGCGTTGGTGCGCACCAATATGCCCGGCGGTGTGTGGGCGAAGGGCTTGCGCGGGCGCAAGGTACTCGAGGACTACTGCCGCCGGGAAATGCCCGCCAGACGAGCGGGCACCGGTGACGACCTGTTCAGCGTGTTGTGCCACACCGCAAGTGATGAGGGCCATACCTTCACCGACCAGGACATCGTCGACCATCTGATCTTCGTGCTGATGGCCGCGCACGACACCAGCACCATCGCACTGGCGATGATGGGCTATCAACTCGGTTTGCATCCGGAGTGGCAGGACCGGCTGCGCGCCGAATCGCAAGCGCTGGGCAAGGATTCGCTCGACTACGACGATCTCGACCGGCTGCCCGCCCTGGATCTGGTGTTCAAGGAGATCCTGCGGATGTACTCCCCGGTCGGGCAGCAGATCCGGGAGACGATGCGCGACACCGCGATCCAGGGCCACTTCCTACCCGCGGGCACCATTGTCGTCATCGGCTCGCATTCGGCGATGCGTATCGACCGCTGGTGGCACGACCCCGATGTCTTCGATCCGGAGCGTTTCACCGCCGAACGCCAAGAGGACAAATCCCACCGCTACGTCTGGGCGCCCTTCGGCGGCGGCGCGCACAAGTGCATCGGCCTGTACTTCGGCGGCATGACCGTCAAGGCGATCATGCATCGCATGCTGTTGCACTACCAGTGGTCGGTACCCGCTGGATATGTGCCGCCGATGGGCTGGGCGACCGGCCCCATCCCACTCGACGGCCTCCCGATCCAGCTGCAAGCCGCACGCGTCGAAACCCGGCGTCCCGCATGAGAATCACCGCCGACCGAACCCGCTGCCAAGGCCACGCCATGTGCGAAGCCTTACTCCCGCATATCTTCCAGGTCGATGACTCCGGCAAAGTCAGCATCCTCACCGACCCCATCCCCACTTCCGACCACCCCGACGCCCAACTCGCCATCGACACCTGCCCCGTCGAGGCCCTGCGCGCCGAGGCGTGAGAAGCGCTGGGTCAGACCTCGGAGGGGATTTGGGTGGCTGGTTCGTGGGTGGTGGCGGAGAGAGTTGGGGCGTAGAGGGTTTCGATTTCGGTGGCGTATTTGGCCGCGATGGGCTTGCGGCGCAGTTTCATGGTGAGGGTGATTTCGTCGCCGCCGGGCTCCCAGAAGGTGGGCAGGATGGTGAAGCGTTTGATCTGTTCCACGCGGGACAGTTTCGCGTTGCCCGCGGCGATGCCCTGGGCGATTTCGGCGATGACGCCCGGGTCGGCGGCCAAGGCGGGGGCGGAGGCGGCGGGCAGACCGCGTTGAGTCGCATAGGGTGTCGCGGATTCGGCGTCGAGCACGATCAGGGCGGTGTTGTAGGGGCGGGCGTCGCCGATGGTGACGATCGAGCCGACCAGCGGGGTGGCGGCCTTGACGGTGTTCTCGATATTGGCCGGGGACATGTTCTTTCCGGCCGCGTTGATGATGAGTTCCTTTTTGCGGTCGACCACGCGGAGGTAGCCGTCGGTGTCGCGGGTGAGGATATCGCCGGTGTGCAGCCAGCCGTCGGCGTCGATCGCGTCGGCGGTTTTGCCCGGTTCCTTGCGGTAGCGCTTCATGACGAGCGGTCCGCGGACCAGGAATTCGCCGTCGTCGGCGATTTTGGCCTCCGAACCGGGCAGCATGCGACCGACGGTGCCCAGGCGCGCCTCGGCGGGTGGGCTGGCGCTGGCCACACAGGTCAGTTCGGACATACCCCAGATCTCGGAGATGGGGACGCCGAGACCGCAGAAGAAACCGAGGGTCTCCGGCGGGATCGGCGCGGCACCCGACATCGCCCACTTCACCTGGTCCAAGCCGAGTTCGGCGCGCAGCTTCGACAGCACCGACTCGTCGGCTTTTGCCCATTCGGTGGCCAGCTCCGCATCGACGGTTCCACCCTCCAGTAGCACTGCGGCCTTGCGTGCGGCCACGCCGAGTGCCCATTGCAGTGCGGCCCTTGTCATTTCGTCGGGTTCGTTGGCGACCGAGAACTCGACCGCGGCCTTGAACTTCTCCCACACCCGTGGCACCGCACCCCAAATCGTCGGGCGCGCGTCCAATAGCGCCGCGGGCAGCTGGTTGCGGTCCGGCACGACGGTGATCTGAATGCCGTAGTACTCCTGCAGATACAGCGCGGTGAACCGGTCGGCCATATGCGCGGTCGGCAGGTAGGAGGTCTGCCGGTCGCCGAATTCCACCGGGAGTACGGCATTGAAGGCGTGCGCCTCGGTGGTCAGGTTGGCATGGGTGATTTCGACGCCCTTCGGATTTCCGGTGGTACCTGAGGTGTAGACCAGCGTCGCGATATCGTCCGGCCGAACCGAACGCCACGTCGCCTCGAAGTCGAAATCGTTGCGGCCCTTGGCCTTCAGCTCCGCGAGACTGATCGTTCCCGCATGCTCGGCATCCATGCACACGATGGTCTCGATCTGCGCTCCACAGGTGCGGACCCGCTCGACGTACTGCTCCTCGCAGATCACCACCCGATTGCCCGCATTGCCGAACACATAGTTCAACTGCTCGGGTGCGAGGGTGTTGTACACCGAGAACGAGGTCGCGCCGGTGTGCTGTGCACCCACCTCGATCGGATAGAACTCGACCCGATTGGCCATCATCAGCGCGACCGTATCCCCGCGCCCGATCCCGAGCGCATGCAATCCCGCCGCGATATGCCGCACCTGCTCGGCGTACTCCCGCCAGGTCAAGGCATGCCCGCCACCGATGGAGCGCACCGCGATCGCGTCGGGATCGATCGCCGCCACCCGCTGGAAGGCGGCACAGGAGGTATTCGGTTCGGTCATCGCACACCACAATCACTACGGCCACACTTTCTTCCCGACCGTAAGTTGCCACCCAACCCCCGCGTGCCGTTTTCACCCGATTTCGCCCGTGCCCGTCTGCCTTCCGCGATCGCGGTCACGGCGGGCGAAGGTTCTCGTCGCACCCGAGCCACCGGGTTGGGGCGAGTGCCCTTTCGGAAGCCGACGGATGGACGCGGCCGGTGCGCTTCGGGTTTCGAAGCGAGTTTCGTGGCGCCACGATGGCGAGTCGAGGGCAGATCGCGACTCTGGCTCCCCAGTTTCTGCAGGCGGTCGCGGGGTCCACATATTCCGTATGCGCCGTCGCGGATGGTTCCGGCGCGATGCGGATCGAGGATGGACCCCGAAACCGACCGGGGGATCAGCCGGTGCCCTTGATGAATTTCGGGTGCTGGCACGGTATCCGGGTGGCCAGGCGCCACAGGGAGGTCACTTCTGCTGCTCGGACTGCGTGGAACGGGTCTGTGGCGTCGCGGGGTCGGGAGTGGTGGGGTCGGGTGTCGATCCGGTCGATGACGCGCAGTCCTGCCGAGCCGATGGCGGTGCGGAGTTCGGTGCGGGTGCGCAGGCCGAGACGTTCGGCCAGATCGGATAGGATCAGCCAGCCCTCGCCGCCGGGTTCGAGATGAGCGGGGAGGTCGGCCAGGAAGGCGCGCAGCATGGTGCTTTCCGGGTCGTAGACGCCTTGTTCGACGGTGGAGGTCGGACGGACCGGGAGCCACGGCGGGTTGCAGACGATCAGGTGTGCGCGGCCGTCGGGGTACAGGCCTGGGCCCTGGACATCGATGCGGTTCGTGAGCCCGAGACGGTCGATATTGTCGCGGGCGCAGGCGAGTGCGCGCGGATTGATATCGGTGGCGACGATGTGGCCGATGCCGCGGCGAGCCAGCACCGCCGCGAGCACGCCGGTTCCGGTACCGAGGTCGAACGCGGTGTGATGCCTGACCGGCAGCGGTGCCGCGGCGACCAGATCGACGTATTCGCCGCGCACGGGGGAGAACACCCCGTAGTGCGGGTGGATCCGCGTACCGAGAGCCGGTACCACGACACCGTTTTCACGCCACTCGTGCGCTCCGATCGCTCCGAGTAGTTCGGTCAACGCGATCACCATCGGCGCATGCGTGGACCCGTATATCTCGGTGCACGCCTGCCGAACATCGGGGGCACGGCGCAATGCCAGGGAATGGTCCGGCTCCAATTGCACGATCAGCCTGCCCAACACCCGTGCCCGCTGCCCACGAGCGCGCCGATAGAGGTGAAAGGATTCGGCCGGTCCCGCGCCCACCGGCACGGGTTTGCGATCGATGCGGCGGCTCAGTGCCCGCAACAGCTGACGGGCGTTGTGAAAATCGCCGCGCCACAGCAGCGCCGTCCCCTGGCAGGCCAGGCGGTAGGCGGTATCGGCACGCATACGGTCATCGGCGATGGTGATCTGCGCGGGCGCCGCGGCCGCGCTTTCGGAATGCCACTGCGCGCTGTGGTCGGTATCTGCTTCGGTCCAGTGAATGGTCGACATGGGGTGCTCCTCGTGATCGGACGTGCGTTGGCACGGAGAGCACTTCGACGAGGAGCGGGAGACGGCCTGAGGCAGCCGGGGCTGTGAGGACGGACTAGCGGTCCCGCGTCGAAGCGCGAGCACCGAAGTCGCCGAGGACCATACCGAGCATCATGAGTAGCCCTTTCCCTGAGTCGACACCTCGAGATTCGCACATGAGCGACCGACACCACGCACGGGGTCCGTACAACGGACCCTCACGAGGTGCTCCGCCACCGCAAGCCCCGATCGGTATCGGTGGGATCGATGTGAGCCGGGCCTGCTTCGCGGGGTCGATGTCGTCGACGTGCCGGGAGCCGAATGTGTACCGAAGCAACTTCCGCCGCAGGACTTCCGACAACTCGGCCCGTCTCGGCCGCAGCTCCGCCCGGCTATTGACCGAGCGCGATCTCACGCCGCTGACATCTGCGTTCGCTGGTGGCGATGGCTGGCTGCGGCCAAAATATCGACTGCTGAGCCGATTTCGGCGAAGGCGGTCGCGCGGAGAGCTGGCGGATCGACGCTCCGGGATCCGTTGCGGCTGTTGATTCTTCGCACGCTCGCGGATGCCACCGAGCACACGCGCGGTGGTGCACCGAAGTCGAATCTGCTCCCGGGTGCCGGAAACGTCGGACCGCGGTCAGGCGACGCCCATCCACTTGTCGATCCGGTCGATTGCCCCGGGTGTGAACGCGCAGGTGACGTGGTCGCACGGCAGCAGCGTCAGTGACACGTCCACCCCAGCGCTCTTCCACTGTTGCTGTAGCGCCTGTGCGCCGGTGACGGGAATCCATTCGTCGAACAGGCCGTGCCACAGGTAGATCGGCATCGTCGGGGTCAGCCCACCGGCCTTGGTTTCGCGGTAGATCCGCTGGACGACTTCGGTCGGGTACGGGTCGACCTTGGTCAGCGTGCGCAGCGCCACCGGTACGGCGCCGAGCAGGGCGGCATTGGAGCAGAGGTTCTTGTTCTCCTGCGCGGTCCGCACGCCCAAGTCGTTGAGCAGGTCGAAGGCCTCGGGCGTGGCTCGGGCCACCCCGAGCGCCGCCATCAGATACAGCGCCCCGGCGGGCGGTTTCCCGTCCATCGTTTTGCGCAGCAGGCTCAGGTCGGCGGGTGTGCCACCGGCGGCGGCGCCGAGGATCCGCAGTTCGGGGGCATAGGTGGGCTGCAGCTGCGCGGCCCATACGGTGGCGATCGCGCCGCCGCTGTAGCCGATCATCGTGGTGGGGCTGCCCGCGAGTCCGGCCGCCGGAAACTGTAGTGCGGCACGGATTCCGTCGAGCACCTCGCGAGCCTGGGTGGGCCCGTGTGCGTAGGCCATCTTGGGGCCTTGGTAGTCGGTCATCACGACCGCGTAACCGTGCCCGAGCAGCTGGCGGGTGATGTCGGGAGCCTCGATGGAGACCGAATGGGTCAGCTGGTAGGACGGATTGCATTGCAGTCCGACGCTGTCGATGGCGTAGTCATTGCTGACGACGCGGCCGTTCCATGTCTTCGGTTTCATGATCGTGGTGAGCGCGGCGATCGAAGTGCCGTCGGCGGCAGTGGATTTGAACCACACCTGCCAGGCAGCGAAGTCGTTGGTGGCGGCCAGCGGCGGCAGAATCTGCACCGATCGCGACGACAGGATCGCGCCGTTGGACAGCCCGTCGGTATTGAAATGCTGATCGAGGTAGGCGTCGCCGGTCGGGTCGGGATCGTATTTCGCGTAGTCACCGCTGTCGGCCGCGACCAGGGGCGAGGCCGCGAATATGGTGAGCGCCAGGGTGGTCGCGACGGAGAGGGCGCGCCACGGCAGCCGAAACATGAACAAGTCACCTTTCGTTCGACAACGCGCTGACCGGGGACACCGCGTTGGCCGAGGTTAAACCAACCGGGGCCGCGACACCGCGCATTTCACGATCAACTCCGAAATTCCTCTCGCGCGATAGCGGCTCGCCACGCAATAGCTGTACACGTCTGGGACAGTCGCCTACATTGCTGACATGGACACCATCGAGCTCGACGCACCGGACGGCGCTCTCGAAGCGATCCTGGCCCGCCCGACCGGGGACGGTCCGTGGCCCGGAGTCGTGGTGCTGCACGACGGTGTCGGCTTCGGTCCGGATATCCGCAGCAATGTCGAAATGCTCGCCGACTACGGCTATCTCACGATCGCCCCGAACCTGTTCGCCAATGGCCGGGTGCGCTGCATCCGGGCGGTGATGCGGTCGCTGATCTTCACCGGCGCCAGCCCCGCGATCCGGGAGATCCTCGCCGCCCGCGACCGCCTGGTCGTCGATCGCGACTGCACCGGCAAGACGGCGGTCATCGGCTTCTGCATGGGCGGTGGCTTCGCATTGCTCACCGCGCCAATGGGTTTCGACGCGGCCGCACCGTTCTATCCGGGCCTCTACGGCGACTACCGCGCCCAACTCGAGGGCGCATGCCCGGTGGTGGCCAGCTATGCCCAGCTCGATCCCTCACTTCTGGGCGCGGGCCGCAAACTCGATCGTGTGCTGACCGATCTCGGCGTCGAGCACGACATCAAGACCTACCCGGGCACCATGCACGGCTTCGCCAACGTCTTCGGCATCGACCCGGTCCTGCGGGTCGCCGGTCTCGGCTACGACGCCGAGGCCACCCGCGATGCCTGGCATCGCATCTTCGCGTTCTTCGACAAGCACCTCACGGATACGCCGGATTCAACTGTGGCGGGCGAATCCGGGTAGCGCGGCCTCGGGGTATGCCGCACCCCGAGGGGCCGACCACGACTTCCGCAGCCCTACCGCCCGAGATGACTTCCCGCGAAAACCTCCGCCGTCATTCCCCGCGCCACCGCGGCGCACGCTTCTCCGCGAACGCGCGCGGCCCTTCCAGCGCGTCCTTGCTCGCGAAGATCGGTCCCGCCTCCCGGAAACTCATCTCCCACATCCGCGCATCCCAATCGGAGCCGAATTCGTTGCCGCGGTGCATGATTCGCTTGGACGCGCGCACCGACAGCGGCGCGTTGGCAGCGATCGTCTCGGCGAGCTCTATCGCGGTGGGCAGCACCTGATCGGCCGGGACGACCCGGTTGACCAACCCCCAGTGCGCGGCGGCCGCGGCATCGATCGGCGCTCCGGTGAGCACCATCTCGTGAGCGATCTTGGGTGGGATCTGACGCGGCAGCCGCAGCACGCCACCCGCGGCGGCGAACAACCCCCGGGTGACCTCGGGCAGTCCGAGTTCGGCATCGGCGCTCATCACCGCGAGATCACACGCCAAGACGATTTCGGTGCCACCGCCCAGGGCGAATCCGTTGACCGCGGCGATGAGCGGTTTGTCGATGAAATGCTGGACCAGCCCGGCGAATCCGTACTCCGGATGGTCCGGGTCGTGAATTCCGTTGCCGCGAGCCAGTTGCTTGAGGTCCGCGCCCGCACAGAACGCGCGACCGGCCCCGGTGATCACCGCGGCCCGCAGGTCCCGATCGGCCGCAACCTCCTCGAGTGCCGCACCGACGGCGATCGAGAGCGCGGAGTTCACCGCGTTCATCGCCTCGGGCCGGTTCAGCGTGATGATCGCGATATGGCCCTGGCGTTGCAGGACGGCGGCCTCGGTCATGTCGGGCTCCGCTGTTGATGTGTGCCGAACCTACCGTCTAGGAGCTGGATTCGGTCAGCTTGGCGACGACCGGCCCGAACATGGTGTTCTTGATCGCGCCCAGCGTCGCGGGATCCTTACCGCCGAGTGGGGCGAGCATTGCGATGGCGGCGGTGGCGACCGCGGCTTCGCCCGCGGTGGCGTCGACGATATCCAGCGCTGAGGCATCGATTCCGCCGAAGCGGCGACCGGTGGTCATCGAGGCCACCGCGGCCTTGGGGGGCAGCTTGGACTGGATCAGCGCGGCCATACCCGGTGTGAAGGGAATGCGGATATCGACCTCGGGCAGACAGAAGAAACCGCGGTCGGCGCGCATCACCCGGTAGTCGTGGGCGAGGGCGAGCATGGCGCCGGCGCCGAAAGCGTGCCCGGGCAGTGCGGCAGCGGTGGGTATGGGCAGGGTGAGCACGCGGGCGAACAAGGCCTGCACCCGGCCGATGTACCACTGGGTGCGGTCACCGTTGGCGACCAGCCAGTCCACGTCGAGGCCGTTGGAGTAGAACTTGCCGCTCGCGGTGGTCACCAGACCGTGCGCCTCCTCGGCGAGTGCGGTGTCGAGGTGGGCGTCGACCGCGTCGAGAAAGTCTGGGGTGAAACGATTTTCGTCATCACCGAGGTCCAGGACGGCGATCTTTTCGTGGTAACTCAGTGTGCTCATGTTGTTCCTTACTTCGGGTGTTATTCGGGTGGGCCGACCGCGAGCACCGCGCGCACGGCGGCGCGAAGGTGTTCGCGGGCAATGGGTTCGGCGATCCGGTCGCGACGCAGCAGGATGCCGGTCGGCAAATCGACGACGCAGGTGGTGATCACATCGACCGCGGCGGCGTCACCGCGGCCCCACAGGGCGCGTGCGAGCCGGATGAGCAGTCGCACCAGCGCGTCATCGGTTCCGGCGAGTTCGGCGACGATCTGTTCGGGCAGTTCGTCGCCGAGCAGTTCGTCACGTGAGACGGTCAGCAGCAGTTTCGAGGAATCCGGGTATCGCCGCGCGAACTCCACCGGCGTCTCGGCGGCGGCCACTACCGCCTCGAGCGCGCCCGAGGTGTCGTCGTTCGCGGACAGATGCGCCTCGACCGACTCGGTCTGCATCCGCAGAAACCGCCCGGCCGCCCGTAACCAGCTGCGTCCGAGTAGTTCCGCGCGCGAGCCGAAGGTGTGATAGATCGCGCCGTTGGACACGCCGGTGGCCGCCGCGACGGCCCGGATGGTGACCGCCGCCGGACCCGAGCGCACCGCCAGCGACTCCGCGGCATCGAGCACGGTGTCGGGGTCGTGGGTCCGTGGGCGGGGCATGCCACGACTATAACAGAGCAATTGCTCTGTAATGAAGCGGCAGCATCCCGGCAAACCCCTCTTCCGCTACGCCACTGCATGTTTCGCCCGGTCACGGGTACTTTCACGGCGCGGTTACCGCAATGCGCGGACTTCGTTACGTTTCGGCGCGACGGACATACGATGAGGTACTGTCTGGTCCTCCCGCCTTGCCCGCACGAACAGAAACGGCGCCTGCGAATGTCACGAGTGGTCACCAAGGAGCAGTACTTCGACACCGCTCTGGAGGTCTTGGCCGAACTCGGCTTCAAGGGCCTCAATATCGGCGTGCTGTGCCGCCGCCTCGGTGTCACCAGCGGCTCGTTCTACCATCATTTCGGCAGCTGGCAGGGCTTCGTGGACGCGCTGCTCGAGCATTGGGAGAACCGCCAGGTCATCATCCTGCGCACACTGAAATTCAACCAGGGCAATCCCGACGACGACATCCGCGCCATGTCCGACCTCGCCGCGGGCCTGCACCACGCCGCCGAGGCCGCGATCCGGGCCTGGGCCGGTAATGACGAATCGGTCAATCTGGCACTCAAGCGGGTCGACGAATCACGCCGCCGCACCGTGCACAAGGCGATCAAAGGCGTTGTGGGCGATGAGGAGACCACCGCGGTGGTCACCGCACTCGGCATGTCGATGCTGATCGGCTACCAGCAGATCGCCGCGGGCGGGGAGGACATTTCACTGGACCAGCTGCTGGCCCAGTACGCGCGGTTGATCTACTCTCACGCCCGCCGCTCAGCCGAGTAGCTCGTCCACATAGCACCACCGCCACGCCTCACCGGGCTCCACACTGCGCATCACCGGATGTCCGGTAGCGGCATAATGCTTGGTCGCGTGATTGCCCACCGAGGAGTCACAGCAGGCGATGTGCCCGCAGGACAGGCACATTCGCAGATGCACCCAGGCGTACCCCTCGGCGATGCATTCCTTGCACTCGTCGGGTTCGGTGGGCTCACGCACCAGCGGCGCGGACTCGAGATGCGCGCAGCTGTCGGCCGCCACCGGGGCGGCGAGCGGTTCGACGCGTTCCTCTTCGGTTTCGTCGAAGCGGTCGATCATCGATTCCTCGAGATCGAGCCGCGAGAGCACGTACTGCAGGATCTCGTAGTCCGCGGTGCCCGAATCCCGCACGCGCAGTACTGTTTCCCGTTCCGCGCGCAGCATTTCCAGCCGCAGCCGACGATATTCGGCGGTCGGTGTCGCCAGTTCCGATTCCGAGCGGCCCAGTCGTTCCCAGGCCGCGTTGGTCTTCCAGGTGACCCGATCACGCAGTGTCTCGACGACACCGGGCGGTGTGTCGGGGGTGATGTGCTTTTCCAGCTCGGCCAGTCCGGCCGAGGTCGCCTGCTGCAGCAGATTCGCCTTCTGCAGTGCGTTTTCCGCGCGACTCGGGCCGCGCACATGCAGCCGCCGAACCACCCACGGCAGCGAAGTCCCCTGCAGCAGTAGCGTTCCCGCGACCACGACGAGGGCGAGCAGTTTGAGCACCGGCAGTTGCGGGGTGTCGGCGGGCAGCAGCAGCACCGCCGCCAGGGTGACCACCCCGCGCATGCCCGCCCACGACACCACCACCGGATGGCTCAGCGGCACATCGGCATTCGACAATCCGAGCTTGCGCGAGAGCAACGCGACCGGGAACACCCACAGCGGCCGCGACAGCATCGCCGCCAACATGACCGCCACCGCCGCAACGATCAGGGTGCGGTGATCGAGGTTGCTGTCCCACGCGCCTTCGATGATGGCGCGCATCTGCAGCCCGATCATCAGGAAGACGACGCTTTCCAGAATGAATTGGATGGTGCGCCAGTTGGTGCGTTCGGCGATCCGGGAGGCGGCGCTCTGCCACGCCGGTGCACCGTGCCCCAGTACCATGCCGCAGGTCACCACCGCGATCACACCGGAGGCTTCGATCCCCTCGGCGGGCAGATAGGCGACGAACGGCGCCAGGAACGACAGCGTGGTGTCCAGCACCGGATCGGTGATCCGCCGCCGCAGCATCGCCAGCAGATAGGCGACCACGATGCCCACCGCCGCGCCGCCGCCCGCTGCCAGCAGGAAGTCACCACCGGCCTTCCACACCGACACCGTGCCCGCGGCCGCCGCGATCGCGGTGCGCACCGTCACCAGCGCGGTCGCGTCGTTGAACATCGACTCGTCTTCGAGGATCGTGACGATCCGGCGCGGCATCCCGATGCGTCGCGCGATGCCGGTCGCGGCCACCGCGTCCGTCGGTGCGACCACCGCACCCAGTGCCACCGCCACCGCGAACGGTACCGGCAACAGCCACCACACCACCGCCGCGACCGCGAACGTGCTGAACAGCACCAGACCCACCGACAGCAGCGCGATGGTGCGCGCATTGGCCCGGAAGTCGACCAGGGAGGTGCGAATCGCCGAGGTGTAGAGCAGCGGCGGCAGGAAACCCAGCAGGATGACCTCGGGATCCGGATGGACCTCGGGAACGTGCGGCAAATACGACGCGACCACCCCGGCCAGCGTCAACACCAGCGGTTCGGATATCCCGAACCGTCGCGCGAGCGCCGCGAGCGACGCCGCCGAGGCGACTAGAACAACGAGGCCGATCGCGACATGCACTGTGGCATTCTCGCAGAGCAAACACCCGGCTCGAAAAGACCATGCGGTACGTGACACGGACAGTGTGGTTCGGTTCCCCCGAATGGCTGTGGCGGTAGCGTTCGCGCGCAATAGTTGTCGGCACGAAGGAGGTAGACATGGAAGAGTTTGCGTCCTGGCGGGCGAGCGGTCGGCGCCACACCCACCGCGGCCATCAGATCTTCTGGCAGGACAGCAGCGGCGACGGTGCCGGAAATCTGCTCTGCATCCACGGTTTCCCCACCGCGTCCTGGGACTGGCACGCGGTATGGCCGGGTCTGCGTGAGCGGTTCGCGCGGCTCATTGCCCCGGATATGATCGGCTTCGGCTGGTCGGCCAAACCCCGCAATTACGATTACCGGATCGCCGATCAGGCCGATATCCACGAGAATCTGCTGCGTGAGCAGGGGATTTCCCGGACGCACATCCTGGCCCACGATTACGGCGACACTGTCGCCCAGGAGTTGCTGGCCCGCGACGCGCAGCGCCGCGCCGACGGCGACGATTCCCTGGTGATCGAATCGGTATGCCTGCTCAACGGCGGACTGTTCCCTGAGACCCACCGTGCGCGACCGGTGCAGAAGTTGCTGGCGAGTCCGCTGGGACCGCTGCTCGGGGTGCTGGGTACCGAGCGGGTGTTCCGTCGCAGCCTTGCCGGGGTCTTCGGTCCCGACACCCGACCCAGTTCCCACGAGCTCGATCAGTACTGGATCCTGTGGTGTAGCAAGCACGGGAAGAGCAACGGGCACAAGCTGATTCGCTATATGGGTGAGCGCAAGGCGAACCGGGCGCGCTGGGTGGGCGCCCTGGTCGACACACCGGTTCCGGTCCGGCTGATCGACGGTCTGCTCGATCCGGTATCGGGTGCGCACATGGTGCGCCGCTATCGCGAACTGATCCCGGATCCGGATGTGGTCGAGTTGCCGAAGGTCGGGCACTATCCCCAGTTCGAAGCCCCCAGGGAGACCTTGGCCGCGGTGCTGGATTTCCACGCCAGCCGCGTGCGGTAGACGAACACCCCCGGTGTTATGGGGCGTCCCATACTATGGCTACATGGCAGCGACACGCCGCACGAATAAGGAGGCTCCGGCGCGCCCACAGCAGCGTGACGCGCGCCGGAGGATGATCGCGGGCACGATCGAATCCCTGCGCATCCATGGCGCGAGCGCCACCAGTGTGGACCGGGTGCTGGCCGATACCGGTGCGCCTCGCGGGTCGGTCTATCACCACTTTCCCGGCGGTCGCACCCACCTGATCACCGACGCGCTCACCGCGGCCGGTGGTTCGATGTCGGAATTCATCGAAACGATCACCCGCGAGAACGATCCGGAGACCGCACTGGATATGTTCGTCGCACTGTGGCGACGGACCCTCGTCGACAGCGACTACCGCGCGGGCTGCCCGATCTTCGCGGTCGCCGTCGAAACCAACGACGACGCACCGGAATTCGCGGCATCTGCCGCCGCCGTCTTCGCCCGCTGGAATGCCGCGCTCACCGATATGCTCAGCCGTCACGGCCTCGACCCGGTGCGGTCGCGGCGCATGGCCACTCTCACCGTCGCCGCTGTCGAGGGGGCGATCGCGCTGTGTCGCGTCGAGCGTGCCATCACTCCGCTCGAGGACACCGTCCACGAATTGCAAGTTCAGCTGACGAACGCCATCAGCGCTTCCGCGTAGCGCCTGATCGATCCGGGTCTTTTCCGGTGACATTCGGCAGTTCGCCCCTGCGGAGAATGCCCGCTCGGAGCCGTCTTTCTGGGTATGCGGCCGACCGTGTTCGACAGGGCGTGCCCTTGACATCCCGATTATGGTGAGGACCATAATCAGCGTCGGGTGCAGCTTCCACCGCGCCCACCACGAACCCGAGGAGACGCCGATGTCGCGAACAGCCGAGCTCGACTTGGAGACGATCGACCTGGCCCGGAACGGGAGAGTGCTCACCGCGACCATCGTCGCACCGCCGCTGAACTTCGTCACACCCGCCGTCGTACGGGATCTGGACCTGCTCACCGCGGCGGCCGATACCGACGACACGGTCGGCGCGATCGTGCTCACGGGCGGTCTGCCCGGGCGGTTCCTCACCCACGCGGATCCGAGCGCGCTGACCGGCATGCTCGCGATGCCGCATCCGTTCATCCCGGCCCGCGCGGTGGCGCCGCTGATCCCGGTGCTCAACACGAGCCTGCGGGTACCGGGTGCGGCCCATGTGCTGGAGCGTTTCGGGGGCGGTCTCGGGACCGGCATGGTGTGGGGTTACCGCTGGAAGCGAACGACCCTGCGGATGAACCGATCTCGCGTGGTCTATCTGGCCGCCATCAATGGCCCGGCCCTCGGCGGCGGGCATGAGATCGCCCTCGCCTGCGATATCCGGTACGCCGCCGATGCCGAGCACGTCAAACTCGGTCAGATCGAATCGATCGCCAATCTCATTCCGGGCGGCGGCGGAACCCAGCGCCTGCCGCGACTGATCGGCGCGGCAAAGGCGATCGAGTTGACCCTCGAAGGTGGACCGCTCAGCGCACAGCAGGGCCTGCGTCTGGGCCTGGTGCACCGGCTGACCTCCGAGAACGAGTTACTCGTTGAAACCGAGGCCACCGCGACGCGTCTGGCCGCGCGCAATCCGGTCGTCATCAGCGAGCTCAAGCGCGCCATCTATTTCGGCACGGAGAGGTCGTTGTCGCGCAGTCTGAATCACGAACTCGCCGCATTCCTGTCCACCGGCAGCAGTAAGGCGGCCACTCGCACCCAGGACGCCTTCTTCGACGATCTCGATCGGCTCGGCGACACACCGTTTCTGGCCGAGCCGAAGGCGTGGATCGACGGCACTCGCGTCGACCAGACCAGTTGAGCATCCATATTTCGACCGGCGGTTTCGCTTCCGTCGACGACAACTCGGAGGAGCATCGATGAGTACCGCCGCGCAGCAAGGCAGCCGAGTCGGCAACAGCGCGCGACCTGGACGCAATGATGCCGCGGCACAACAGGAATGGCATAAGACCGCATGCATCCTGTGTGAGAACAACTGCGGCCTGCTGATCCAGCTCGACGGCCGCAGCTTCGCCAAGATCCGCGGCGACAAGGACCACGTCGCCTCGGCCGGATACACCTGCAACAAGGCGCTGCGCCTGGACCACTACCAGAACGGCGGCACCCGCCTGACCACCCCCCTGCGCCGCGAAGCCGATGGCAGTTTCACCGAAATCGACTGGGATACCGCGATTTCCGAGGTCGCCGCCCGACTCACCGCGGTCAAGTCCACCTATGGCGGCGACAAGATCTTCTTCTACGGCGGCGGGGGACAGGGCAACCACCTGGGTGGCGCCTACAGCGGCGCCCTACGCCGGGCACTGGGCAGTCGCTATCGCTCGACCGCGCTCGCCCAGGAGAAGACCGGCGAGGGCTGGGTCGACGCGCATTTGACCGGCGGCCACACCACCGGCGATTTCGAACGTGCCGAGGTTTCTGTCTTCCTCGGCAAGAATCCCTGGCAGTCACACGGTGTGCCGCGTGCCCGCACCGTCCTGCAGCAGATCGCCAAGGATCCGGCCCGCACCATGATCGTGCTCGATCCGGTGCGCACCGAAACCGCCGATCTCGCCGATATCCACCTGCAGGTCCGCCCCGGCACCGACGCGTGGTGCCTGGCCGCGATGCTCGCCGTGCTGGTGCAAGACGATCTGCTCGATCACGCATTCCTCACCGAACACGCCGACCAGGTCGAGGCCGTCATCGCGGTGCTGCGCGATATCGATATCGCGTCTTATGCCGAAACCTGCGGTGTGCCAGTGGAATCGCTGCGCTCCGCCGCCCATCGGATCGGCACCGCGAGCAGTGTGGCCACCTATGAGGACCTGGGTGTCCAGCAGAGCCCCAACAGCACCCTGATCTCCTATTTGAACAAGCTGCTCTGGCTGCTCACCGGAAACTTCGCCAAACCCGGTGCCATGCAACCACATTCGTGGATGGCGCCGTTGGCGAACTACAGCCGTGACATCAAACGCAGCCCGGTGACCGGCGCACCGATCCTCGGCGGCATGCTGTCGTGCAACTCGATCGCCGAGGAAATCCGCACCGATCACCCCGACCGGTTCCGGGCGATGATCATCGAATCCGCGAATCCGGCACATTCACTCGCCGATTCGACCGCCTTCCGCGCCGCACTGGACGCACTGGATCTGGTGGTGGTCATCGATGTCGCGTTCACCGAAACCGCACGCCACGCCGACTATGTGCTGCCCGCGGCCAGCCAGTTCGAGAAGTGGGAGGCCACCTTCTTCAATCTGGAGTTCCCGCACAACACCTTCCATCTGCGCGCGCCGGTACTCGAACCGCTCCCCGGCACATTGCCCGAACCCGAGATCTACGCGCGCCTGCTTCGTGAACTCGGCGTCGTCGGTCGTGCCGAGCTGACGGTGCTGCGGACCGCCGCGAAACTCGGCCGCCGCCCCTACGCATTGGTCTTTGCCGCATTGTTGGCGATGAACAAGAAGATCGGCGGACTCGCCCCCTACCTGCTCTATGAAACCCTCGGCCCGACCCTGCCCGATGGTGCGCGCTCGGCCGCTGTGTTGTGGGCGCTCGCGCAGCGCGTCGCGAAGGTGCATCCGGCCGCAATGCGTCGAGCGGGTCACCTCGATGCCGATGCGCTGTTCGACGCCATCCTCGCGGGCCGCTCCGGAGTCACCTTCACCGTCGATGACTATCCGGACGCCTGGGACTATGTGCCACACCCGCGCATCCCGTTGGCGATCCCGGAATTGCTGCACGCGCTGCGCCAACTCCCGGCCACGCCCGCCACGCACACCAGTCCCGAATTCCCCTTTGTCCTGTCGGCCGGGGAACGGCGATCCTTCACTGCCAATACCATTTTCCGCGACAACAGCTGGCGTCGCCGCGATCCGGAGGGCGCGCTGCGCCTCAGTCCCGACGATGCCACCGCCCTCGGTCTCACCAGCGGTGAGCGCGCCCGCATCACCACCCGGCGCGGCAGCGCCGTGGCCGCGGTAGAGATCAACGACCGCATGCGGCCCGGGCATGCCTCGCTGCCCAACGGGCTTGGCCTGGACCTGCCCGATGGCACCCGCACCGGTGTGGCCGCGAATGAGCTCACCGATGCCGGTTGGCGCGATGCGATCGCCGGAACACCGTGGCACAAGCATGTTCCGGCCCGTATCGAACCGCTGCGCGAGGTGTAGCTTTTCGTGGACGAGCCACGCGGTGATCGCATCATTTCCGTGCGATCGAACAGATTCGCCCAGATCGGACAATTACGGCACACATGTCGGCGCTGATACCGATCTGCGTGCGGCTGGGCCTGTGAGCAACCGAACTTCGTGACGCTCCAGTGCTTTTCGCGCACATGGCGACACCGTACAGTCGGCCCATGGTTTTCCGGCTCGAGCTGCAACCTGCCCCGCCCCTGCCCCTGACACCCAACTGTGTGGTGCATACCGGGACGGTGCGACTATTCGTCACCGGCACGCTCATCCACACCTCCGGAGCCCCCGCCGAACCGTTCGGCTTCTTCCTTCCGAACACCCGTCCCCTGCCCGAAGACGCGCCCGAACCGCACCTGTGGGCGGAGATGCATCTGATGACCGCCACCGCCACCGCGGCATCCGGAAACTTCCCGTTCGGCATCACCCACACCCAGGCGGCCTACGTCCCGGACCCGCGCGCCGGCCTGCACCGCTGGCTCCACCTCACCGCCGCCGCCCACCCCGCCCGAGAACTCCGCCTCGGCTACCGGGTCACGGTTCAAACCCCCTGATCGGTCTCGGCGGCGTGCACCGAGGTGTGACCGCATCCGCCTAGGTCCACGCGAGGGTCGACTCGCGCCGTGGAGTGGCCGTGGGCCCACGTGATCGGCAGACTCCCGGCCGGGACAGCCAGGCAATGGCAGCACCCGCAGCGGTCGCCACCGTCGTCGAACTCCGCTGATGCCCGATCATCGCCGATAGACGACCACAGATTCGTATCCAGCATCACCGCGGAGGTGGTCCGCACGGCTTCTGCTCTCGATATCGCAGTTCCGAGCAGAGCGAGCACAGGACGGCAATGTGGCCATTTAGGACGAAATCGCGACTTGGCCGAGTGATCCGACGTCGAGCATGTCGCCGTCACAGCCGGTGGTTTCGGGCAATCCCGAGGTTCCTCATTGTGGCCCTTGTCACTTCCAGGAATCCAACCTACTGTGTGCTCAGTAGGTTTGAACGAAGGAGTTCGGTGTCCGGTCAACAGCCCCTCACCCCACGGCGATACGACTCGTTGCTCGCCAAGGGGGAGGACCGGAAGGCGCGTATCCTCGCGGTCGCACAACGGCTGCTCGCGCGCAATGGGTGGCGCAACACATCACTCGCCCAGATCGCCCGGGAAGCCGGGGTCACGACGGCGGGATTGTTGCATCACTTCGAATCCAAGTCGCAGCTGCTACACGAGGTGCTCGACAGCCGCGACAACGACGACGACCTGCACTGGGATCGCGAGGCCGACCTCATCGAGGTACTCAACGGGGTGGCCGACCGATTCCAACGATCGCCGGAGCTGATCGGCTCGTATACGGTCCTGCTCATCGAGAACCTGGACCCGGGCGCGCCGCTGCATGAACGGTTGCAGAACCGGTACCGCGCGGCGGTCGAATCCCTCACCACGACCATCCGGCTCGGCCAGCGCGCCGGTTGGTACCGCACCGACCTCGATCCCGCCGTCAAGGCCGTCGAGATCATCGCTTTTCTCAACGGAATGGAAACTACATGGCTGCTCGACCCCTCGATTCCATTAATAGAAGCATTCCGGGGGTACACACGCTCGCTGGCTCGCGAGCTCGCGCCCGTCGCTATCCCATGAGGTACCGGCTGTGCGTCCTCGCACCCAGCACGGTCGATGTGATCCGCTACGCCGGGGGGTGGCTCTGCGATCGAGTACTGGCTGGGTGGGAGGTCACGGTGCTGGTTTCCGACTCCGACCATGTTCGGCCATTGCGAATCCTGGGGACCGACGCATTCGACCTGGAGACGGCATTGTCTGCGCGGGTAGGCACCCCGGTTCCGCAGGCAGTCGCGGTGGCAGGGGAATTGCTCGAATCCGATGACCGGGTGCGTGAGGGGCTGTTCGAGGTGCTGGGCAGGGGGCGTACCGAGGTCACGCTGTGGGGGAATTGTCCGGCGGCGATCGACTCGCAGTTGCGCGTGGTCCGCCACGAAGTGAGCAATGCGGCGAGAACTTTCAAAGCCCAAGCGCTGCGCGCCGCCGCGCAGTCGGCCGATCTGGCCGACACCTCTGAGCTATTCCGCAGCACCCTGTGGTCGTCGGTGCGGGCCTGCGATCTGGTTCCGGCGGTCTGAGCCCGCCGCAAGATCGGGGGGACAGGTCCTGTGCTCAGAGCCGCCATCAACCACGTACGTCGCGCCTTCGACACGGCCGCGCGGGCCACCGACGTCGGTTTCTGTATCCGTTACCTCGGGCAGTTGAACACGGCTCTGCTGAATCATCGGGAAGAGTTGCGCGAGTTGATCATTGCCGAGGTCGGCGCGACTCGGATGCCGACGGTATAGCAACCACCTGGACATTCCGATCGGCATTGTCGGCAACTACGCCATCGGGCATCGGCCGCGAGTCCGGTGTTTCCGGGCTCGGCGTCGGCTGTGGCCGTGTCTGTTCGACGGTGGCCCACTCGGGAAAGGTTGGATCGTATTGTCCGCGCTGAGTGATGGTGCCGATGTGGGCGCACTGGTTCCTTCGTTACTGGGAGAACGTCGGTGTTTTACTGCGCGGGAGGCGGCGGCCGCCGCCGGGGTTTCGCTGCCGCGCGCTCTCCGATATTGGCGCGCACTGGGCTACCCGCCGGTGGGTGACGCGACGGTGGATTTCACTTCCTCCGATGTCGAAATGCTGCGTCTGATGGCGGGTTACGTCGATGAAGGCATCATCGACGAACCGGATTCGCTGCGGCTGACCCGCATGCTGAGCCGAGCCATCGCCCATCTGGTGCGGTTGCAGGTGGAGATCGTCGCCGACCAGCGACTACGCCACGGCACTGCCGGTTCGCTGGATCCGGCGGCGGCGCTGGCCGAGCGGATACCCGAAGTACAGCGGGTCCTCGGCCAACTCTGGCGGCGTCAACTGGACGCGGCATTGCCGGGATCGGATGGCGCTGCCGAAAATGAGACAGAGTCGGCGGCAATCGGATTCGCCGATATTGTCGGTTTCACCGAACTGAGTCGGTTGCGCTCCGACAGCGCGCTGACCCGGATCGTCACGCGCTTCGAATACCGGGCCACCGAGATCATCTCCGAATGCGGGGGGCAGGTGGTCAAGATGCTCGGTGACGAGGTTCTGTTCCTATCCGAAAACGCTACGGTGGTAGCCGACATCGCCACGCGACTGGTGTCGGCGTTCGCAGCCGACGCCGATATCGCCGGGCTACGAGTGGGTTTGGCGTACGGCCCGGTGGTCAGGCATCTGGGCGACGTGTTCGGTACGACGGTGAATCTGGCCAGCCGGCTCACCGCGCTTGCCGAGCCCGGCAGCGTGCTCGTCGCCCCCGAGGTGGCCGACGCCCTCGACGGGCATCCCGGTTTCGGCGTGCGTCGGATGGCGTCCCGTGATATCCGCGGCATCGGGGCGGTCGCTCCGGCCCTGCTCATCCGGCAGCGGCCGGGCGCGTGAGATCGCCGTCACAACGCATGCGGAGCAACGAATTACAGCCATACCGTGAGCGCGGATGACATCGGTCGGCATCATGGTCAAAACGATCCCGCCGGGGTTCGTCATTTCTGAGGAAGTCGGCTACGTCACCGGGCAGATCCTCGGCGTCAGCGGCTCGCGCAAACTTGACCAGCCTGATCAGGAAGAAGACGCGATCCGTCCTGAATGACGTGCTGGGCAAGGAACTCGTCGAGGAGCGCGACGATGTCGAGCCGGGCCCCGGCCAGACACCGACCGGTAGCCAGGCGAAAACGTTATGACAGCGGTGCTGAACCAAGCGGCCGTGCTGGTGACGCTGCTCGGGTTGCTCGCCGCCGCGTGCGTCGGGATGCGCCTGCGTCGGATCCAGCCCACGCTCCCGGTGTTGACCGATTTCCTGGTGGCCGCAGGGCTGATCCGGCTGGCCGATGAACCGTCATGGACCTCGCTCGCCGTCGCCGTCAGGATGTTGCTCAATACGGAGTTGCGTTCTCTCGCAGCGGGACGTGCGCGAACTCCTGGAACTCGATCGCCACCACGTGCGCCGCGCGGCTGAGCTTGTCGGGGTCGCTGGAACATCCCGGCCGACCTCGAGGACATCCAAGTCGGGCTGGATGTCGCAGTCTCCCCGCAGCAAGGCCGAATAATCACTTCGCCGACACCGGCCGCGGCTGTGCGCTCCGGGAAGTATGCACGAGCAGGGCGGGCTTGCTGTGATCACCCGGCTGTGGGGTCAACGTCCGGGGATCGGGAGGTCGCCCTCGATGTACTGGGCGCGGCCGTCGGCGAAAGACCAGTCGTCAGGGCCGTTTTCGAAGTAGCTGATGAACAGGTCCTTGCCGTCGACACCGACGCGGGCGAGTTGGTCGGCCAGTGTCCGGTACAGATGTTGCTTGTCCTGCGTGCTGCGGCCGCGCTGGGTGAAGACGTGAACGACGACGGTGCCGGGGGTGCGCTCGAAGCCGAGCCCGGCATCGAGGGCGACGATCTCGTCCGGATCGTGTTGGGTGATGATCTGGAATCGGTCGCGCTCGGGAATCTTCAGAACATCGACGAGAGATTGCTGGATGGCGTCGGCGATGGCCCGGATGTCCTCGGGGCGGCGTCCGCGGATGAGGTCGATGCGTACCAGGGGCACGGTAGGGCTCCTATCGGGTCGTGACAACCGTTGTGGCGGCGCGGGTTCGGTCAGGAGCACCGGCTGGGTGCAGGTCACCCATGGTGCAGCTGAAGAATCGTCCGGGTCAGTCGCTCACCGACTGGGCTGGGTCCCGCCAGTAATTGTTCGCCGCGGCGATGGTCTGGAAGTTGGTGGCCACGACCTGGGAGGTGGCGATGAGGCTTTCCGCGTCCTCGGAGTACACCGGACGTAGACCACGACGAACTTCGGCATCGGGCTGAGTGAGCCCGATGACTTTGCGGGACAGGGTCATTGCGAGTTGGAACCCTTCCTCGGGTCCAGCGGTGATCAGGGTGGGAAGCCAGGTGTCGGCCATGATGGATGTTCCTTTCGGTTCGATTTTGCGTGGGTGGGAGCGGAGCTCAGGTGGTGTCGTGTGCGGCCGAACCAGAAACTGGCGGCGCGGGGTGGTGGTGATCGACTCCCGGAGGTGGGTGACGACGAGGGCGACGCGGTCGGTGCCGATGCGGCGGTAGCCGGTGCCGGCCCACTGGTTCACCGTCGCTAGCGAGCTGAAACCCGTTCGAAGGTCACGAGACGATCGTGGCCTGCTCGGGTCCCGGGCGGCACCAGCAGTTCGGCCGCCTCCTCCGTCGTACGACGGACGATATCGCCAGCGGGTGCGATGCCGTGAATCAGTCCAGCGACCTCGCCTACGATCATGGTGGCGACATCGAAACGGGCGCCGGACGCCGTATCCATGGGTGCGAGCACGATCGGATACCCGAGGTCGAAGGCGCGGGTGAGGCGGGTCTGCAACAGCGAAGTCTCTTTCGATCGGTTCTTACCCCGCTGGTTACGCCCGGGGAAGCGGTGCTGGAAGAACCGTAAGGCCGCTGTGGTTTCAGATCCAACGATTGTTTGTGATGGGTGCCATCTGGATGAGAGAACTATTGCTGCGCCGCTGAGGTCCCGCCCCCGACAATCCGCAAGTTCGGAGCCTGGCTCGCCGCGCGCAAGTGCTCGAGGAAGCGCGAAACGGCGGGCGAGGGAAGAACATCGGCCCGTCGAACGAAGACGGTTCCCGCCCACCGTTCGGCTTCAGGAAGCCGATGTACGCGAACCAGCTCCCGCGAGACGCTCTGTTCCACCACCCCTGCAGGCAGCAGAGTGATGCCCATTCCGGCCGCGACGCAGCCGAGAATTCCCTCGAGTGTGCCGAATTCCAGGCAACGCACCCCGACCGCGCCACGAGCCAGCAAGATATTCTCCAAACGCCTGCGATACGAACAGCCGGCCCGAAAGACCAGGATCTTAGGACTGCGCAACACAGTGTCGAGTACTGTGACCCGCCCAGCGGTGACGATCACCAACTCCTCGACAAAGACTTCGGTTTCGACGAGTTCGTCCAGTTGCACCGGGCCGGCCACCAGAGCACCCTCGAGGTGGTAGTCGAGAACCGCCTGGACCAGGTCGTCGGTCGGTCCGGTCGTCAGCGAAAGGTCCACCCGAGGGTGGTTGTCGGCGAAGGCGGACAGTACCGCCGGAAGCCTCAGCCCCGCCGTCGTCTCCATCGCACCCACTCGCAGCGACCCGCTGGGATCGGCCTCGTCATCTACCGCGCATCGTGCCTCATCCATGAGCCTGTCGATACGCTCGGCATAGGGAAGCAACCGCTCCCCGGCGTTCGTCAGCGCTACACCCCTGGCGTGCCTGCGGAAGAGAGAAACGCCGAGTTCCTTCTCCAGGGCATTGATCCGGGCGCTGATGTTCGACTGCACCGTGTGCAATTCCTGTGCGGCTCTGGTGATGCCGCTCGTTCGGGACACCGCCAAGAAGATCCGCAGGTCGGAAAGTTCCATGATGATCCCTGCGCTTAGTGAGGTAGTAGAGAGGTTACCTGCGCAATATCGGCCTCGAACAGCTGATCCCCACGATCGATGAGCCGTCACCCCCGGCACGCGCGCGGAATCGCTCCTGGTCGACGCGGCCCATTCGCCGACGTCAACGCCGCTGGAACCATCATCCGACTCGTGCGGCGCGACCACAACTCAGCTCCACACCATCCTGAACTCCAGCGTTGTCAGGGTAGGCATAAATATGCGGCCCCACGCCGACATCAGCGCGGCTTCATCGATGACGATGCTGTCGAGGCGGGTTCGGCGTGGCCGTGTGGTTCGAGGTTGCGGCGCGGTGCTGTGGCCGGTGAGCAGGACGCGGCCGCCTGTGCCATTGAGCTTTCGATTAACTGATCCGACGCGCACCCCACCGCTCCGGTTTGGCGAGAGAGTCGGGGCGCAGATGGTCCCGTCGTCCGCGTGTGCCCGGTCGGTGCACTACCAGCTCGACTTCGCTCCGATAGACTGCACGCCGCGCTCACACCGGGCGGTGTCGAGACCGACCGGGACGCGGCCAGCAAGGTCGCTGTGGCGCCCGGTCAACTGATGTGCTGGGTCGAATCTGCGTCCACGAGTGCGGGTTAGGTGCGGGCTGGGGTCACTGACACCCACGTGTTGTTGACCGCGGAACAGCCGGTGAAGGTGTCGGTGAGCGAGGGATCGTGCAGCAGGTTCACATTGGCACCCGGCAGCTGTGCGGCCACCTGCCAGCCGACACCGGGGTCCTGATGTCCCCAGCCGTGTGGGATCGCGATCGTACCGCTGCGGATGTCGTCGCTCACCTCGAGGGGCACGACGATCGAACCCATCGGTGAAGTCACAGTTACCGGTTCACCGTCGGACAGACCGCGTTCGGCGGCATCGGCTGGATGCATGAGCGCGGTGCATCGGTCGCGGCCTTTCACCATTGGCGGGAGGTTGTGCAGCCAGGAGTTGTTGCTGCGCAGGTGCCGTCGCCCGATCAGCCGAAGATCGAAGCCCTCGGGCGCTTTTGTCGGTACCAGCCCATCGAGGGTGTCGTCGATCAAAGTCCGTGCGCTGATCAGGAAATCCTGCGGCGCCAACTGCACCTTGCGGTCCTTGGTTGCGATCAGCGAACGCAACCGCGGTCGCAGCGGGCCCAGGTCGATACCGCCCGGCGTCGCCTTCACCTTGGCGAAGGTCAAACCGTTCCAGCCGCGCCGCAGCACTCCGTACGGGCCGGCGGCGATCGCGGCCATCGCCATCCGCAGCGGGCTCAGTTGATCGAACACACCGTTGAGCACCCGGCTGGTGATCGACCGCGCTGGCAGCGGCAGCACCTCGGTGATCAAGCGGGCCAGGATCTCCCAGTCCTCCAGCGCACCGGTCGGTGGCTCGAAGACCCGCTCACTGAAGCGGACGTTGTTGCGCACACTGAACGCCGCCAACACCAAATCCAGATCAGCGTGCTCGAGCGGCGAGACCGGCGGAAGCACAAAATCGGCATGTCTCGCGGTCTCGGTCAGATAAAGGTCCACGGCCACCACGCACTCCAGCCCGTCCAGCGCAGCACCGAGCCGACCGCGCTGTGGCGTGGACAGTACCGGGTTGCCCGCATAGGTGATCATCGCCTTAATGTGGCCTTGCTCCATTTCATCGGCGAGCACCGCCACCGGCAGCTCCGACCGGAAAGACTTGAACCGGCCCGAGCTATCAGTCCACGCACCGTGTCCCATCGACACGAAACGCCCGAACGGTGCCGCATCCACTGCCGGTTTGGCGAACATCTGCCCGCCTGGCCGGTCCAGGTTCCCGGTGACCGCATTGATGGTGTTCACCAGCCAGTGCGTCAAAGTCCCCGTCACCTGCTGACACACCCCGATCCGGGCATACAGCGCCGCCGAGGGTGCGGCCACGTGCTCGCGTGCCAACCGCCGAATCGTCTCCGCGTCCACCCCCGCATGTGCTGCCGCCCGCTCGGGCGTGAAATCGGCGACCAGCGCGCACAATTCGTCCCATCCGGTGCACTGCGCACGAATCCGGTCTTCGTCGCACAGCTTTTCGGTTACCAGCACATGCAGCATCCCCAACAGCAGATATGGGTCGCCGCCGGGCGCGACCGCGACATGCTCATCGGCCAGCCGCGCGGTCTCGGTGCGCCGCGGGTCGATCACCACTACCTTGCCGCCGCGACGACGCACCTTCTGGATGCGCAGCTTCGCGCCCGGCATGGTGCTCACCGACCCGTTCGACACCGCCGGATTGGCACCCATGATCACCAACCGGTGCGTGCGATCGATATCGACCACCGGCATCAGCACGTTCGCGCCGAACATCCGCCACGCCACGAATTCCTGCGGGAACTGGTCGATTGAGGACGCGGAGTAGAAGTTGCGAGTCATCAGCGCCACTCGAAGCAGCGCACCATAGACGACCGAGGAACTGTGCGCGGCCGGATTACCCAGGTACATCCCGACAGCGCTGGCACCGTGCTCGCGGCGGATCCGGCGCAGCCGCTGCCCGATCTCCCGAAACGCCTCATCCCAGCCGACCGGTTCGAACCGGTCACCCACCCGGCGCAACGGAGTACGCAGCCGGTCCGGGTCGTGATGCAGCCCGCCCATCGCCATCGCCTTCGGGCAGATATACCCGGCGGAAAGTACATCGTCGGGATTGCCTTCGATCCGGGTTACCCGTTCGTCCTCGACGGTTACCCGGATTCCGCAATGGGCTTCACACAAGGTGCACTGGCGGGCAATCGTGGTCGCGCTCATGAGTCTTCACTCCGCATAGGTCCAACACTGCCGGAGTCCGGCTCCAGCCCTTGTGGCGAGCTTATCGGCCGAACGCCAATAACACACCCGGATGTGCGACTCAGTCGCTGAAGGATCCAGGCGTGCAGGCGCAGGCCGTGGTCAGGTTCCAGCCAGCGCTGCGGTATCACGGCCGACCGAAATCTCTCAGCCGAATTCCCTTCCACCGGTTTGGAATTGCGCGCCGCACCGATGTGCTGGCGGCACCGGCGCCGCGGGTGTGAGCGGGGCGGTCGAAACTGGGAATCGGGTTGCCGCCTCCGTCGCCTCCACCTCCCACCGGATGCGTCTCCACCGCTCCCTCCCATGGTTCCTGCGCCTGGTTGACCTGGTTGACCTGGTTGGCCCGGCATCCAGCCGACGAAGGGGAAGAACCCGGCTCCTGTATTGCAATCGCCACGGTGTTCACCGCAGTTAGTGCTTGGCTAGGCCCGTGAGGTGAAGAAGTTCCACGTGCGGTTCGACGCGCTGGGACGCCCAAGCCGGGGGAGACCACCGGCTGATCCGGAGCTTGGCCACCTCGAGCAATCCGGGCTGGTCGATAACCGCCCCCGCATTCGCTGCCACCGGCGCGATCAGCGCCTGTACCTGCCCAATGAACGCATCGTCCTCAGCATCGCTATCGTCATCGAACAGGGATTCGATCACCTATGCCCCCGAAGGTCGTCTCGCGCAAGAGGTTACCGATAGGCGCCGACACGTCGGCGCCTATCGTGCTGAGCACCCAGCGACGACGCATACCGGCCTGCCACCGCACCAAACGAACTGGGCGTGACGGTGCCTCGACACGGCGGCGGGGCGTTCGCGCCGCGAGCCGACATACGCCACGAACCATGATTCTGCCGACCGCCGTCACTGCGGCCGCCGTCGCCCTTGCGACGCTGGCGGGTCTCTCGGCGAGACGCCGAATCTTCAGATCGTCAGTCGCAAGGCAGCCGTGAAATCTTGGTGAAACGTTGGTGAGACGCCGCGGCCGAAGACTACTTGCACAAGGCGCGGATCCCCGAAGTGGGGATCGCTCCGAAAAGCAAGGAGTCAGCAGATGGGTGACAGTCTTTTCGCGGACGTCTCGTACTTCCAGGTTCCGGTCGACGACTCGTACCCGCACCGCATTCTGAGCTTCCGGTCGAACGACGGAACTTTCCGAGACCCGAATTTCGCGGCCAACTACGCGTGGGCGTCTCGGGCGGCGGACGAGGGCAGGCTGGCCTGTTTCATCGTCTACTTCTACTGGCGCCCGAATTGGCTGTACACCGCGAACACGCACCGGGACATGGTGATCCGCGCGGGCGGGCCGCATCCGCGGATGATCGCGATGATCGACGTGGAGTCGGGCGGAAATCCGGGCGGCGACCAGTCGGACGGGATCAACAGGGCCTATTGGCAATTGGCGGACTGGCTGGGCGACCGGCGCCGCGTCATCGGCTACGCCAACCGCGGCGACTTGTTCTCGATGTGGCCGCAGCGGCCCGACGGCCTGCGGGTGATCGGCGCGGGTTACGGCGCGAATCCCAACTTGCCAGGGCAGATAGCCCATCAGTACACGGACGGCCGGGGGTACGGCGGCGGCCTGCCCGAAGGGTGTGCGCCGTTTGGGAACTGCGACATGAACGCCGCAAACGGGCTGTCGCCGGAGGACTTCGCCGCACAGTGCGGCGTCGGAGTGGAGGAGGAATTCATGTCCGTGTTGAACGAGGCGGAGCAGCGTGAGCTGCTCGACAAGACGCGCGACATCTGGGTCCAGCTGCGCGGCCCGGAGGGCGCCGGCTGGAAACAGCTTGGCACCAACAGCGCAGGGCAGAATCTCACTCCGGTCGACGCGCTGGCCGAGGTGGTGGACGCCGTTCAGGAGCTGGAGAAGAAGTAACGACTGATCGGGCTCACGACACTCATGGAGGATCACATGAAGCACGACATTGAAACCGCCCCTGCCGCAACCTCTCCGGTTCTCGGTCATGCGGCGCGCAGCCTGTACAAGGCGACGCTGGTGCCGCTGGAGATCGAGACGCCGATGGTCGGCCAGGCGATCACCAAGCAGGGCTTCCTCAACCAGCTCGCATTGACCCCTGAGGAAATCGACAGTGCCGCAGGCATGGCCACAACGGCGCTGTCGCCGGGCGAAGGCGAGCCTGCCGCGCAGTTGCCGCGGCCGCTGTTGGCCGACTTCGCCCGGCGCGAGCCAGGGCTTGCCCCGGACGTCCATGCGCTCGCCGAGGTTCCGCTGGAGCGGTTGCGGGCGTTCGGACAGGCGGTGGTGTCGCTGCGGCGCGACCGCGTGCAACAGGACCCGTCCGGCGAGGCGAGCCGTGCGCTGCACCGCGCGCTGGTGGCGGTCAAAGGGCTGGAGGTCAACACGTCGGTCCCGAGGTTCGGGATGATGAACCTGGAGCGTCTGGAGATGTCGCCCGCGGGCATCGAGCGAGGCGAGCTGATTGCGACGATACCGCTTGCGCCGCAAGAAGAGACGGCCGTCACGCAGAAGGAGTGGTCGGTCACCCACAAGGAATTCACCTCGATCGTCACCGATTCGCTGGAAAATCTGAGCGAGACCGGGGTGACCGACAACACGGAACTGGCCCAGTCGACCACCTCGCAGCAGGAGCATGCGAACCAGTTCAACATCACCGGCACCGTGCAGGGCGGCATCCCGGTGATCTCCGGGTCGGTGACGTCGAGTTACGGCGGGCAGGGTAAGGAGTCGCAATCGGCCACCGAGAGCCGCAAGCACGCCACCGCCCTGACCCAGAAGGCCTCGACACGCTCCAAACAGGAGCACAAGGTCACCATCTCCACCACCACCGTGACCGGGACCGAGCAGACCACCACGCGGAAGCTGAAGAACCCCAGCTCAACCGCCCCCATCCGGATCGACTACTTCAGCATGATGCGCAAGTGGCAAGTGCGGCTGTACCGCTACGGTCTGCGGGCGACCTACGACATCGTGCTGCCCGAGCCTGCCGCGTCCCTGCGCGCCGCCTACACGGAGCTGGACTGGTTGAAGAAACAACAGGGCCCCTTCGTGTTCAATGTGCTCCACGACGACATCTCCGACGCACTGGTGGAAGTGGGCAAGGACTCGGCGGGGAATCCGATCTACAAGCCCAAATACGTACTGCTCGGCGAACAGTACGGAGTTTTCCTCCCCGCGCCCAAGAGCCCGACGGCCGAGCAGTTCGTCCAGGACAATTTCCGGGGAGCCGACGATGACGGCGACACGGGGTGGTTTTTCAAAGAGGTCCCGTTCAACCTCAACGATCCCGATTACGAGATCGACAACATCGCGCTGCAGGTGATGTTGGGCTATGTCGGCCATGACCGCCGGTTCTATGTGTACGGCACGGCGGGAAACCAGGACGTTCACGGCGACGACGTGGGCAAGACCTTCGACTTGAAGGATCTGTGGAATCCGGCGGCGCCGTTCATGCAGGGCGCCCGCGGCCCGCAGAAGTTCACCTTCTTCTACTCCGGATTCTCCCAGGGCCAAGCGTATTTCAAACTCAACCTGCGGCGGACCGAGGAGACGCACGACCGTTGGGTGGGCGATGTCTGGAATGCGCTGCACAACGCCGCGCAGGCCCGCTACTACGCCGCTCAGCAGGACATCGCGAACAGGATCACCGCGCTGGAAGACAAATTGAACGGCGTCGACACGCTCACGCTGCGCCGCGGCGAGAACGACGAAATCATGAAAGGGGTGCTGCGCTACCTGCTCGGCGGCAAGTTCCCGACCATGCCTGCCGACGTGGCCAAGGCGTTCGCCGACGCCAAGGTCGACCTGGCGCACGGCACCGCCTTCGACAGCGGAGTGGTCGGCCCCGACTCCGCGCTGTGGAGCGTCGTGCAGCAGTACGAGGACCGGGTGCGGTTCGTCAACCAGGCCATCGAGTGGGAGAACGTCACCACGTTCCTCTACTCGTACTTCTGGGATCTGCCCGAGAGCTGGCCGTTCATTCGCGACATCGAGCACCCGGACCCGAACAGGCAGGCGTTCCTGCGGGCGGGCAGCGCGCGAGTGGTATTGACCATTCGCAAGGGCTGGGAGACCCGCTGGGCCAACTTCGTCGAACGGGGCCTGATCGACGACCCGAATGATCCCGGCGACTCCGTGCACTGGTCCATAGCCCAGGAGATAGCCGCATACGACGACCGCAACTATCCCGGAATCGCGCCCGCCAATCCGGGTAAGAACGCCGCCAGGTTGCAGGACGCGGTGTTCGCCAACTGCTCGACCGTGATCGGTCCCAGCGCAGGCCCGGTCAGCATCCCGGTCGACACCAGCGCCGGGTTCGTCGTGGGCGCCAAGGTCGTGATCGACGTGGTCGACGGCCTCGACCACCGTCAGGAGGTCCAGACCGTCACCGCCGTTCCCGTTGACGGCAGACACATCGTGGTCGGCGCCCTCGACAAGGCACACACCGGAACGGCCGCCACGCCGTTCCCCATCGTGCAGCCGGGGGAGAAGGGCGAGTTGATCGCGGAGTGGAACGAGTACACCCCGTCCTCGGGCACCGACATCGCGGTGACGAGCGACCTGACCGAGATCGCGTGAGGAGGCTCGGATGGCGACACCCAAGGCAGCCCCGCCGCCTCCGCCGGTATTCACTTCCTGTTCCGGAGACGCGGCCGCGATGGCGGCGCTGCCGCGGCTGCGCCCGGATGTGGACGTGGCCCAGGACAAGCCCGGCGGCCACGTCGCACTCGCGGTGCGCGGCCGCACGCCCGCGTCGTGGTTTCCGAGAAGCCTTCCGCCCGCTCCCGGAAACGAGGTGATCGCGTACATCTACGGGACTTGCTTCTTCCGAGACCTGGCGGCCGCGTTGGAGACCGCGTCGACCGCGGACCACCGCGTCTACATTCTCGGCTGGAACTGCGAGCTGAAGACCGAACTGGTCGGCGGAAAGACCTTGCAGGACTACCTGGCGAGGCCCAAAGTTCAGGTCCGAGCCATGCTGTGGGACGGAGTGGTGGCGCGCATCACCGGGAACGTGTCGATCAGCGTCCCGGTGGACAACCCGGGCACGCACCATTTCCTCAACACGCTGCCGCACGGCGCATCCATTCTGGACGCGAAACACGCCCAACCGGCGACGCATCACCAGAAGCTCATCGTGGTGCAGGGCGAGCGCGGCCTGATCGCCTTTCTCGGCGGCATGGACATCGCTCACACCAGAAGCACCGTGAACGCCGATCTCGGTGAACCGTGGCACGACGTGCATCTGCGCGTCACCGGTCCCGCGGCGCGCGACTGCCTGAAGGTTTTCGAGGAACGGTGGTTGGACCATCCGGAACACGAGGTATTGGACCGCAAGCTGGGGGCGCCGGTGAGCCCGTCGTTCCCGCCGCCGACCCCGCGGCGGGCGCTGCCGAGCGTCACCATTCCGGACCGTGTGCCGCGTGCGCCCGGACGGTGGGCTGCCATCGGGCGGACGTATCCCAAGCCCGCGGCCTTCCCGACCTCGGCAGGCTATCGATTCGCACCGGACGGCGTCTATACCGCGTGGGATTTGATCCAACACGGCATCGCCACGGCGCAGCGCTTCATCTACCTCGAGGATCAGTACATGATCAGCCGCATGGCTCGAAAAGCGCTGCTGGACAAAGTCGGACAGCAAGATTTCGAGTTCCTGCTGATTCTCATGAACGGGTCGGGCGCCGCGAGCTCCGACTACAAGATGCTGATCGCCGAGCGCAACCGCTTCCGTGAGGATCTGCGAAAAGTCGACAGCACCGGAAAGAAGTGGGGGATGTACATTCTCAAGAAACCGCCCGACCGGGAGCGGCAAAAGTCGTGCGGGTCCTACGCCCACTCGAAGACGTGGATATTCGACGACGAGTACGCCGTCGTCGGCTCGGCCAACTGCGAGAACCGCGGATACACGCTCAATACGGAGATTGTGGCGGGAATCGCGGACGACGCGAACGTGCACGCCACCGGACACGGGTTCGCCAGAAGACTCCGGATCGGACTCTGGCACAAGCACTTGGGCGTGCCGCATGCCGACGTGTTCGACTGGCGGAAAGGTCTGCCGCTGTGGACCACCCCGCCCGGGAGCGCAATGGTCGAGAAAAGCGACGCGATGGAGCCCGAACCGGACCTCGGCGGCAGGTTTCTGCCGGACGCGAGCGAGATGCAGGCGTACGAAACGGCGTGGAATCGCCTGATAGACCCGGACGCACGCCTCCCGTGAGGGTGTCGACGGCGAGCCTGTGCCTCTCGATTGCGACTCGCGCACCCCGTTTGCGGGGTGCGCGAATCGCAGGCGGGAAGCATGTGTCGGCGTGTGCCCGCATCCAGGGATCGCAAACTGTCCGGTCTTTCGTTTCTGGGATTCTGTCCGGCCGGTTTGAGGCATTCTTGTAGTGGTGCTGGGGCCGGTGCGGGCGGATACGCTCGCGCAAGCTGCGGAGATGATCGGCGGTCATTTCCAGCTCGCGGCGGCGGAACTGATGATATTTGGGGGCCACGCGCAACTGCATCGTCTTGCCGAACCGCTCCAGCGTGAAAGCGATCTTGTCGAGGCGTTCCAGCGCGCAGGATAGCTTGTAGGGCTTGAGGCTTCGGACGAGGTTGTCGGCCTCGGCGTTGTACGCGCGCAGCATCAGCATCGAGTATTCGCGGATCATCTTGCGGCCATCGGTGACCGACCCCTCGACCACCCATGTTTTCAAGGCCTCGATCGCGCCGCCGTCGCGGCGCGCCATGTCCTTGATCTGACCTTGTAGTTGCATGAGCTCGTCACGGTAGGCGACTGAGTCGGACAGAGGGTGACGGTATTCGTAGATGCCGATCTCCTGAAGTACCGACTGTTCTCGAATGTTGATCACCTGCGTGCGCAGGCTGTCCAGCAGCGCCTGCTCGTCAGCGGCCTGCGCTGCGTACTGGTCCGCAGCTGTTGTAGTTCGGCGATCTCGAACCCTCCGGTACTCGCCAATTGCGCTCGTAGCCTTTGGTTTTCGGCGAGCGCGTCCGACAGCTCCTGCGACTGCTTCTTCGCGTGCGCACGGGCACCGAACAGCGGGACCTTCGAGGCCTGCCCACCGTTCCGCTGGGTCTGGTCGGTGATGTCGACTGGAAGCAGAACGCCGATTGTCTCCGCGCGACTGGCGATCAGGCACTACTGTCTCGCCATCAGTAGTACCCGGCGAAAACACCGGGGCGCTCGCGGGCTCGGTCGTTGATGTTGGTGCTAAAGCCGTCACCCTAGCGGCATCAAAGCAGACCTGAGTTTCGTCGCGGCCGGCTTGCCCGTAACCAGCTCCAGCTCATCCCGACCAGCTCTGATACCTGCCGCCGACGGCGGCGGGCATTGCACTCGGCCTGGTGGGCCGGCGCTTACTGCACCACACACCCCGAGGCTTTTGGGGTGCCGGCGAAGCGGTCGGCGAGGAAGTTCATGCCGCCGAAGGCTTCGCCTGCCGCGGCTCCGATGTGCGTCGGGAACAGCGAGTGGATCGCGGTGAGGGTGGCGCCCTGAGCGCAGTAGGCATCGACGAGGGCGGTGTAGCCGGCGACGGGGATCTTCTCGTCGGCGACGCTGTGGTACAGGTACAGCGGGGTGTCGGGGGTGGTACGGCCGAGTTCATTGGGCATGGCGGCGTTGCGGAAAGCGGGCTGCGCCAACAGATTCGGCACGGCGGCCAAGTCGTCGACGTGGATGTCGGAGTATTCCTGAGCCAGATCCGCCCCGCAGGAGGAGGTGTCTGCGGCGAGCAGCGCGCGGCGGCCCCGGTCGTTCAGCAAGTCGGCCAACCTGGAGTCGGGTTCATTGCGGGCCAGCCCGAGCAGAATCAGTATCGCCCCCACGGCACCGTCGGCGCGTTGTGCCACGGCCGGGATATCGGTGGGGATTCCGCCGGCGCTGGTGCCGACGAATCGCACGTCTGGTGCATATTCCTGACGCAACTGCGTGGCCCACAGCGTGGCGAAGGCTCCACTCGAGTATCCCCAGGCGCCGATCGGGCTCGAGGCATCGATGCCGGCTGGCGGGAACGACAGTGCGGCCCGGATTCCGTCCAGGACTCCACGCCCGGATGTCACGCCGTCGAAGAGCCGGGACTGCGGCCCTTCGTAATCGCTGACCACGACGGCCCATCCCCGCAGCAATGCGTCCGCGATGAACGGCGCATCCTGCATGGCGCTCGCCATGTTGCTGTCGCTTCCGCCGCGCAGCGTGGCCGACGGCGCGCACCGGGTGTCCAGACTGTTCTCGGGTACCTGGTACGACAACACCGGCCGTGGCCCGTTCCAGGGCACCGGCGGCACCAGCACCGTGGTCACATCCAGCTGCGGATGCTCTTCGGAATCGGTTGTGCGATAACGCAATTGCCACGCCGCCACAGGTATCGGCAGACCGAGCAGTGGGATCGTCCGGGCCCCGAGCACCGCGCCGTTCGGATGTGACGCGAGATCGGGGGGTGCGGCATAGAAGGGATCGTCACCAGGAGACAGCACCGCGGCTCGCGCGACCGGCATAGACAACGCTGCCGCCAGCATGATCATGGCGAGCGTGAGGGGCGCAAACCATCGCAGACCGATCCGCCACCACATCACTGGTTGCCAGGGCGCGCCGTCGACCGGCAGACCAGGCGCACCGGTAGCTGAACACGTTGCGCGGCAGGCATTTTCCCGATACGTCGACAACAGATGCCCGGATTCCATCACGCCTCCCGCGTCCAACTATCCGACGCGCAGGCACTCTGTGCCCGCACCAACCGGTCACTCCACTGAGGGTTTGGATCACGGTAGCATAACGATTTCATATCTACAGTTATAAAGTTTTCAACAAATGTTGCGGCCGCCCAGAAAGCAGAAAAAAAGCTCTCCCGGACATAGCCGATACGGGTGTTTGCTCACGATATGGCGGGCAATTGCTTGGCATTCGACGCTATCGCAACCAGTCTGTGATTTGTGCACGTCGGCGCGCCTCGCAAAATCTGATGTCGGAGGCACAACATCGATCTGACCGGGGAAAGCATGGGTGAGGCTCGGGGAAATCGCTGCCTCGCCGAGCCGGTTTCAGCAAACGCCAGTATGGTGCTCGTTCGAGACCCCGAAAATGGCTGTGCGGCGGAATCAGGGATGCGTACACGGAGGTCGTGGGCAGGAGATGCGATGCCGATAACATGGATTCGATGGCTCGTTGTCGGGGTCATATCGGCAGCTGCATTCGCCACCTTGCCCGTGGGACCGGCGAGCGCCGATCCGGTCGATGACATCCCGGGTGGGCTGGAGTCGTTCTATCACCAGCAGCTGGACTGGAAGCCGTGTAACGACGCGGCGCTCGACAGCGCGGGGGCTCAGTGCGCGGGCGTTGTCGTACCGCTCGACTACAACCGACCGGAATCGCGCACGCTGACCGTAGCGATCTCGCGTATCCCGGCCACCGACCCTGAACTCAGACGCGGGATCATGCTGTCCAACCCCGGCGGTCCCGGCGGTCCGGGCCTGAGCATGATCGCCGACCTCCGGGATCGGCTGACACCGGATGTCCGTGCCCGGTACGACCTGATCGGCATGGACCCGCGTGGTATCGGCCGATCGGACCGAATGAGTTGTGCGCTGCCGCTGCCCACCATGTTGTTCTCGGCCGGCTTCGACGCCTTCGGCTATGCGCGCGACGCCACCCTGGCCGCCGCGCTCGCGGCTTCCTGCGTGGCACCCGACCCCGAGAAGGCTCGGTCCATCACCACCCGCAATACCGCCCGCGACATGGATGTCATCCGAAGTGCATTCGGTGAACACGAGCTCAACTATTACGGCGACTCCTACGGCACCTACCTGGGCGCGGTGTACACGCAGATGTTCCCTGGGCACGTTGACCGGATCGTGCTGGACAGCGCCATCGACCCGGATCGCTACTGGATCGGCACGTACCAGGACATGGGTGCGGTAAACGAGGCCGGGCTCGACGACTGGGCGATCTGGGCGGCCCGCCACGATGCCGACTACCACTTCGGTACCAGCGGACCGCAGGTCCGAGCCTTTGTCGAGGACATGATCCGACGTGCCGCCACCCATCCGGTCATCGGCAACGGCTATCTCATCGACGAGCACACCGTTCCGATGATGCTGCTGTCGCTGTTGTCGAATCCGAAGAAGAACACCAACCTCGCCGAGCTCGTGCGGACCGTATCCGACGCAGTGTCCGGGCTGCCCATCGACATGGAGCAGCTGAAAGCGAAGATCAACGGTCCCGTTCCGCTAGATGCCTCGGGCATGGCCGCGGTCCTGTGCGGCGACAAGGCCGCACCCCGAGATCTGGCCTGGTATCGCCGCAATATCGAAAGCGTCCGGGCGACCCAACCGGTGTTCGGTGCGTTCGCCAACAACATCACCGCCTGCGCGTTCTGGCCGGACCCGGTCGAGCCCCCCACCGCCGTGCACAACTCGACACCAGCCCTGATCCTGCAGGCGACCCGCGACACCCGCACCGCCTACCAGCAAGGCCTTGGGCTGCACCAGGACCTGACAGCGTCACGAATGATCACACTGGCAGACACCCGCGTTCACGGCGTCCTCGGCTCCGACCTGAGCCACTGCGTGAACGACGTCGTCAACACCTACTTCCGTGACGGCACCCTTCCCGATACCGACCTCACCTGCCAACGCGACTCCAACCATCTTCCCGACTGATCGCCCGCAGCGCCGAGCGGCGCGATCCACTCGACGGGCCGCGGTGAACTGATCATCGCCGTCGAACCCGAGCGCCTGACCCGCATCCCAGGTGAGGTGTTTGAGCGCCGAACGATCCGACACGCGACCGTGATCGTCGATAGTGCCTGCCGCGCAATATAGTTCACCGATCGGGGTCGCTTCGACGACGCCTGGGAAAGCGAACGGGATCTGATGCCCCTCACGCCGGCCGAGCATGCCGCGGCGTGGGCCTGTCGGGAACACCTCGTCAAAACCCGAGCGTGCTACCGGACAGCTCGGTCCGGAAAGCGGTAAGGACTCGTTTCGCGGTTATCCCATTGTCAGTGTGGGGACTGATCGTGGTATTTCAATGGAGCGGTGGGTGGGAAGGTGACTGGCAGTTCGGTCAGCGCCCGGTGGAAGGGGCCTGGTCGCCAGTTGGGTGCCTGACCCGCCAGGTCGAGTTGGATCTCCGGCAGTGCGTCGAGAAGTTGGTCGATGGCCTCTTGCGCGATCAGGTAGGCCAGGGGACGCGCGGGGCAGGCGTGCGGGCCCAGCCCCCAGGCAAGGTGGGAGCGGTTGCCGGTCAGATCACCGGTGCGGATCGCGGGGTCGTTGTTACAGGCGGCCATGCTGATGACGACGGGCTGGTGGGCGGGCAGCCACACGTCGTCGATCAGGATCGGGTGGCGGGGGTAGGTGATCAGCAGGTTCGCCAGTGGCGGGTCGTTGAACAAGACCTCGTCGAGCGCATCGCGGGAGGACAGGTTGCCGCCGAGGAAGCTTTCGCCGAAGCGCTCGTCGGTGAGGATCAGCAGCAGGGTGTTCGCGATCAGGTTGAGCTCGAATTCGATTCCGGTGCCATAGACCTGTGATACGTGGTGCGAGGCCTCGATGTCGTCCAGTTGTGCGGGGTGCTGGAGCAGCACCGAGGTGATGTCGCGTTGGGGCTCGGCACGTTTGAGTGCCACGAGACTCATCAGCGCCTCGCCGAGCATTTGGTTGCCCTTCTCGGCGTCGACGCCCTCGAGTAGCGCGGCCGTACCGGCGGCCACCTGCCCGCCGATCTCCGGCGGGCAGCCGAGCAGGTAGTTCACCACTTGGAATACCAGCGGGAACACGTACTGGCGGATCAGGTCGGCGGACCCGTCCTGGCAGAAGGAGTTGATCAGCGGGAATGCGAGCTGCTCCACGACCGCGTGCAGGGCATACAGGTCGATCTCGTCGATGCTGGCGGTAATCGCCCCTCGGTAGCGGGTGAACTCGGTCCCGGTGCTGCGACTGGCCATGGGCCGCCACTCCAGGAGAGGAAGAATCGGACAGTCCGCGGGAACACTCTGCTGCCAGGCCCGTGGGTCGGCAGGGAAGTGTTCGGGATCATTGAGGATCCGGACCGCGGTGCCGTAGCCGATCACCAAGGTGGCCGGTACGCCGGGTGCCAACTCGACCGGCGCCAAAGATCCGTAGCGCCTGCGCATTTCGCTATAGGCGTGATGTGGATCGGCGGCGAATTCGGGGGAGTACATGGGCACCCCCGGGTCGTCGGAATCGGTCGGCGAGCCGTGGACGACTGGGCACGACTGTGCCGGAGCCTGGGATTGCGGCGAACTCAAGGGCAAACTCCAAACGGATTCGTATGCGCTACTTGACTGCTGAAGTACTTGCTCCCTGCCCAGACACTGCACTGCAGCGAGTTATCGGGTCTGCGCCGGAGCCGGTCGATGGTATAGCGCCCATGGACGGCAATCATCAACACGTACGAAAATCGACCTCGCAGTGTGCTTTTCGCTCCGATACACGGCCGGGCCTCCACCCGGCCGCGACGCCACCTGATCGGGTGGAGGCAACTCGGTGTCAGACGCCGAGGGCCTGCAACGAATCGTGATCACCGATGGCCGTGGTGATGCGCTTCAAAAGCGTCAAGCAGGTCTCCACAGGCTGCATCTCGGGTTGATAGGCCGCCCTGCCGATGGTGAACGCCCAGGCCGCGTACGCGAACATGGACTGCTGCCGGTAGGCCAGCCATGCGTCGTCGAAGGATGGCGCCTGGCCGCCGAGCGGTCCGAGTTCGTCCAGGTAGGCCGCCAACAGTTCCCGGTCCCAGGCACGCCGGTCCTCGGGCTCGCATCCGGAGTTGACGGTGTAGGCGAAGTCGTGCGCCCAGCCGCCCCGCATCACGACCTGCCAGTCGACGAATCCCATTCGCCCCGTGCCGGTTCGGTATGTCTGTCCGATGTGCGGGTCGCCGTGCAGCAGGGTCTGGGGCAGCTCGTTGGTCGCCTTGTCGATCGCTCGCTCGACACCGGCCCACAGTCGTTCGCTCTGGCCGTGCAGAACCTCGGGTATCACCTGCGCGGCCCGACGCAGACCGACCTCGCAACGTTTTTTCATGTCGATGGCGGCAAGGTATGCCTGGAGTGCCTCGCTAGTGGTCTTGAGGTCGGTGATCGACGGATGGTTCCAGAAGGTGCGGTGCAGCCGAGCGAGATTGCGCACCAGATCTTCGATTTGGTCACGGGCGATCGGGGTGGTCGGCTCGATGAACTGCGCACCACGGGTCGAGACGATGTCTTCCATCAGGGCGATCGATCGCCAGGACGCCGAATCGGCTGCGCCCCAGTAGCCGAGCGGCGCTTCGATGTCGGCCCGGGGGCGAAAATCCCTGAAGAACCGGGTTTCGCCGTCGATCATCTTCCCGCCACCGAGCAGGATGCGTTGGGAGAAGGCCGTCGTGGTCTTCGCGAAGAGATCGGTCGGCAAGCTCGCCTGCTTGCCCGCCTCGTTGTACTCGACACGAATCGCGACACGAGTGGATGTTCCGCGGCTGCCGTTCGAGGTTTCGAACGACAGCACCTCGGCATCGGGGACATCGCGGCACAGGACGGCCGTCAGCCACTGCGGGGTCAGCGTCTCACCGGACACCGGGACGTCCTCGATGTCACGGGCTTTCGGCCGAAACAACTTCTCACCGAGAATGTGAGTGCCGACCGTGACAGACCGTCCGAGCAACCAGAGCTTGTGGTTCATTCGCTTGCCTCGATTCCGGAGTACGACATGACCGCCCGAGCAGCTGGATCACCAGCACACGGGTCCGCAGGACAGTAACCCAGATCCTCGAAATGGTTGTAGTGCAACATGATTGCCGCGAGGCGCGGCGGGCTCGATTTCCGGGCCGGCGCGGCCCACCCAGTCGAGTTCGGTCACCACGGGCCACGGGGGTTCCTGACCCCAGCCCGACCCGCAAGTGAATTCCCGAAGCCGTACCCAGGGCACAGAGCCCGATCTCACCAGTACGCGATGACCGGTGCGTTCCGCCTGTGCACGGCTGGTATCGGCGGCGGTGCGTCACTAGTCGATCGGCGACTGAAATAGCCTCTGGCGTAGCCATCTCCGAGGGTTCGATGCGTCGGACGCAGATGATGATGGCGGATGCTGTGTGTCGACGCCGAGCCCGGCGAGTACCCTGTCGTCGGCGCTGTGATGACCCACACCCCAACGCCTTTCCGACCGCCTACCGGCGCTGCGAGCCAGACTGAACCAGCAACGCCGCTTTCGCGTGCAGCAACTGGCCGAACTCGAAGCCGAGATCGATCGCGCCGCCGAGCCCACCGACGCGGCTGATACCGCCAGGCATGAGGTCGCCAAAAAACTGGCTGCGGCCGCGCGACACGCGTTGGCCGACATCGATGAAACCTTCACCCTCATCACCGCAGGCTGTTATGGCCGCTGCCGCGGCTGTCACACCGAGATCCCGATCCACCTACTGCAAGCCATTCCCACTACGCAATGGTGCCTGGATTGCCGACGGCATCTGCCCGCCGTAAACGGTTCTCGCCCGCGGCACGGACAGTTACCTCGAACGGCTTCCCGAGCAGCTCGAGGTGACCTTTCGGCGCGACAGGAAACCCTCGCGCTTGCGTGAGCGTGCCCGGCGGCGACGACAGCCCCACATCGGGCTCCCGCAGCGCCCCGATACCGCTCGTCCAGCTGGCCGGGCCGGTGGGCGGCTACTTCGCGACCGTCAGCAGCACCGCGCTGTCTTCGACAGCTTCGAGGCCATGCCGGGCCTGTGGCACGACGAGCAGATCACCGCTGCGGCCCTCCCACACGGCCTGCGGGCCGTGCAACCGGACCCGGCCGCGCAGCACGATCACCGTTGCCTCGCCTGGGTTTTCGTGCTCGGCGGTCGATGTGCCCGCCGCCATCGCGATCACGGTCTGCCGCAGCCGATGCTCATGCCCGCCGTATACCGTGGTGGCGCTGCGCCGCGCCGATAACGACCTGGCACGCTCCAACTGCTCGCGAGCCGTCGCATCCAACGAGAACTTCTCCATCGACCCATCCTTTCCACATCAAGCAGTCGATCACCAGTGACACCGAACAGGAAGGTAGTGATGAATCCCGGCCCCCACAGCATGGGTGTTTCGAAGGTCAGTTGTCCTTCCACACGGTGCCGATCCAGTTGAAGAACTTTCACCCCGGTCGGCACCGCGATCAGAAATGACATCAGCGAGAAGAACGGGAGCAACACGGCACCGGATGCGCGCCGGTGCCGCCTTCGTCCACTGCACCATCGCCCTGCGCACCCTCGACGCCCACTCCCGCGCCCGACATCCACGCCGGGCGGCGGGCGCTGAGATGACACTGATGGCCGAGCTAACCCAGCCACGCCGCGAGCAGCGCGAAGACACCCGCATCCCGGTGATCGTCGTCGGGTTCGATGCCTCCCCGTCCGCCGAGCACGCCCTCGCCTACGCCGTCGGAGTCGCGTGCCGCCTACACGCCACCCTGCACGTCATCCACGTCAACGAACTCACCGCGACCGCCTCGATATCCGCTGTGGCTACCGTCGGCGTGACACCGTCGCCGCACTCGCCACCGCCGACGCTCACGCCGCGGCCGCAGAGATCCTCGACGGCCTCGCTCTGACGTGGACCTTCACCAGCCGTAGAGACCCCGGCGTCGAGCTGGCCCGCCTCGCCGCCGAGCACGGCGCCGACATCGTGGTCGTCGGCCAGTCCACCCGGTGGTGGCATCGCCTGGCCGGATCGGGGCCGGCGGTGAACGCTCGCTGCGACCGGCGCGGCAGCCACACCAGCGCCCTCCGGAGTGAGGTCGTGCTCCCCGGCTTCGGTGGTCAGCGTGCCCGCACCTGCCAGCACGTGCATCAGCACATCCACATCCGGGCCGGGACGGGCATCGATCCGGCCGCCGGGGCGAGCTTGGAATCCAGATCCGCCGCCGCATCGGCGGCGTCCACACCCGCCCGCGCGATGGGACCGTCACCGCGGTGATCGCATCCGGTTTCATCTCCCTACCGGCTGCTCACGACAACCCGGCATATGAGCGACACTGGAACCACGGACAGCCACAGCCGGATGTTCGGCAGGCCCCGGACCACCATCCCGTCTTGCGGCAGCTCAGGCGCCGGGCTTCTGTCCAGCGATGGGGCCGCGAAGGAGAGTGCCATGTGCACCCGCACCTACCTCGTCCGTCTCGATCCATACCTGCTCGGCGAAAGCGCGATGCCGCGCGGGGTGCGTACAGAGTTCTTCGACTGGCTCGCCACCACCGACGCTGAAGTCGTCCAACTATGCGGCGCCGACCGTGTCGTCATCTCCTCTCCACAAGATCTCATCGACCAAATCAGCGGCCTCGAGTACGTCCTGGACGTCGAACCACACGAGTAGCCAGCACCCACTCGGAGAATGTCAGCAGTGTGGGGCACCTATGGTGACTCATTCCACCGCGGCCGAGGTGTGGCCGATTGCTTGTGCGCAGAGCTGTATGAGTGGGCCGCCGCCGAAGCCGGTGTCGACTGGCTCGGATTGCATGTCCGCGATTCCAACACCCGAGCGATCCAGCTGGCGTGACCGGTGGTGGACATCCGGTGGCGCCCTGCCGGTTCGTCCGTGCGCGCGGGATCGGTTGCCGTAGCGTTGATCACGGCCCGCCGGTCCGCCACACCGGGTATCGATCGAAACCTTCGGAAGTCGTTATGCGCGAATAGATTTCGCGCCGAGGCCGGTCTGCGGGCCGATGCTCACGGACCAGCGGCGTTGCGGCTGCTGACATTTCGGGTGCGATCGTCGCGCGCGGACCCGCGCGGAGCACCCGGCCGCAGGATCAGGGTCAGCGGTGCATGTATCCGAGTGTGAACGATGCATCGTCGAGTCGTGGGGCGATCGATTCCCCGCCGAGCGCCTGCCGCAATATCGCTTGTTCGTCCTGAATGACGTGCATGACGGCGTTGATCAGGGCGAGGTGGGTGAATGCCTGGGGGAAGTTGCCCCAGTGCCGACCGGTTCGGGGGTCGATCTCCTCGGCGTAGAGGCCCAGGGGGCTGGCGTAGGCGAGCAGTTTCTCGCACAGCTGTTTGGCTCGTGTCTTCTCGCCGATCTCCGACAGCGCCGAGACCAGCCAGAACGAGCAGATCGTGAAGGCGCCTTCTTCCCCCGCGCAGCCATCGTCGGTTTCACCGACGCGGTAGCGCAATACGAGGCCGTCTTCGGTCAGTTCGTCGGCGATGGCCAGCACCGTGTTGCGTACCCGGTCGTCGTCGGGGGGCAGGAAACGAACCAGCGGGATGAGCAGGGTCGAAGCATCCAGCGCCGTGCTGCCGTAGTACTGGGTGAACACCTGCCGGGAATCGAGGGCATGCGCGCAAATGTCGGCGTGGATTTCGTCTGCGGCCTTTTGCCAGCGACGCGCGCGTTCGAAGTCCTGGTGGATGCGAGCCAGCCGGGCGCCACGATCGGCGGCAACCCAGCACATCACCTTGCTGGAGGTGAAATGCTGGGGCTCCCCGCGTACTTCCCATATGCCGTGGTCGGGCTCGCGCCAGTAGGTGAGAGCGCTTTTGACCGCCCGGCTCAGCACCAGCCAGGCTCGGGCGTCGATTCGGTCCTGGTTGCGCGCGTAGAGGTAGACCGCGTCCAGCGCAGCGCCCCACACATCGTGCTGGCGTTGCCGGTACGCGCCGTTGCCGATGCGCACGGGGCGGGCATTTTCGTAGCCGCGCAGGTGGGTGAGGGTCTGCTCGGTGAGGTCGCTTTCGCCGCCGATGCCGTAGACGATCTGCATGTCCCGCACGTCTTCGGTCAAGCCGATGATGTAGGAGAAGAAGTCGTTGGCCTCCCAGCTGAAGCCCAGCGTGTACAGACCCCACAGCGCGAAGGCGGAGTCGCGTATCCACGAGTAGCGATAGTCCCAATTGCGTTGTCCGCCTGGCGTTTCGGGCAATGACGTGGTGGCGGCGGCGCTGATGGCGCCGGTGGGCGCGAAGGTCAGCCCCTTGAGGGTCAGCGCGCTGCGGGTGAGCTGGGCAGCCCAGGGATGGTCCGGAAACCGCCCACCGGCCAGCCAGTGCCGCCAATGATGGATGGTCCGCAGCAGCCGTGCGTCGGCCTCGTCGACGGCGCGGGGCGCGTCACGACTGCCCCAGGAGAGCGCGCAAAAGCGGGTGTCGCCCGCCTTGAGCAGGGTGCGGGCCAGCGCATGCGTGCCTTCCAGCCCCAAGCGCATGTCGGTGCTCAGCGTCAGCTGCAGATCGATCCCGTCGGCACCGGCCTGCGCGGTGTAGTAACTGTCGAGGTACTCCCAACGCGCGCGATGCCTGCCGTAGTCGAAGGACGGCTGGCAGTCGAGCACGAACTGGATTTGCCCGGTCTCACAGTGCACCGTCCGCAGCAGAATGTGCTCGGCGTCGTAGTCGGTGGGGGTTCGGCAGTGGGCGCTACGGCCGGGTATCTGGTGTCGCCAGGGCCCGACCAGCAGCACATCGCGGACCGTCGCCCACCCTTCGCCACTGCGCCAACTCGTCTCCATCACCATTGTGCCGGGAACGTAGCGGCGATCGGTGGGCACCATGTAGTCGGCGGGGGCGAACCGGAACGAACCGGCGGAACGATCGAGCATGGCCGCGAAGACACTGGGGGAGTCCATGCGGGGCAGACACATCCATTCGACTGCTCCGCTGGGGGCGATGAGTGCGGTGACCTCGCAGTCGGAGATGAAACCGTAGTCGTCGATGCGCGGGAAGGCCGTCGGCCGCGGCATGGGTTCGCTGTGGTCGTCCATGGGGCGCTCCATCGTCGTCTCGGCGCTGAACTCTGACCTGGCTATTCCCACGCAATCGCCTGGCGAACACCTTCCTGCCGCACTGGACGGCGAGCGGATCGGGACATGAGTGAGGTGGCGTTTCCAAATGCGGTTCAGGCTGAGTATGCGCCGCGACGACGGTGCTCGGCGAGGTTATGTCAATGCCCGCTGTCCGGCCCCCAGCGGCGGGATCAGTTTCGTCCAGAATTCGCGGCGGACCGCATCCCACAGCCTCGCCAGTTCCGGAAGCAGTTCTCGCGCTCGCGCGAGATCCGGGTAGCTGCTGGGGCAGAAGGATGCCACCGGCGAAGCGTCGGATGCTTTGTGCACGGCGACAATCGCGATCACATGATGCTGAACCATGCGCCACGTCACACACAGTCCGTCGACTTCCGTATGGCAGGTCGGGCTCTCGGACATGGGAAATTCCTGTTTCGATCGTGACGTCGGCGCGTCGAGGTGTCCAGGCGGGGCAGTGCCTTTAACCTAAGACATTAGATTTCATAGTTCAAGAGCTTTACATAAAACTTTATAGTTCATATTTCAATTGTTAAATGAGTAGAATTGTGTCAGGTCCCGTCACTCCAGGAGTCGTGTTGTCCCACCAGAAGAGGGCCGGATTGACCGCGCTCGGCGCTGTGCTCTCACCGCTCGAGGGCGGTGGTCCGAAAACCGAGGCCGTAGTGCAGCGGCTGTCTGCCGCGATCAGTCTCGGTGTGATGGCCGACGGCCAGCAATTGCCGAGCGAGACCGACCTCGCCAACCAGTTGGGTGTATCGACGATGACCCTGCGGGAGGCACTGGTCGTACTTCGGCAGCAGGGCATCGTGCACACCAAGCGCGGGCGCGGGGGTGGCAGCTTCATCAGCGCTTCGGCGGAGGTCTTCGAGACCACCTCGCTGGCGCGGCTGCAGCAGATGAGCGTTCAGGAGCTGCGCGACCTGGGCGACGAGCACTTCGCCGTCACCGGGGCGGTTGCCGTGTTCGCCGCGCGCCGCAGCTTGCGGGCCGATATCGCCGGACTCCGCGCCCTGGCCGACCGGCTGAAGGACAGCTCCGACCTTGTCTCGGCCCGCCAGGCCGACAGCCGCTTTCACATCGAGATGGCGGTGTGCGCGCAGTCCACCCGGCTGACCCGTGCCGAGGTCGGTCTGCAGGCAGAGCTGTCCGCCTTGCTCTGGCTGCCGGGGCTGAAGCTGGACCCTGCGGTCGAGGCGACCGCCCATCGTGAGGTGGTGGACGCGATCGAACAAGAAGACGATGCCCGGGCCAGAGAACTGGCAGAATCGCATACGGAATCACGCATCCGCCGCCTTGTTGCTTTGCGCTTGGAGCTCAGTGAGGGACACCGATAACTTTCCGGCCCCCGCGACCATCGAGTCGCTCGCTGATTCCGTCACAAAACTGGCTGACGAGGTCTACCTATCGCTGGCAACCATCGGGACCGCGCTGACAACCCTGTGGGCTGAGCTCACCGAAAAGTTGCGGTCCGCTCCCCGGGCAAGGGATCTGGCACCGCTGCGCGAAACCATCCTCGCCGAACTCGAGTCGCGCGGAGAAATGTTCAACGGCGCAGGCGCAGTGATGGCCGACAGCGTTCTGGCGGATCACCCCCGGCATCTCGAATGGTGGCTTCCCACCGCGCAACGCCTGGTGCTGGAATTGAATCCCGGTAGCGAATACTTCTACGACTACACCAAAATGGACTGGTTCACCGTTCCGCGCGACCAGGGTCGGCGATGGGTACAGGGGCCACACCTCGATTACGCCTGCACCGATGAGTACGTCTGCACATTCTCGACACCGGTCACGATCACATCGGGAACATTCCTGGGAATCGCCGGTGCCGATGTGCCGGTTGCCGCGATCGAGGAGGTCTTGCTTGCGCGATTCCAAGCATTCGGTCAGCGGGTGGTGCTGGTCAACAATGAAGGCCGCGTCATCATGGGGACCGATCCCGAATTCACGACCGGATCCAAGACGAGCCGGATGGACAGCTCCGCTGCGACAGTCCCGATCGAGGCGATGCCGTGGTCGTTGCGGCCGCTCGGATCCACGGGATCCCACTGACCCCCGCGTTCAACTCCACAGCGTCACATGCACTTTCGGGCGGAACCGGGTGACCCCGACACCGGACCCGCGGATCATCGCCTGGGTGCATCGGGGGGTGGTGATGAACCGCAGCAGCTCCGACACAGCGGGGTGGCGGGTGTCGGGTGGCAGGGTGGTCGCGCACCACTCATCGGATACCTGAAGACCGGGCCCCTTGATGTGGCGCAACCGACCGGTCGCGAGGTCGGAGGAGACGGCGAAGCCGATCGTCAGGGTGACGCCCCCGGTGCAGCGGACCTCTTCGAGGGCGGCGGCGTCGCTCTGGAAGATCCGCTGGTGTGATTCGGGAATGGCCAATTCGCGCAGCATCGTCGCGATGTGCCCGTCGACATTGCCTGCGCTGGGGCCCAGCATCCACTGCTGTTCCCGCAGCAGCGCCGGATGCGGTGCGATGTCGGCCAGTGGGCTGTCGGGGCGCGCGACCGCAATGATCTGATACTTCAGGAACGGCCGTGCGGTGATGGTCGAGTCGGTGCCGTGGTGCCCGGGCCCCAGCGCGATATCCACCGCACGGGTCTCGATCAGGCTGCGGAACCGGCTGGTGGGATGCACACTCAGCTCCACCGACAGATCCTTCGCCCGCGCCGCGAACAGGTCGATGAGGCCGGGCGCGGCATGTTCGGCGAACGCGCTCGATGCCGCGATACGCAGCAGCCGCCGACCGTGCGCCGCCTCGCTCACCTCGATGGCGGTCTGGCGTTGCAGTCCGAGAATCTCGATCGCCCGGCTGGCCAAGCGCAGCCCGCCGGGGGTGAAGGCCAGACCCGATGCCACGCGGGTGAACAGCGGGTCGTCGAGTTCCTTGCGCAGCTGGGCGATGTGGGTCGAGACACCGGCATCCGACATCCCCAGCTCGGTGGCCGCCGCACGGACCGAGCCGAGCCGCACCACGGTCGAGTAGGCCCGAAGCTGGGCGGGTGTCACAATCCGAGTCTACTTTGGAGGTGTACGCAGCGCCGACGGCTGCATCGCGTCTGGAGGACGCATTATGCAGGACGTGCTCACGGATCTGATGACAACATGGAACGCCGGGGGCACGGCTGGGGTCGCGACGGTCGTGCGGACCTTCCGTTCGTCGCCGCGACCGCCTGGTGCGGCCATGGTCGTCGCCCCGGACGGAACGGTCGGCGGTTCGGTTTCCGGTGGCTGTGTCGAAGGCGCGGTCTACGAACTCGCCACCGACGTCATCCGCACCGGTTCTCCGGTGCTGCAGCGGTACGGCCTGTCCGACGAGGACGCATTCGCTGTCGGTCTCACCTGCGGCGGCATCATCGATATCTTCGTCGAAGCGATCTCGCGGCAGACGTTCCCGGAACTCGGTGCGGTCGCCGCGGACGTCGCCGAGCACCGGCCGGTCGCGATCGCGACCGTCATCGAACACCCCGACACCGCCCGGGTAGGGCGTCGGCTCCTGATCCGGCCGAGTGATGCGCACGGCACGCTGGGGTCGGCGCGCGCAGACGATGCGGTCATCGATGACGCGCGCGGGCTGCTCGCGGCGGGCCGCACCGAAGTGCTGTCCTATGGTCCGGACGGGCAGCGCCGCGGCGAGGGCATGGGTGTTTTCGTCGCCAGTTATGCCCGGCAACCGCGGATGCTGGTGTTCGGGGCGATCGATTTCGCCGCCGCCGTCGCCCAGCAGGGATCATTCCTCGGCTACCGGGTGACGGTATGCGACGCGCGACCGGTCTTCGCCACCTCCGCCCGGTTCCCGACCGCCGACGAGGTCGTCGTCGACTGGCCGCACCGCTATCTGGCCGCGCAGATCGCGGCGGGCGCGGTCGACTCGCGAACCGTCGTCTGCGTACTGACCCACGATCCCAAGTTCGACGTGCCGCTGCTCGAGGTGGCACTGCGCGCGCCGCAGATCGGCTATGTCGGTGCCATGGGGTCGCGCCGAACGCACGACGAGCGGCTGGGCCGGTTGCGGCAGGCAGGACTCACCGACGAACAACTCACCCGCCTCGCCAGCCCGATCGGACTGGATCTGGGTGGGCGGACACCGGAAGAGACGGCCGTGTCCATCGCGGCCGAGATCATCGCGCGACGCTGGGGCGGACACGGCGGCGCACTGAGCGGAACCGGCGGCCGGATCCACCACACGACCAGCGCGAACAGCGAATTAAGTGATTCCTTAAATCGGTCTTGACGGCTGCATCAGCGGGGCCGAGGCTTGGCTCATTCCCACTGATGTGAGGTCGATCACATGCAAGTTCCTGGGCCATTCGAATACGAGCGCGCAACGGGCGTGGATCACGCCATCGGACTACTGGACCGGCTCGGCGAGGAGGCGCGCATCGTCGCGGGCGGGCACAGCCTGCTGCCGATGATGAAGCTGCGCCTGGCCAATCCGGAATATCTCATCGACATCAACGACCTGGCCGCCGAACTCGGTTACATCGTCACAGATCCGACCCTGGTGCGCATCGGCGCGATGGTCCGGCATCGGCATGTACTGGAATCCGACGACCTCGCCACGGTGTGCCCGATCTTCCGTGACGCCGAGCGCGTGATCGCCGACCCGATCGTACGCAACCGCGGCACGATCGGTGGCTCGCTGTGCCAGGCCGATCCCGCCGAAGATCTGTGCACGGTCTGCACGGTCCTCGGCGCCACCTGCCTGGTGCGCGGACCGTCCGGCGACCGGGAAATCGCGATGGACGACTTCCTGGTCGGCCCGTATGAACCCGCCATGTCGCACAACGAACTGCTGATCGAGATCCGAATCCCGCTGCGACATCGGACATCGAGCGCCTACGCGAAGGTGGCGCGTCGCGTCGGCGACTGGGCGATCGCCGCGGCCGGCGCGACGGTGACCCTGCGCGGGGAGGCGATAGCGGCCGCACGGATCGGTCTGACCGCGGTCGACCCCGATCCGGCGGCGCTGGCCTCCTCGGTGGACGTGCTCATCGGTGAGCCGCCCACCGAGGAGGTCTTCGCCGAGGTGGGCCGCCGGGCGGGCGCGGCGTGCTCACCCGTCTCCGATGCGCGTGGCAGCGCGGACTACAAACGCCATCTCGCGTCCGAACTGACGATTCGCGTGCTGCGCACCGCGGTCGAGCGCGTACTGAATCACCCTGCACCGGAAGGGAATTAGCTATGCAGGTAACCATGACCGTCAACGGCGAACCGGTGACCGCGCAGGTCGAGCCACGCACCCTGCTCGTGCATTTCCTGCGAGATCAGTTGCGGCTCACCGGAACCCACTGGGGCTGTGACACCAGCAACTGCGGCGCCTGTGTAGTGCAGGTCGACGGCGAACCGGTGAAGTCGTGCACGATGCTGGCCGTCATGGCCGGTGGTCGTGCGGTGCGCACCGTCGAGGGGCTCGAGGTGGACGGCCGACTCGATCCCGTACAAGAAGGATTCATGCAGTGCCACGGGTTGCAGTGCGGATTCTGCACGCCCGCCATGATGATCACCGCCCGCGCCCTGCTCGACCGCAACCCGGATCCCGACGAGCAGACCATCCGCGAGGCGATCTCGGGCCAGATCTGCCGCTGCACCGGATACACCACCATCGTGCGGTCGATCCAGTGGGCCGCGGCCGAACAACGCGGCGAAGCGGTCGAGCCCGAACCCGCCGCCGCGCCGACACCGGTAGCGAGCACGTCATGACCGCCGTCGAGTCCCGGCCCGAAGACCGTGTCGACAACGACCACAAGCCGTGCGGTCACGGCAGGATGCTGCGCAAGGAGGATCCGCGGTTCATTCGCGGACACGGCAATTACGTCGACGACGTCTCACTGCCCGGCATGCTGCATTTGGCGATCCTGCGTTCCCCGTTCGCGCACGCGCGGATCGTGAGCGTCGATGTCTCCGCGGCGCAGGCACATCCGAAGGTCAGGGCGGTGGTCACGGGTGCGGATCTGGCGGCGAAGGGACTGGCCTGGATGCCGACGCTGTCCAACGATGTGCAGGCGGTGCTGGCGACCGACAAGGTCCGGTTCCAGGGCCAGGAGGTGGCCTTCGTCGTCGCCGAGGACCGCTACTCCGCCCGTGATGCGTTGGAGCTCATCAACGTCGAGTACGAGATGCTCGATCCGGTGATCGACGCCCGGACCGCGTTGGCGCCCGGGATGCCGGTGATCCGCGACGATCTCGAGGGCAAGCGCGACAACCACTGCTTCGACTGGGAGACCGGCGACGCCGCCGCGACCGAGGCGGTGTTCGCGCGCGCCGACGTCGTCGTAAAACAGGAGATCGTCTATCCGCGCGTGCATCCCGCTCCGATGGAAACCTGCGGCGCCGTCGCGGATCTCGATCCCGTGACGGGCAAGCTCACCCTGTGGTCGACCAGCCAGGCGCCGCATGCCCACCGCACGCTCTACGCGTTGGTGGCCGGGCTGCCCGAGCACAAGATCCGGGTGATCTCACCCGATATCGGCGGCGGGTTCGGCAACAAAGTGCCCATCTATCCGGGATACGTGTGCGCCATCGTCGGGTCGCTGTTGCTGGGCAAACCGGTGAAGTGGATGGAGGATCGCAGCGAGAACCTCACCAGCACCGGATTCGCTCGCGACTACATCATGGTCGGCGAGATCGCCGCCACCGCCGAAGGCAAGATCCTGGCCATCCGCTCGACCGTGCTCGCCGATCACGGCGCCTTCAACGGCACCGCCGCGCCATTGAAGTATCCGGCCGGTTTCTTCGGCGTCTTCACCGGTAGCTACGACATCGAGGCCGCCTACTGCAAGATGACCGCGGTCTACACGAACAAGGCCCCCGGCGGCGTCGCCTACGCGTGCTCGTTCCGGATCACCGAGGCCGTCTACTTCGTCGAGCGGCTGGTCGATTGCCTCGCCTGCGAACTGAAGATGGATCCGGCCGAGCTGCGGCTGCGCAATCTCCTTCGCCCCGAACAGTTCCCGTACACCTCCAAGACCGGCTGGGTCTATGACTCCGGCGACTACGAGAAGACCATGCGCCTGGCGATGGAGATGATCGGCTACGACACCTTGCGAAAGGAGCAGCAGGACAAGCGCGCCCGCGGCGAGCTGATGGGCATCGGAATGTCCTTCTTCACCGAGGCCGTCGGCGCGGGTCCGCGCAAGGATATGGACATCCTCGGACTCGGGATGGCCGACGGGTGCGAGCTGCGCATCCACCCAACCGGCAAAGCCGTTGTGCGCATCGCGGTGCAGACCCAGGGGCAGGGCCACGAGACGACCTTCGCCCAGATCGTCGCCGAAGAACTCGGCATCCCGCCCGAGGATATCGACGTGGTGCACGGCGATACCGATCAGACTCCGTTCGGCCTGGGCACCTACGGCAGCCGGTCGACACCGGTCTCGGGCGCCGCTGCCGCACTGGTGGCGCGCAAGGTGCGCGACAAGGCGCGGATCATCGCATCCGGCATGCTCGAGGTCTCCATCGCCGACCTCGAGTGGGAGAAGGGCTCCTTCCACGTCAAGGGTGATCCGTCCGCGGCGGTCACGATCCAGCAGATCGCGATGCGAGCACACGGCGCCGGAGATCTGCCCGAAGGCATCGAGGGCGGACTCGACGCGCAGATCTGCTACAACCCGGAGAATCTCACCTACCCGTATGGTGCGTACTTCTGCGTCGTCGACATCGACCCGGGAACAGCCGTGGTAAAGGTGCGGCGCTTCCTCGCCGTCGACGACTGCGGCACCCGGATCAATCCGATGATCATCGAGGGTCAGGTGCACGGCGGCATCACCGAGGGCATCGGCATGGCGCTGATGCAGATCATGGCCTTCGACGAGGACGGCAACTGCCTGAGCGGATCCCTGATGGACTACCTCATCCCGACCGCACTCGAAGTTCCGCATCTGGAGACCGGCTACACCGTCACCCCATCGCCGCATCACCCGATCGGCGCGAAAGGCATCGGCGAATCGGCCACGGTCGGATCGCCCGCGGCGGTGGTCAACGCCGTGGTGGATGCGTTGGCGCCGTTCGGAGTTCGCCACGCCGACATGCCGTTGACGCCGTCGCGGGTGTGGGAAGCGATGCAGGGGCGGGCCACACCGCCTATCTGAGTGGGTGATCACCGATGAAGATGAGCGCGCGCGCACAGCAGCTGGTCCGCACCCGGACTCCGTTCGTGCACGCGACCGTCGTGCGCGCGCAGCAACCGACCTCGGCGCACGCCGGGGACGAGGCGATCCTGTTGCAGGACGGGACGATCGAAGGGTTCGTCGGCGGCCAGTGCGCCCAGAACTCGGTCCGCAAGGCGGCGCTGGGTGCCCTGCAGTCGCACGAGAGTGTGCTGCTGCGCGTACTGCCCGACGGCGATCTGCAGTTTCCCGAAGCGCCCGGCGCGGCGGTCGTGGTGAATCCGTGCCTGTCCGGCGGAGCGTTGGAGATATTCCTCGAGCCGCAGATCCCGGCGCCGTTGGTGCGCATCTGCGGCGCGACACCCATCGCCGACGCCCTGGCCGAGATGTGCGAACTGGTCGGATTCGGGGTGCAGCGCAGTGTCGCCGGAGCCGACTCGCCGGAGTCGCTGGCCGATACGACGGCGATGGTGATCGCCAGTCACGGTGGCCCCGAAGCCGAGCTGATCCGTGCCGCGCTCGATGCGGGTCTGGGCTATGTCGGGTTGGTGGCCAGCAGGGTTCGGGGGGCATCGATTCTCGACGAACTCGAATTGACCGACGCCGAGCGAGCGCGGGTGCGCACCCCGGTGGGTTTGCCGATCGGCGCCAAGACCTCCGCGGAAATCGCCGTCTCGATTGTCGCGCAAGTAATCCAGGCGATCCGCAAAGACGGTTTGGCCGTGACACCCCGCACGGTGGCTGTCGCGGTCGAGGCGCTCGATCCGGTGTGCGGCATGACCGTGACGGTCGGACCGGACACACCGCATCTCACCATCGGCGATGTCGAGCACTGGTTCTGCAGCTCCGGCTGCCGCACCTCCTTCGCGAAGACGGGCTCATGACAATCGGGTCCGTCACCGGAGTCGTACTCGCCGCGGGAGCCTCACGGCGCCTCGGCACTGCGAAACAGCTACTGCCGTACCGGAATACGACGGTTCTCGGCGCCACCCTCGAGGTGGTGCGTTCCTGTGCTTTCGACCAGATCATCGTCACCCTCGGCGGCGCGGCCGCGGCGATCCGGCAGCAACTCGATCTCGCCGGGCTGCAGGTGGTCATGGCAGAGGACTTCGGTTCGGGCTGTTCGTCGTCGTTGCGTTCGGCCCTGAACGTGGTACACCCCGATGCTGCCGGAATGGTGCTGATGCTCGGGGATCAACCGGGTGTGTCGGCGGCGACCGTCGAGCGACTGGTCGCCGAGGCAACGTCCACGGCGATAACGGTCTGTCGCTACCGCGACGGTGTCGGGCATCCATTCTGGCTGAATCGCCGCGTATTCGGGGAGTTGGCCCGATTGCACGGCGACAAAGCCGTGTGGAAGATCATCGAGTCCGGGCGCGTCCCGGTGTCTGCACTCGACGTCGACGCGCCGATGCCCTTGGATGTGGACACCTGGGACGACTACGAGCGCCTGCGCGCCGCCACATCGCCATGATGTCGCCGTTCGACGATATCGAGGACGTGGTCCGGCGATTCGACGCCGACGACTACCTGCTCGACACCGGAACCGCCGCCGCCTTCTATCTGGCCACCACGTTGGGTCGGCCGCTGCTGCTGGAAGGCGAACCGGGAGTCGGCAAGACGACGGCGGCCAAGACCCTGGCCACCGTGCTCGGAGCACCATTGATCCGCCTGCAGTGCTACGAGGGACTCACCGTGAGCGAAGCACTGTACGACTGGAACTACCAGCGTCAACTGCTCAGCATCCGGCTCGCCGAGGCGCGCGGCGCCGACCTCACCGAAGCCGACCTGTTCACCGAGGCATTCCTGGTCGACCGCCCGATCCTGCGCTGTGCCCGATATCGCGGTCCGACGCCCCCGGTGCTGTTGATCGACGAAATCGACCGTGCCGATGACGAATTCGAAGCGCTGCTACTCGAATTCCTCGGTGAGGCCACGGTGACCGTTCCCGAACTCGGGACCTTCGTCGCCGAACACCCGCCACTGGCGGTGCTGACCTCCAACCGCAGTCGCGACCTGCACGATGCGCTGCGGCGGCGCTGCCTCTACCACTGGATCGACTACCCGGAGCCGACTCGCGCGGTGGCGATCGTGCGACGCACCGTGCCCGGGGCAACCGACGCGCTGATCGAACACGCCACCGGATTCGTGGGCCGCGCCCGCGAACTCGACCTCGACAAGCCGCCCGGCGTGGCCGAAACCATCGACTGGATCGCCGCGCTGGCAACACTCGACGTCGCCGATCTCACCGCACCGGAGGCGGTCGCCGCGCTCAGCGCACTGGCGAAGACACCCGACGACCGCGCCACCGTCCACACGGCATTCGTCGAATACACCCGAAGCCTGGCCACCGGATGAGAGGGACACCGCGATGAAGATCGCCAACGAATTCACCGTCAACGCACCCGTCGAGCAGGCATGGCAGGTGCTGACCGACCTCGAACAAGTGGTCCCGCTCATGCCCGGCGCCCAAATGGTCGGCTGGCAGGGCGAGGAGTTCCTCGGCAAACTGAAGGTCAAAGTCGGCCCGGTGACCAGCGAATTCACCGGGAAAGCGAATTTCGTCGAGCGCGACGAACACGACCATCGCGCCGTCATCAACGGCACCGGCCGCGATTCACGCGGATCCGGAAACGCGGCGGCGACCATCACCACACAACTGCGCGAAGACGGCGGCAAGACCCGCGTCACCGTGGACACCGACCTCAAGATCGTCGGCAAGCTCGCCCAACTCGGCAGCGGGGTGCTGCAGCAGGTATCCGAGAAACTCCTCGGTCAATTCGTGACATCCCTCGAAGCGAAACTCGCGGCGAGCGATTCGGCCGCCGCGGTAGTCGGACCGGACAGCGCAGAGACGCGGCCGCAGCCGGTCACACAACCCGAACCGGCACCACTGGACCTCGTCGATCTCGTCGGGCCCACGATGCTCAAGAAATATGCGCCCGCGATCGCGCTCGGACTCGCGGCCGTGCTCGCAATCATCCTGGTACGCAGACAGATACGCGGGAAGCGATGACACGCGCAGTCATGCTGCGCGGGGTCGATCTGGCCGCATTCGCCGTCGCCGTGGTCGCCCGGCTGCGCAGTGGCGGCGTCGCGGTCGCACCGAGCGGGCCCGCGCTGTTCGTACAGGCCTTGCGCCGCATGCCGCCGTGGTCGCGCACCGAACTCTACTGGGCCGCGCGACTCACACTCGTCGATCGCATGCAGGATCTCGCCGCCTTCGACGCGGTCTTCGCCACGGTATTCGCCGACGCGGTGCTGGGTGTGGACCCGCCGAGCCGAACACACGGATTGCCGACCGAACACATGTCGGCGCCGGGTACGAGCGGTCGGGGACAGAGTCGGCAAGGCGGTGCAGTCCCTTGGGCGACACTGCAATCAGCGACCGGCGCCGACCGATCGACCGACACGGATGTGACGCTGCCCGACGTACTGCCGAGCAGATTCGCGGCACGAGCACAGGAACCGTTCGACCACTTCGACCCGGACGATCTGCGCACGGTCGGTGCCTGGCTCGAGCAGGCGTCGGCGCACTGGCCGCGGCGCCGCAGCAGGCGGTATGAAAACCATCCACACGGCAAGCGGATCGACTTCCGGGCGACGATGCACAACTCCCGCCGCACCGGCTGGGAGTCTGCGGTCCTGGTCCGCACCCGTCCCCGTCGCCGCCCACGCCGAATCGTCATGATCTGCGACGTCAGCCGCTCCATGCGACCGTATTCGACGATCTACCTACACCTGATGCGAGCCGCGATGCAGCACCGCACACCCGATCGCCCCGAGGTGTTCGCCTTCTCCACCTCGCTGACCAGGCTGACCTCGGTGTTGGCGCACCGTTCCCCGGAGGTCGCGGTGGCCAGGGCCAACGACAAGGTGGTCGACCGCTACGGCGGCACACATATCGGACAGTGCCTCGGCACGCTGCTCGCGAATCCGTCCGGCAACGCGGTGCGCGGCGCCGTCGTCGTCATCGCATCGGACGGCTGGGACAGCGACACCCCCGATGTCCTCGCCCGGGCGATGGCCCGGATCCGACGCCGGGCCTGGCGCGTGATCTGGCTCAATCCCCGTGCGGGCGACTCCCGATTCCAGCCGACCACCGGTGCGATGGCAGCGGCCCTGCCCTACTGCGACATCATGATGCCCGCGCACACGCTGGCGGGCATGCACGAGTTCCTGCAAGCCCTGGCATCAGCGAATGACAACCTGTCCACGCACACGCATCGGTGACACGGCGGAAGAAACAGCGATAGTCTTCCTCCACGCCGCCGGACCCGGCTTCAGCCCGGTACGTGGCGGGCGGACGGCCTCGATCGAGACTTCGGAAGTTGTTATGCACGAACGGATTTCGTAACGATGCAATATCGACCCTCGGCCGCCGAGCTGCTGGCAGCACTCGCCGAACTCCTCGAAGACACACTGCTGCCCGCCCTCGATCCGGCATTGCGGCACCAGGCGCGAGTCGGCGCCAATATCGCGCGGATCGTGCAACGGGAGCTCGAACTCGGTGACGACGGCGCGCAACAGGAGCGGGATCTGCTGGCAGCGGTACCCGACGGCGACGATGCGGCGCTCCGGCAGGCCCTGGTCGAGGTCGCACGGGCGGATCTGCGGATCGCCAAACCCGGATACGACGCTTGGGAGGACGCGTGACCTCGGATCCGGCGGCGGGGCTCGCCCGCTTCCTGCGCACGGAATTCGGCCAACCGGTGCAGGTTTCGAATATCAGCGGGTTATCGACCGGCGCCCGTCGAACCAACGTCGCATTCGATGCCGAAACAAGCACTCACACCCTGCGTTTGGTCGCCACCTTCGTGCCGAACGCGATCGAACTGGCACCGGTCACCGTCGAGGCCGCGGTGCGCGAACTGGCCCGCGCGCACGGCGTACCGGTACCGCCGGTGGTCGCGGTCTGCACCGACGCCGGATACACCGACGCACCGTTTCTGGTGTCCGAACGCATCGACGGAGAGACCGTGCCACGCAAGGTCTTACGACTGGTACACGCCGAAGCAATCGGCGACCGGGTAGCCGAACAGGTCGGTGCGGCCATGGCCACCCCGCACACCATCGACCCGCAACTCGCCCCACCCGAGTTGCCCGGCGCGCCGACCGGAAATCCGGCCGAACAGCTGCTCACCGAACTCATCACCGGCGTGCGCACCCTGCGCGGTGACCGCCCCGTATTCACCCTGGCCCTGCGCTGGCTGGTCAACCGCCTGCCGTCAACACCCGAACACCGCAGCCTGCTGCACACCGACCTGCGCAACGAACTGCACACCCAATGCGAAATGCTGCGCGCCCTCATCCACAAAACCGCCTGGTCCATGGATCGCTACGGCACCTTCGCCGTCTCCGAACAAGTCTCCATGTGCAACTACTGGGCCAACCGGCTGTGCTGCGAAGCCGCCGACCGCGCCATGCAGATCCACGGCGGCCTCGGCTACTCCCGCCACACCCCGTTCGAACACATCTACCGCCACCACCGCCGCTACCGCATCACCGAGGGCACCGAAGAAATCCAGATGCGCCGCATCGCGGGCTATCTCTTCGGATTCATGCGCCAACGCGAACCCAAAGGCGTCAGACCGGAGTAATCGGCAACCGAAGCGCGCCCGGCGCCGACTCCGGCACCACCGGATTCTTCGGCACGATCGCATCGATCCGCCGATACGGCGCACCCAACGGCGGACGCTGATCCTGTTCACCCTTGTTCGGCCACAACGACATCGCGCGCTCGGCCTGCGCGGTAATGGTCAGCGACGGGTTCACCCCGAGATTCGCCGAAATCGTCGAACCGTCCACGATGTGCAGGCCCTCGTAGCCGTAGAGCCGCTGATACGGGTCGACCACACCGGTATCGGGGGAGTCGCCGATCGCGCAGCCACCGATGAAGTGGCCGGTGATCGGGATATTGGCCATCTCGGTCCACGAGCCCTGCGCAATGCCGTTGATCTTCTCGGCCACCCGCCGGGTGACCTCGTTGCCCTCCGGAATCCACGCCGGAGGCGCTTGTCCCGCACCGGGTTTGGTGGTCATCCGCTTACCGAACAGACCACGCTTGTTGTAGGTGATGATCGAATTGTCGACGTTCTGCATGACCAGCAGCCCGATCATCCGCTCGGACCAGTGCGCCGGATTGTGCATGCGCAGCAGATCCCGCCGATACCGCACCATCTCCCGCAGACCGAGCACCCAGCGCCGCTTACCCTCCTGCCCATCGACCAGCACCGTCGTCAACAGACCCATGAAGTTACTGCCCTTGCCGTAACGCACCGGCTCCACATGGGTGTAGGCGTTGGGATGGATCGAGGAGGTGATAGCGACACCCTTGGTGAAATCCGAATCCTTGTCTCGTGTTCGCGCCGCCAGTACCGCCTCGGAATTCGTTCGCGCCAGATGGCCCAGGCGCAGCGAAATATTCGGCAGCACACCGCGATCCCGCAGATTGTGCAGCAGCTGCTGGGTGCCGAGCGCGGCCGCGGAGAACACCACCTGATCTGCGGTGAAGGTCTGCTTCGCCTTGCGAACCCAGCGCCCGGTGCGCACGGTATCGACCGCATACCCGCCACCGGACAGTGGCCGCACCGACACCGCGGTCGTCAACGGATGCACGGTCGCGCCCGCCTGCTCCGCCAGATACAGATAGTTCTTCACCAAGGTGTTCTTCGCGCCATGCCGACACCCGGTCATGCACTCACCACAATGCGTACACGAGCGCCGCTCAGGTCCGATACCACCGAAGAACGGATCCGCCACCGCGGCTCCGGGCCGAGTGTCCTTATCCGCGAACAACACCCCGACCGGCGTACGACGGTAGGTATCGCCGATACCCATATCCTCGGCGACCTCCCGCAGCACCCGATCCGACGGTGTGGTCGCCGGATTGGTCGTCACCCCCAGCATGCGCTTGGCCTGGTCGTAATGCGGTGCCAGCTCGGACTTCCAATCGGTGATATGCGCCCACTGCTTATCGCCGTAGAAGGTATCCGGCGCCTCGTACAGCGTGTTCGCGTACACCAGCGAACCGCCACCGACACCGGAACCGCTCATGATGAAGGTGTCGTTCAGCAGCGTCATCCGCTGAATACCGAAGCACCCCAATTTCGGCGCCCACAGGTACTCGCGCAGATGCCAGGAGTTCTCGGCGAATTCGTCATCGGCGAAGCGCCGCCCCGTCTCCAGGACACCGACCCGATAGCCCTTCTCGGTCAACCGCAGCGCGCTGACACTGCCACCGAAACCGGAACCGATCACCAGCACGTCATAGTGCGTCATGGGCTTACCTTCCGGTGCGAACGAACTCGTAGTCGCCGACATCGAAATGCGTCCGCTTGTCGTATTCACTCATCCGGCCCGGCCAGTTCGCCGTCACCCGGCCGCTGGCCTCCCGATACCAGCTGGTGCACTTGGTCCACACCGTATGTTCGAGCCGCCCCTGGATCTCCTCGTCGAACCGCGCCTCCACCTCCGGCTTCACCGACAGATAGCCCCCGACCTCGCGCAGATGTTCGACCGCTTGGCGCAGATAACGCGCCTGCCGCTCATGCATGTAGATGATCGACCCCGCACCGAGGTTGGTATTCGGCCCGTACATGATGAACATATTCGGGAAATGCGGCACGGTGAGGCCCTTGTAGGCGCGTGCACCGCCCGACCACACCTCGCGCAGCTCCTTACCACCGATCCCGCGAATCGTCATGGGCGCCAAGAACTCCGTGGCCTTGAATCCGGTGCAGTACACGATCACATCGACCTCGTACAGCGTGCCGTCCTCGGTGCGCACACCGGTCGCCGTGATCTCGGCGATATGCGAGGTCTGCACGTGCACATTCGGCTGCGCCACCGCCGGGTAGTAGTTGCTCGCCATCAGCCCGCGCTTACAGCCCGCCTCGTAATCCGGGGTCATCTTGGCCAGCAGTTCGGGATCGGAGATCTGCGAGGCCCGATGCCGATCCGCCCACCCGGAGATCACATCGGCGATGCGGCCGTTGCCCTCCAGCCCCGAGGTCACCAACTCGTAGAACGAATACCAGCCGAACCGCTCCGCGCGCTGGATCAGCGGGAACTTCGTCACGATCGACAGCTTGTCCAGCGCATTGAGTTTCGGTGGCACGTAATAGCTTTCGATCTTCGGAATGATCCACGGCGCCGACCGCTGGAACACCGTCAACTGCCCGACCTTCGGCTGAATCGCCGGAATGATCTGGATCGCGCTCGCACCGGTGCCGATGATCGCGACCCGCTTGCCGGACAGCTCGACATCGTGATCCCAACGCGCCGAATGGAACGCATCGCCGGTGAACGAATCCATGCCCGCAATATTCGGCCACACCGGACGCGACAGCTGACCCACCGCGGGCACGAAGACATCCGCCTCGAGCAGCTCACCCGCGGTCGTGCGCACCTGCCAGATGCCACGGTCGGCATCGAAGTCCGCCGAGTCGACCTCGACACCGAAACGCATGTGCTTGTCGAGGTCGTAGCGGCGTGCGACATCGTGCATGTAGGCGAGGATGTCGGGCTGTTCGGCAAAACGCTTCGGCCAGTGCGTATTGGGGGCGAAGGAGAACGAGTACAGATCCGACGGTGCGTCGCAGGCGGCCCCCGGATACGTATTGTCCCGCCAGACCCCACCGAGCCCGTCGGCCTTGTCGATGATGGTGAACGCGTCGTGGCCGCGGCGCTTGAGCTCCAGCGCGGCCGCGAGGCCGCCGAATCCGGCGCCGACGATGAGCACGGACGGAGTGCTAGTCATGTCGACAACTGTATGAACGGTGACACAGTTGCCGAGAGAGCACTGCGGCCAGGAAATCAACATTTTCGGCCATCGGGCGATGGCATTATTCGTCACAGTGACGATTTAGAGCGGGGTGGGCGGGGAGGGGAGAAGGGGAGTGGTTCGGCGGTATCTTCTTACAACCCAGGACAATTCGAACATTGGCGGCTGAGCCGAAGCGGCAGCGATTTCGATTCGGCCGCGATCAAGGCACCACCGGGACAACATCGGGCTCAGCCTTCCGATCCGCCTGAAATCCCGGCAGATACCGATTCGCGAATGGGATCAAAACCTGAATCAGCGGACCGATTCCGAACGCGTAGACCACCGTGCCGATGCCGACGCTACCGCCCAATAGCCAGCCGGTCGTCAAGACCGACACTTCGATCCCGGTGCGCACCAATCGCACCGACCATCCAGTCCGGCGTACCAGACCAGTCATCAGTCCATCTCGCGGCCCAGGACCCATACCCGCGCCGATATACAGCACCGTAGCCACCGCATTCAAAACCACCGCGGCACCCATCGCACCTACCCGCACTGCCAGCACATCCCAGTCCGGCAACATCCACAACCCGACATCAACCGAAACACCGATCACCACGACATTGCTCACCGTGCCGAGACCCGGCCACTGCCGCAACGGAATCCACGCCAACAACACCGCGACTCCGGTCAGCGCCGTCACCGCCCCGAAACTGATCGGCACATGCGCGGCCACCCCTTGATGAAACACATCCCATGGATCCAACCCGAGCCCGGCCCGAATCATCACCGCCATCGAAAACCCGTACAACCACAACCCGACATAAAGCGCCACCAGCCGCCGAACCAACATCACCCCAGCCTGCCGCCAACTGGACCCGCAAGACAGATCCAATCATCAACCACTGGCCTCATAACCAGAAACCAATCCAACCCGCCAGGGGGGTCCAACAGCCCCGTTAAATCGTCACAGTGACGATTTAACGGGGCTGTTGGGCCGCTCAAGGGAGTCGAACCCAAACGGCCCAGATCCGAGACTTCAAGCAGATCAAATGTTTTCCATCAAAATCGGGGATCAACCGGAATATTTACATCAACAGAATCGGACGTCAAGGGGACACCGTGCCTCCACAGCACATGGTTCCGTGCGCAGATCACCCGGTAGCCAGCCAGCCGCACAGCAGGCGAAGCCCGAAATCCCGTACCTGTCAACGTTATACAACACGAGCCGCCCACTCCCAGCGCCTCCGTTGTAACGCCGATAATCAACATTATGTCGGGTAAACGCCGTGACGATCGCCGCTCACAGTTCATCCGCCGCTCCCCTCCCAATAACCACGACCTCGGACCGGCAGCGGATTGTGGGGGCATCAGATGGGACAGGCCTGGAGACCAGCGCGGATTGTGGGATCGCCTCGAGATTTCGGAAAACCCTCCCCGTGGAGACTTGAATCAGTCATACTCTTGAACGTGTCCACGAATTCGGAATTCGAGCGTATGTTGCGCGGGGTGTCGCTGCGCGTGACGGCGCCGCGGATTGCCGTGCTGACGGCCGTGCACGAGCATCCGCACTCCGATACGGACTCGATCCTCGGTCATGTGCGCGCGACGCTCGGCGCGGTATCCCATCAGGCGGTATACGACGTGTTGCGCGCATTGACGACCGCCGGTCTGCTACGGCGCATCCAGCCAATGGGATCCGTCGCGCGCTACGAAACGCGAGTCGGCGATAACCATCACCATGTGGTGTGCCGCTCGTGCGGCGTCATCGCCGATGTCGATTGCGCCGTCGGCGAGGCGCCCTGCCTGACCGCATCACACGACAACGGATTCGTACTCGATGAGGCCGAGGTCATCTATTGGGGCCTGTGCCCCGACTGCTCGGCAGCGCAAATGTCCGGATCACACCAGTGATCACAGCCCGATTCACTCACTCCCCCGAAAGGAATTGCCGTGCCTGAGGAACATCCGCCCATCGGAGAGGCCAACACGGAACCCGCCGCCGGTGGTTGCCCCGTTACGTCCGGTCGCCTCACGTCCCCAGCCGAAGGCGGAAGCAGCAACCGCGAATGGTGGCCGAACCAGCTCAACCTTTCGATCCTGCAGAAGAATCCGGCCGTGGCCAACCCGATGGACGCGGACTTCGACTACGCCGCGGAATTCGAAACCCTCGATCTGGCTGCGGTGAAGCAGGACATCATCGAGGTCATGACCACCTCGCAGGACTGGTGGCCCGCCGACTTCGGTCACTACGGACCGTTCTTCATCCGGATGGCGTGGCATGCCGCGGGCACCTACCGGATCAGCGACGGCCGCGGCGGAGCCGGTGCCGGTATGCAGCGCTTCGCCCCGCTCAACAGCTGGCCCGACAACGGAAACCTCGACAAGGCCCGACGCCTGCTGTGGCCGGTCAAGAAGAAGTACGGCAAGAAGCTCTCCTGGGCCGACCTCATGGTCTACGCGGGCAATGTCGCGCTCGAGGATATGGGCTTCCCGACCTTCGGTTTCGGTGGCGGCCGGGTCGACCAGTGGGAGCCCGAGGAGGACGTGTACTGGGGTCCGGAGCGGACCTGGCTCGGCGACGAGCGCTACACCGGCACCCGGGATCTGGAAAACCCGTTGGCCGCAGTGCAAATGGGTCTGATCTATGTGAATCCGGAAGGCCCCAACGGCAATCCGGATCCACTCGCCGCGGCCGTCGACATCCGCGAGACGTTCCGCCGCATGGCCATGAACGATATCGAGACGGCGGCGCTGATCGTGGGTGGCCACACCTTCGGCAAGACCCACGGCGCCGGTGATGCCGGGCTCGTCGGTCCCGAGCCCGAGGCCGCACCACTCGAGGAGCAGGGCCTGGGTTGGAAGAGCGCCTTCGGCACCGGTGTCGGCAAGGACGCGATCACCTCCGGCCTGGAGGGCACCTGGACGCCGACCCCGACCAAGTGGGACAACAGCTTCCTCGAAACCCTGTACGGGTACGAGTGGGAGCTGACCAAGAGCCCCGCAGGTGCGAACCAGTGGATCCCCAAGGACGGCGCGGGCACGGGCACCGTGGTCGATGCCCACGACCCGTCGAAGTCCCACACCCCGGTCATGCTGACGACGGACCTCTCGATGCGGCTCGACCCGATCTACGAGCAGATCACCCGTCGCTGGCTCGAGCACCCGGAGGAGCTCACCGCGGAGTTCGGCAAGGCCTGGTACAAGCTGACCCACCGCGATATGGGCCCGAAGGTCCTCTACCTCGGGCCGGAGGTGCCGGAAGAGACGCTGCTGTGGCAGGACCCCATCCCGGCCGCTGACTACGAACTCGTCGGGGCAGCCGATATCGCCGCACTCAAGAGCCAGATCCTGGCCTCGGGTCTGACTGTCGCACAGCTCGTTTCGACCACGTGGGCGGCCGCGGCATCGTTCCGCGGCAGTGACAAGCGCGGCGGCGCCAACGGCGGCCGCATCCGCCTGCAGCCGCAGGCTGGCTGGGAGGTCAACGAGCCCGACGAGCTCGCCCAGGTGGTGCGCGTGCTCGAGGGCATCCAGGAGTCCTTCAACTCCGCCCAGACCGGGAACACCCGGGTGTCCTTCGCCGACCTCGTCGTCCTCGGTGGCGCCGCGGCGGTCGAGCAGGCAGCCAAGGTCGCGGGCTACGACGTCGAGGTGCCGTTCACCCCGGGTCGCACCGACACCACCCAGGAGCAGACCGATGTGGAGTCCTTCTCCGCGCTCGAACCCAGCGCGGACGGATTCCGCAACTACCTCGGCAAGGGCAACCGGGTCCCCGCCGAGTACCTGCTGATCGACCGAGCGAATCTGCTGACCCTCAGCGCTCCCGAGCTGACCGTCCTCATCGGTGGTCTGCGCGTACTCGGCGCGAACCACAAGCAGTCGCAGCTCGGCGTCTTCACCGCGAACCCGGGATCGTTGAGCAACGACTTCTTCGTGAACCTGCTCGATTTGGGGACGAAGTGGGAGCCGTCGGCCGCCGATGACGGAACCTACGAGGGCAAGGACCGCGCCACCGGTGCGGTCAAGTGGACCGGCAGCCGCGCCGACCTGGTCTTCGGGTCGAACTCGCAGCTGCGCGCTCTCGCCGAGGTCTACGCGACCGACGACTCGAAGGAGAAGTTCGTCAACGACTTCATCGCCGCGTGGGTCAAGGTGTCGAACCTGGACCGGTTCGACCTGGTGTGATGAAGGAGGAATGACCGACCGATAAGGACGGTCGTCCTCGTCCGGCACCCCCGCGAACTCCCATAGTTCGCGGGGGTGCCTTCATCCGAAGGTCACTTCCTTCGTCGCCACGACAACCGCTGTGCGCGACGGCGCCGTCTGATACCGCCAGTACAGATTCGTGTGGTCGATCACCTGATCCGGCAACGGGGCACCCCATCGGCTCTTGTCGAATGTCGTATGCCCGTCGCTGACCAGCGTCACGTCGTAGCCGCGGACGAAAGCACCATGGATGGTGGATCGGATGCACGCATCGCTCTCCGCACCGGTCACAACGAGATGTCCGACCTCCGCCTTCGCCAGTATCTCCGCCAGCTCGGTGTCCTCGAACGAATCGCCGAACTCCTTGTGTACCAGCGATTCCGACTCCGCACGCACCAACTCCGGAACATATTCCCACGCCGCGGTCCCCGGCACGAGCTCCTCGCTCGAGTGCTGCACCCAGATGATCGGAACACCGTCCTCGCGGGCCTTCTCGACGAGCGTGCCGATATTCGCCACGACGGCGTCTCGCTGAAATGCCTCGGCCACAACACCGTTCTGCACGTCGATCACTATCAAGGCGGTGTTGGGTCGATCCGACAGCGTGGTCATGTCTTCTCCTGCTCGTCGAGCTACGCGTACCCCAACTCAACTACGAACCCACCGATCCGGCCAGCCCCACAGGTGGCGAAGATCAGCAGCCGACGACGATAATCGAATATTCTCGGTTCTGTCCGGGACACCAAACTTTGATCGAGTGAGCCGACGATGAACTTCCAGCTCGGCGCGGTACCACCGGAGCACGGTGGGGATCGCGCGATGGCTGCTCAGGCCGTATTGGCCAGGGCGGTCGCCGATTTCGCGGGTGAGTGGGAGGCCGCGGGCGAACCACCCGAGCTGACCCCGCATCTGCCCACCGAAACCGCACTGCGGCGCTCGGCGCTCATCGAGTTGATCAAAGTGGATCTGCATCACCGGTCGATCCGCAAGAAATCCGAAAAGCGCCTCGACGAGTACCTGACCGAATTTCCCGAACTCCACACCGCCCCACTGCCTCCGGACCTGATCTACGAGGAGATCACCGCACGCCGCCAGTTCGATCGGGATCTGGATCTCACCGAATACGAGCAGCGATATTCGCAGCAGATGGCGCGGATCGCCGACCGCCTCGACGGCGATCACTTCCGCACCACTGTCCTGACCGATCCGGCCGCGCTCGCGACGCTCGACTCCATCAAACCCGGTGCGACCGTGGACGATTTCGATATGTTGATCCTGCTCGGCCAGGGCGCGTTCGGCCGGGTGTTCCTGGCCCGGCAGCGCTCGATGCAGCGGCTCGTCGCGGTCAAGATTTCCCACGACCGCGGCAGTGAGGGCCAGACGCTGGCCCGGCTCGATCACGAAAACATCGTGCGGGTCTTCGATCAACGCCAGATCGCCGACCAGCACTTGAAATTGATGTACATGCAGTACGTGCCGGGCGGCACCCTGCTCGGCGTACTGCGGCTGCTGCGCCGCACCGGCGTCGAAGGCAAGACCGGTCGACTACTGCTCGACGCCGTCGACCAGGCGGCCGCCAGCGGCGGGGTGTTGGAACCACAACCATCCGCCACCCGCACCGAGGTCGCACGGCTGAGCTGGCCGGAAACCGTTGCGTGGCTGGGCAGTCGACTCGCCTCCGCATTGGACTACGCCAACCACGCCGGGGTGCTGCACCGCGATATCAAACCCGCCAACGTACTGCTCACGGTCGACGGGCAACCCAAACTCGCCGACTTCAATATCAGCTTCAGCCGCCACATCCCCGGCGCCAGTCCCGCCGCCTACTTCGGCGGCTCACTGGCCTACATGTCCCCCGAGCAGCTCGAGGCCTGCCATCCGACCATGTCCACCACCGCCGCCGACCTCGAAACGCGCAGCGACCTGTACGCACTCGCGGTCGTGCTGTGGGAACTGCTCACCGGCCGACTCCCCTTCGACGACGAACGCAGTGCGGGCGAATCGGATACCTCACTGGAACGGATGATCGAACTGCGTCGCCAGCCGGTTCCCGACCGCTTCGCCGCCGATATCCCGCCGGACTGCCCACCGGTACTCCAGCATGCCCTGCTCGCCTGCCTGTCCCCCGATCCCGCCGACCGCTTCGCCACCGGCGCCGAACTCGCCAGTCAGCTCGATCTCACCCTGGACCGCACCGCCCGCGATCTCGTCGACCCACCGGCGCGCAGTATCCGCGCCAAACTGCGGATGCGGCCGATGCCGATCGTGACACTGGCCAGCATGCTGGGGCAATTCCTCGGCGTGCTCTATCTTTCCGCGCACAACACCCGCCTGCTCGACGCGCAACTCACCGCCGAGGCGAGCGTCCAACTCCAGCGCCTCGCGACGCTGCTCGGCGCGATCGGCTACCCGCTCGGCATCCTCGCGCTGCTGTATTGGTGCCGTCTGGTGTTCCTGGTTCCCGACGGACTGCGGCGCGGCAAGCATTACGACGAACAGACCCTCGCACAGGCGCGCGCCGACACACTCGCATGTGGCGACCGCATCGCGGTGGTCGGCTTCGCCGGGTGGGCGCTGTCGCTGGTGATCTTCCTGACCCAGCTGCATTACACCGCCGACCTGTCCACCGGATTCTCCATCAACCTCATCGCATCCCATCTGGTCGCGGCCGCGGTCGCGGTGGTGTACTCCTACTTCCCCGTCACCTTCTTCGTACTGCGCTGGTACTACCCTGGTTTACTCGGCACCGCACAGACCTCCCCCGAAGACGCCATCCGATTACGGCGGCTCGCCCGACGCAGCCGGATCTATCTCGGCATCGCTGCCTCCGTACCCCTCATCGGAGTGGCGGGCGGTCTGGTCTACCTGGATGCGGCACAGCAGCAGACGGTAATCGGTCCGATTGTGATCCTGTGCGTGGTCAGCCTTTTCGCATTCGTCGGCGCACTGCGCGTGTTCTACGCACTGGAATCCGATCTGCACGCACTCGATCGCATTGTGAATCCGCGTTCGCGGCGGTCCGCATAGCTATTTCAAAGGTTTCCCAAAGGACCTCAGCAGATTTCGTGACTACTCTCGAAGCTGTTTGGAATGCCACTGTCCTCGGGGGCGCCATGAAAGAGCAGCGGACACAGGTCTATGGATCGGTCGTGGAGTTCGTCGAGAACTACCTGGCCCAAGTCTATCGGCGCAAAGTGGCCGACAACGGCCTGGCCTGGTGCCCGGAATGGTGGCGGCACACCGAGGCCGTGGCGCGGCTCGAGGCGCTCTGGCAATCCTGGGAACTCTATCGGCTCAACGCCGAATTGGGTCTGTCGCTATGGTTTCTGGACCATGCCGACAGTCATATGAACGTGCTGTTCGACCCCAACGGACCGTTCGCCGGCTGTTCCATGCACAATGGGCACACCGATCGCGTCTGGCCACTTTCGGTGAAATCCCCTCCCCCCGATACGTTTTCACCGGCTGGTTAGTCTCGTTTGTTTGAAATGGGTTGTGGTCAACTAACCTTCATGTAGTGCTAGGACATTCACATGCGACCAGTGGCGCTTTCGCCTGGTCGGTGGCAGCGGCTACGCTGCCCATCTCGGCGTTGGTCTATCCGGTATTGCCAACTGGCGACACGCATCTCGGTGCCGTCGAGGTACTGCTCGGTACCTTCTTGACGGCGGGGGCCGCGCTGCTGCCCGATGCGGACCATCCGAACGGCACTATCGCGCATGTGCTCGGCCCCATCTCCTACCACCTGTGCCGCTTGATTTCCTGGATCTCCGGTGGCCATCGGCACGCAACCCACTCGTTCGCCTTCGTGATCGCCGTCGCCTACGGGACCTGGGCGGGCGAGCATTGGCTCGGAAGATATTTCACACTCGGTTTGGTGTTCTTCCTGCTCGCGCTGGCGGTGCGGGCACTGCATCTTTGCCCCTCCGGCGAGGGCATCGAGTCGTGGGGCACGGTCATAATCCTCGCCGCGGCAGGGACGTTCGCGATGGATCACTGGATCACCGATAAACCGGCGTGGTTGCCGTTCGCTGTCGGACTCGGGGCACTGGCCCACCTCGCCGGTGATTGCCTCACCGATAAGGGATGCCGACTGTTCTGGCCGTTCCCGCTGCGTACCTGCGTGCCGGTGATCGAACGGACCGGAAACAAGGTCGAAACCTGGATTCTGTCACCGTTTTTCACGCTGGCCACGCTTGCTGTGCTCTGGCACGTCTTCTCGGTCAATCCCTAGGACTACTCGCTGGGCCCGCCGAAGCATTATCGGCAGGCCCAGCGACTAGAGACCCCCTGGTCTGTGCTGTCTTTTGATGTTGTTCGGATTAGGTGAGGTGATAGTTGGAGTTATATAGTTCAATACGCATATCTACATAGTTGGATGTATTTTCAGGTGCACTGGTGATCGCAGTTCCATCAGATACGTTTCTCGGCAACCGATCTCGATCCCCGACGCGACGTCGTCCGGGGCGCTGCTGCAGGTCTGAGCGCTCCCCCATCCGCGGATTCCGGCCCGAACAAACCCGGGCCGGAATCCGCGCACGGATCAGCTCGCCACGCTCTCGAACGTGCCTGGCACGTACGAACCACCCTTGGTCTGCGTAATCACCAGGAGCCGGTTGGAGGCGTTGATCATGGCGACCAGGTAGAGCAGTGCGGCGACCTGGTCGTCGTCGTAGTGCTTACGCACCTGCGCCCAGGTCTCGTCGGACACACCGCGATTCGCGTCGGCAAGTCGGGTACCCTCCTCCGCGAGCGTCAACGCGGCCTGCTCGGCTTCGCTGAACACGGTGGACTCGCGCCATGCCGCAACGAGGTTGATCCGAACCGCGGGTTCGCCCGCGGCCGCCAGCTCTTTGGTGTGGGCGTCGACGCAGTAACCGCAGCCGTTGATCTGGCTGGCGCGCAACTCCACCAGCTCCACCGTGGACTTCGACAGCGACGACTGCATGATCGCCAGGCTCGTATTGGCGAACCGCTTGCCGATCTTGGCGCCGAGCTCGTTGTCGTTCAGGTTGAAACGGGGTTCCATGACTTCGGTCCTAACTTCCGGTGTTGATGTGAACGACCATGAGACGGCGGCACCCCGATTCACATAACAGCGCTTCGATGTGACGCACACCACCACTGCCCCGCTGTTATGAAACAGCAGGATCGGACGTCTGATGGGTGACACACTCGAGAGCGAACAGGAGCCGCCCATGCCCGGCATGTCGCAGACCACGCCCGCCGACCACGGCGACAGCAACAGCGACCGTCCGGACCCCGCGACGAAAGCATTCGTCGCGCACCGCAACCTGCTGTTCACCGTCGCCTACGAAATGCTCGGCTCGGCCGCCGACGCCGAAGACGTCCTCCAGGAAACCTGGCTGCGCTGGGCAGGCGTCGACCTCGACACCGTGCAGGACCAACGCGCGTACCTCGTCCGAATCACCACCCGTCAGTCACTCGACCGGCTACGCACACTCGGACGCCGCAAGGAGTCCTACGTCGGACCCTGGCTGCCCGAACCACTGTTGACCGCACCCGATGTCGCCGAGGACATCGAGCTGGCCGACAGCGTCTCGATGGCGATGCTGTTGGTATTGGAGACCCTCACGCCCGTCGAGCGAGCGGTGTTCGTACTGCGCGAAGTATTCGATCTGGAGTACGACGAGATCGCCGAAGCGGTCGACAAGAGCCTGGCCGCAGTCCGCCAGCTCGCCTACCGGGCTCGGTCCCACGTCGCCGCGCGCCGACCACGCGAGGTGGTCTCCGCGGCCGAAACCCGAGACGCGCTCGCGGCATTCCAGCGAGCCGTCGAAACCGGCGAATTGCAGAGCCTGCTCGACATTCTCGCGCCCGATGTCGTCTTCCTCGGCGACGGTGGCGGACTCGCACAGGCCGCGCTGGTGCCGATCGTCGGGGCCGATGCAGTGGCCGACCTCCTCTCCGCCGCACTCGGCAACCTCACCACGCGATCGGCCCAGCCTGCCTTTGTCAACGGCCACCCGGCGCTGATCTTACGGCTCGACGGCGAGATCGACTCCGTCGTAGCGGCGCGCATCGACGACGGCCTCATCACCGGGATCCACTCCGTGCGCAATCCTCAGAAACTGTCGCGTTTGCAGCACGAGACCGCCCTGCACCGCTGACGCGCCGGGGAAGCGCCCACTCCCGAAATCCGGTGTCGAGCACAGGCCTCCCTCTCCCCCCCATGCCTGCGACACGACTTGGTATCGCGTATCTCCTTGCCCTCTACTCCGACTCGTCCCCCTTTCGTTACTCGAAGGGAGCCCTCCCCCTGATCCGTGCTGCGTTCGGCGGAGCCGGACGGATTTCGTTTTCAAGGTGCGGCCAATATATATATAGATGCGCATATCTACGTATGGATATGTTGCATTTGAGGGCCGGTTCTCAGCAGCTGGTCGTCGGCACCGGGATAGGGTGAGCTATGGTCGCCGGATCGACAATGCAGCCGCAGCGCTGGACACCACCGCCTGCCCCACCCCGGGCTCGCGAAATGCGTAGTGCCACACCACTTCCCCAGATCACGCGATGGGAACTGCCCGGTGCGGCGCCCGAGGATGTGGTGCGCACCGCCGAGGGGCGAATCATTGCGGGAGTCGATGACGGTTCGGTCTACAGCATCGATTCCGCGGACGGCACGGTGAGCCTGCTGGCGAATACCGGCGGCCGTCCGCTCGGTATGCATGCCGATGCCGACGGGTCACTGCTGATCTGCGATTTCCATCGCGGACTGCTGCGGCTGGACAGTGCGGGCGAGATCGAGGTGCTCGTGGACGAGGTCGACGGCGAACCACTCCCCTTCGCCAGCAATGTGGTTCGCGCCGCGGACGGCACCATCTACTTTTCCTCGTCGTCGCGTCGTTATCCGCTGGACGAGTGGATGGGCGACCTGCTGGAGCATTCCGGCACCGGCCGCCTGTTCCGCCTCGATCCGTCCGGCAAGCTCGAAACCCTCATCGACGGACTGCAATTCGCCAATGGCGTGGTCCTCTCCCCCGACGGCTCCAGCGTGCTCGTCGCGGAGACCGGCGGCTACCGGGTGACCCGCTACTGGCTCACCGGGCCGAAGGCTGGCACCTACGACCGCCTGATCGAGAACCTGCCCGGCTTCCCGGACAATATGGCTCTCGGCAGCGACGGTCTGGTATGGATCACCCTGCCGTCGCCACGAAATCCATTGCTGGACCGTCTACTTCCCCTGCCCGGAATCCTGCGCCGGATCGTCTGGGCGTTACCGGAATGGGTACAGCCCAAACCGCGGCGCACCGTCTGGGTGATGGCCGTCGACTTCGACGGCAAGGTCGTGCACGACCTACAGGCCGAGGGCACCGACTATGCGATGGTCACCGGAGTCGTCGAACACGACGGCACCCTCTACCTCGGCAGTCTCACCGAAAGGGCGGTCGGAGTCAGCCACATACCGTCTTAGGCCGCCGCTTCGACACGAAAATCTCAGTGAACAGTTGTACACTGAATGAATGAGTGAGCCCGAGCGGCAACGACAGGCGGAGATGCCAGCGCTCGCGCGATTGGCGGGCGATGAGCTGGGTGGTGCGATCGAGGGGATCGCCGCGATGCATCGAGCCATCTCGGACCGCGTGTTCGCGGCGGTGCGACTAGGTGTGGGACCAGCCGCGCAGCCGGTCAAGGTGGTGCACGATGCGATTACCGATGGGGTGTATCGGCTGGTCGGCGGAACCGCGGCAGCTGCGGGAGCCCTGGCGGAGCGCACCGTGGACGTACCCGGCGCCCCGGTGCCCTCACGCACGGTCTACGGGGCCGGATTCCTGGCGGCATTGCAGGGTTTGATCGGCGACAGTCTCGAGGATGAGCTGCCGATTCTGGCCGGGCCGATGACATTTCGGATCAATGGGGAACCGGTCGTGCCGGGGTGGGTCGGCGATGTGGTGTCGAACCCGCGCCCGCGCATCGTGGTTTTCCTGCACGGTTTGGTGGAGACCGAACACGCTTGGCGACTCGGCGGGCGGCCCAGCTATGCAGAGCGGCTCGAAGCCGATCTCGACTGCACGGCGCTGATGGTTCGATACAACAGCGGGCTGCACATCTCGGAGAACGCCCGTCTGCTGAACGGGATGCTGCAGCGGCTGGTCGAGAACTGGCCGGTGCAGGTAGAGCAGATCGCACTCGTCGGACATTCCATGGGCGGCCTGATCGCGCGGGGCGCCTGCTACGACGCCGATCAGGCCGACCTGCCGTGGGTGCGCCGGGTGCGGCAGATCGTCTGTCTCGGATCACCGCATTTGGGTGCACCGTTGGAACAGCTCGTCCACTATGCCTCCGCCGCATTGGTGAAAGTACCGGAGACCCGCCCCTTCGGTCGGCTGTTGCGTCGCCGCAGCGCGGGCATTCGCGACCTGCGCCAGGGTTCGCTCGCCGATGAGGATTGGCATGATATGGACGCGGACGCCTTGCGCCGCAGAGTCATTCGCGAGATACCGCTGCTCGATTGCGCCGACCACTACTTCGTCACCGCCTCGGTAACCCACAGCCCGCGTCATCCGCTCGGCCGGATCATCGGCGACGGCTTGGTACTGCCCGCCAGCGGCTCCGGCCGAAATCGGGCCCGCCGCATCGGTTTCGATGACGCCAACGGCCTGCATCTCCCCGGAGCCAACCACTTCACCCTGCTCAACCACGACGCCGTTTACGACGCACTGCTCCGCTGGCTGGGCGCCGATGCGCGTCAGATATCTGTGCGCTGTGGTTGATCAGCGGCGCCCGCGTCAGAACAGCTGGTCGGAGTGGGTGTCGGCTTCCCCTCTGACGTCGGCGGCGAATTGGGCTTCGACTTCGGCGTCGTCGCCCGCGGTGTGGGCCGAGTAGAGCAGTAGGCAGCCGCGGATGCCGTCGAGGAGATCTTCGAGGAGGTCGAGGGCCGGACGGGTGGGGTCGAGGCGGCTGATCCGGAACTCATCGAGAAGGGCGGCGCGGGAGGCGCTGTCGAGATCGAATTTGCGAGCTTGCTCTTCGATTTCGGCGACGCGGGCCACCACCGCCCATGGTGCGGGCACGTGTCCTTCGGAGACGGCCATGGCCTCGGCGATGAGGTCGACGACGATCTCGGTCGGTGTCTCACCGCTGATCAGGCGCTCCAGCACCAGGGTCGGGGTTTCGACCTGCAGTGCCTCGATATCGTCGGCTTCGACGACCACGTCGGCGGTCGGCACGCCCGCGAGTTCGCCCGCGACTTCGGCGGCGGCGTAGAGCCAGTGCGCGGCCGCGACGGATGCGGAGGCGGGGTCGAGTTCGGTGAACAGTTCCACGGTGCCGAGGGGGTCGGCGCGCAGCAGGTCGTCGGCGGCCTGGACCTGGGCCGGTGAGACATCCGGGCGGGAGAGTTCGACCGCTTGGCGCGCGCGCCCGGACAGATCGCCGAGTTCGGCGGATTCGATGGCGGCCTGTTCGGTGCGGACCTCGGCCGCGATGGTGTCACGCAGGCCGGAATCGTCGACGGCGTGCAGGGTGCGCCCTACGCGGTGCGCGGATTCGACCACACCGCTGTAGGAAACGACGAGGCCGTGGTCGGTCGGCAGGTTCGGGGTGCGGATTCCGGCCTCGACCTCCTTGAAGTTGCGGCGCTCTTCCGCGCGCCGCCAGGCCTCGCTATTGGGAACGTCGGGATCGCCTGCGGCACTTGCCGGATGGGTATAGGTGCGCCACTGGAACCGGGACAGGGTGGTCAGATTCGACGCCAAACTCGTTGCCTGGTCATGGTTTATCGGTGGCAGCTGGGCCACCGTGGTCGAGAGATCGCCGCGTCCGGTCGCCCAGATGGCGACGAGGGCGTTGCGGTCGGCGTCGAATGCGTATCGGGTCACGCACGCCAGTCTTGCCGATCCGCGGCCGTTGTGCGCGCGATCGATCGCTTCGATATCCGGTCGTCGGCGTTTCGAGTGTCCGATGTCAGCTGTTGCGCGGCCCGGTGTTGGTCCGTGCGCCGGGCGGGATGCCGCGCTCGATGGCGGTGGATACCTGCGAGGATGGACGGTATGACTCTCGATCACGGTGATCCCGGCGACACGCCTTCGATTCCACAGCCGACCGCGCCCCTGGTGAATTCCGCTCGCCCGTCGGCGGCCGAGGAGGCCAGAACCGTTGCGGCGGCGACGAACATCGCGACCTTGGCGAGTTTGAGCGAGGACGGCGGCCCGTGGGCGTCGTTCGTCACCTACGGGCTGCTGGATGGTCAGCCGGTGCTGTGCGTATCGCGGATGGCCGAGCACGGGCGCAATCTCGCGGCGGATCCGCGCGCCAGCTTGTCGGTGGTGTCGCCCGATGTTCCGGCCGATCCGCTGGCCGGTACCCGGATCACGCTGGCCGGTGTGGTGGAGCGGCCGGGCGGTGCCGAGGCCGCGGCGGCGCGAGAGGCGCATCTGGCCGCGGTGCCCGCGGCGAAGTACTACGTGGATTACAGCGATTTCTCGCTGTGGGTATTGCGGGTGCGGCGAGTTCGATGGGTCGGCGGGTACGGGCGGATGGATTCCGCGACGGCGGAGCAGTATCTGGCGGCCGCGCCGGATCCGGTTGTTCCAGTGGCTGGGCGGGCGATCACGCACCTCAATGACGATCATGCGGATGCGCTGTTGTCGATGGCGCAGGTATTGGGCGGGTATCCGGATGCGACCGAGGCGAGTTGTGAACGCGCCGATCGCTATGGGCTCGATCTGCGAGTGGTGACGCCGCGCGGAGTGGCGCGGACTCGGGTCGGCTATGCGACCCCGATCGATTCGGCAGACGAATTGCGCGCGGCGACAGTCGAATTGACACGGCGGTCGCGCGAGGGCTGACGAATCGAACTCAGTTGACCGGATAACAGTATACTCAATCAGTGTCATCCAGCACAGACGGCAGCGTCGCGCAGCCGTCTCACCGGCGTATCTCGCGGACACCGATGGGAGCTTCCTATGACCGATCTCGCTGACCACATGTCACAGCCCGGGCCGACCGACGCGGCGACGACCCGGGCAGATGCGGTCAGATCGGCTCGTGCCGTGCGAAGCCGTGAGATAGTCGCAAGCGCCGGTGAGGTTTTCGCGACCCGTGGCTACCACGGGACCAGCATGGATCAGGTCGCGAGACATTCAGGTATCAGCAAACCCAGTCTGTACCAGTACTTTCCGAGCAAATTGACGCTGTATCTGACGGTTTTGCAGCAGCATCTCGACCGACTCGTGTCCACCGTCCACGACGCCCTGCATTCGACCGCCGACAATCATGGGCGGCTATCGGCAGCGGTTCATGCCTATTTCGACTTCGTCGACGATGATCCCGACGGATTCCGGCTGGTCTTCGAGTCGGAGGTGCCCACCGAGCCGTCCGTGCAGTGGCGCATAGGGCAGGCGACCGCGGCCTGTGTGGGTGCGGTACAGGATCTACTCGTCCGAGACTCCGGCCTCGGTCCGCAGCACGCGTGGGCATTCGCGGTCGGGCTTGTCGGCGCCAGCCAGTTCACCTCGCGCTACTGGCTGTCCGCGGAACGGCCCGTACCGAAGGAACAAGCCGTCGAAATCACCGTCGCCCTCTGCTGGGGCGGTCTGTCGCACGTGCCGCTCCGCGCGGTTTCCATCGCACGGAAAGAGGACAATCAATTCGATCCGGCCCGTACTACCTTGGGCCGATGTTCAGAGTGAGACTCGGGGTCCGGTCGCGGATTCTGGCGATCGCGCTCATCCCGAGCCTGTCGCTGCTCGTGGTCGGCGCGAGTACCGCGGGATACCTGGTCGCCGAGGGGAATAAGGCTCAGGAGTGGGCCTCGCAGAATCGCAACGTGATTCCGACAGCTCGGGTGTTCGTGGCGGCGGTGCAGGAAGAACGCCAGTTGACGTTGGCGGCTCTCGGCGGTGACGAGGCGGCCGTACCCGCGCTCGGTACGGCGCGCCTGCAGTTGGATAATGCGTTCAAAAGCCTCATTGCCGGGTCGACCGGAGTGCGCGCGGTGGACGATTCGAAAATCGGTGCGACCGCGGAGAATTTCCTCACCCTCGACGCCCAACTCGCCCGGGCGCGCACCGCTATCGACACCGACCAACTGCCGATTGCCGACGCATATGCTTTCTACAACCGACTCCTCGACGGCATCGTCGAAGGCTCCAGGGTCATCGCACGAACCGCGCCGGACGCGGAAATCGCCGCACAACTCGCCGACGGGGTGCAACTGTTCCGAATAGTCGAAGCGATGTCACGCAGTGATGCTTTGGCGGGCGTGCTGGCCGCCGCGAGCGGGACGACGCTCATTCCGATAGCGGATTTTCTGCGTGAGACCGGTTTCTACCACTCCGAGGTCGTGAGTCTTACCAGCGCACTCGGCCCGGACCGGAAACAGAGCCTGCAAACTCTTACCTCGAGCCAAGCGTGGCAGCGACTCACGGCTATGGAAGATGCTCTTGTCCTGCGTAATACGGTAGGACCGGGTAACGGATCGTCGAGCACCACCGGCACACCGGGCAGACAATCCGCGCCGCTGCCGTTCAGTACCGAGGACTGGCGCAGCTCGGTCGCCGAGGTGAACCGCGGCCTGGTCGATATCTGGCTCGCGCAGAACGAGCAGGCGCAACAGCTGGCGGAGGGCAAGGCCGCCGACGCCACCACGAAATCCGCGTGGGCGGGCGGCGGTGTGGTCGCGGTCAGCCTGGTCGCCTTTCTGATCGCGGTGGTCCTGGCCAATCGATTCATCCGTCGGCTGCGGCGACTGCGCGGTGAAACGCTCGCCCTCGCCGACGAGCGGCTGCCCGATATGATGCGACGGCTGGGTGAGGGTGAAGTGATCGATCCCGCGACCGAATCACCGGATCTGGACTATGGTCGCGACGAAATCGGTGAGGTGGCCAAGGCATTCCAGCACGCGCATGCCGCGGCCGTGGCGGGCGCGGTGAACGAGGCGCGCACTCGCGAGGGTGTCAAGGCTGTATTCCTGAATATCGCTCACCGCAGCCAGATGGTGGTGCACCGACAGCTCGAGATCCTCGACGAAGCCGAAGCGCGTGAAGAGGATCCGGTAATGCTGGACACGCTGTTCAAGCTCGATCATCTCGCGACCCGCGAGCGCCGCAATGCCGAGAACCTCATTGTGCTCGGCGGCGGGCAGCCAGGACGACAGTGGCGCAATCCGGTGCGGCTGATCGACGTGGTGCGCAGCGCCGTCGGTGAAACCCTCGACTACACGCATGTCCGCATCGCTCGACTACCCGAGACCCAGGTGTCGGGCGCGGCTGTCGCCGACGTCACTCATCTGCTCGCCGAACTCATGGACAATGCGACCTCGTTTTCACCGCCGCAATCGCGAGTCGAGGTGACCGGCGCAGTTGTCGGGAAGGGGGTGGCGGTCGAGATCAACGATCAGGGTATGGGGATACCGCCGTCCGAGACGGCCAGAATCAACGAGATACTTCGCGAGCCACCGCATTTCGGTCTGGCAGCGTTATCGACCGACTCTCGGCTCGGACTGTTCGTTGTCGCGAAACTGGCGGCTCGGCAAGGTATCTCGGTGCGGCTGACCGAGTCCGATTACGGCGGGATCCGCGCGATCGTGCTCATCCCCGCGACCGTGCTGACCGCTGAAACAGCCGCGCCGCCAATAGCTTCAGAGCCGACGATATCGGCTGAGCGAAGCAGGCAGCTGATGCTCGCCACCGACCGTTCGGCCGCCACAACGGTCGCCGAATTCCGGACACACACTGCCCTGGCTGCGATGGCACCCACGCAACCGCAAGCGCAGCCGACGTTCGATGGGCCACAGACGACCGAATTCGACAGTCGGCCCGCCCTGCCCCGCAGGCGCCGACAAGCAAGTATCGCACCGCAACTGGCGCAGCCGGTTCCAGCCGAACCCGCAACCGAGCAACCGCGACACCGAGCGCGCTCGGCGGAGCAGGCCCGAGACCTCATGTCCGCCATCGAAAACGGGACCAGGCAGGGCCGCCATGCCATCCCCGATCAACGCCGGATCGCTACATCCGCCGAGGGGTTCGGCGCATCGATCGGCAATCCCTCG
>NZ_BDBY01000194.1 GCF_001613225.1 Nocardia pseudovaccinii NBRC 100343
AGGAGGTGGATCGGTGGCGGGATTCGAGCCCACGACGCGGGTTGGTGCCACCCTCGTTTCACGATCTAGATCGGCGGTGTGTGTGCCGCGGCGCGGCGGCGCCAGTCGTCGGCTTCAGCGAGCGCACCGCGTCCAGCAAGGAGGTCTGCAAGGCCGCGCATGGCGCTGATGTTGCCGGCGTCAGCGGCGCGACGTAACCATGTTTCTGCCTCTGAGTTCCTGCCCGGGTCGTCGGAGGTGAGGAAGGTGCCGAGACTGTCCATGGCGTTGGTGTTGCCCGCCTCGGCAGCCCTGCGCCACAGGGTTTCCGCCGTGGAAATGTCCCCGCGGCGTCTATACACATGCCCGAGGTTGTTCGTACCGTCGGTGTTGCCCTCTGCCATGGCGCGGTAGAACCAGGTTTCCGCATTGATGAGGTCCTCACGCTCATACAGCAGAAACCCGATGTTGTTCATGGCGTTGGTGTCGCCGAGGTCGGCGGCTCGGCGGTACCAGGGTTCGGCCTGGGTGAGTTCACCACGCTCCTGCAGCACGACCCCGAGGCCGTTCATGCCAGCGGCATGCCCGGCCTCGGCAGCGCGGCGGTACATCCGTTCGGCTCGGGCAAGGTCGCCTTGTTGGTGAGCCACGCATCCTTGGTCGTAGGTGGTATCGGGATCGTCCGCGGTGGTATCGGGATCGTCCGCGGTGGTATCTGACCCGCCGATGGGGAGGTGAGAACGATGATCGCCGGTTCTACCAAACAGCTTGAGCTCGCCGGCAGTATCGATGGCGCGCCGTCGCGGTCGAGGGTGTCCGTGCTCGACGAGGTGCCGCGCGGTTTGGCGGTAGAGCTCATCGAGAGTGAGATCTGAGGTGGCGGCGGTCGCCAGCAGGGCGGCGGTGAAGGCGGTGTTGCGGTGGCCGACCGGCGCGAACGAGGTTTCGTTCGCGCCTGAGGACACGATCGTGTAGGTGCCCTGGATGCTGGTTTCTGCGGCGATCACGGTGGCCGTATCGCTCATTGCTTCGAACGCGCGGCCCGCGAAGCAGCAGTCCAGGATCACGATGCGGGACTCGGAAGGGGATTCGAGAATCTCTTCGCGCAGCGTCTGGAACGACACCGAAGTCCAAGCCGGCCGGGAAGGATCGGTACCCGACACCGCCAAGTGGAGTCGACCACGGTTGTCGAGGACGCCGTGCCCGGTGTAGTAGACGAGCAACACGCCGGTGGCTTGCCCTGCGGCCAAAGCGATGGCGTCCCCGATCTGCGAACCGGATTGGGGGTCGGCCAGGACGGTGCAGTGCCTGGGGTCGAAGGCCCCGCCTGCTTCCGAGGTCAAGACGCGCTCGAGATCGAAGAGGTTGTTGACGGCAGCAGGGATCGCGGTCAGGTCGGGGTGGGTGTACGTGGCGGTCCCGATGAGGACGGCGCGTGAACCCGCCCGCACGGAGGGCGTGCTCACCGTGGGGTGCCCGGCTCGGCGAGCAGATTCTGGATCTCGCGCACGAGCTCGGGGGCATTGGCGCGTTTGGCATCGAGTTCGACCTCGACGCCGTTGCGTCTCACCAGGACCCGGATGTCGGAGCGGCGAGTGTTCAACCACGCCGACAGCGACATCGCCAAGGCAGGGCCGAGCCCTCCTGCTCCTACCGCGACGACGAGCATGTCGGACAGGTCACCCATCTGACCTTCCTGTGTCGCTGTCCGGGGCAAGCTCACCCGCCCCCGAAGCGCGTCGTCACCGCGAAACCACTCCAGCAGACGGAACAACTCGTCCGAGCCTCCAGTGGTCTGAATCGTCAACTGATCATCCTGATCCGGCATGGGAATATTCTGCCTCCACCACCAGGCACTGAGCTGAGATTGCCGCATCGGCCAAGCGTCCTGAGCACCCACGCCGCCGCCGACGAACCCACCTGCGCGCCGACGCCGCACCGGCGCCATATGGACATGCAAGAACACCGCCATCTATTGCTGCGAGTCACATTTATCGACACACGCCCGGTTCTGTCGACCTGGGCTTTGTCGATGTTCGGAGTCGGTTTCAGCGATAGCCGAAGTGCCCTTCAGCGGGGAGAGCGAAGCGGGCCAGGAACTGGTCGTGCGTGGGGTGGTGTCCCTGGGCTTGCTCTAGGAAGCGGTATCGTGCCCTGTCGCGGGCGGCGGGGTCGGCGGGACCATCATCGTATGAGCGTTTCGCGGCGCTCGAATCGAGGTGCAGTCATGTCACAGCCGAACGTCGATCGCGACAGTCTCGCCGCAGACCTGGAGCGAGCGAGGGCCGACTTCCATCACCTGCTCGATACCACCAACACCGGCGAGTGGGGAGCCCCGACGAACGGGACGCGGTGGACCAACGAAGAGTTGTTGTTCCACATGGTGTTTGGCTACATGATCGTTCAGAAGCTCCTGATCCTCGTACGGGTATTCGGCCGCCTACCTGCTGGCGCGAGCCGCGCGAACGCACGAATTCTGAACGCGGTGACCGGCCCGTTCGACGTGATCAACTTCTACGGCTCCCGCCTGGCGGCACGCATATACAACCGGCGCCGGATGGGCGCAAAGATGGACCGGGTAATCGCCTCGTTGCAGCGTTCCCTGCGGCGGGAAGACACAGCCGCGTTCACGCGCGAGATGAACTACCCGAGCCGCTGGGATCCGTACTTCCAAGGATCCATGTCCCTCGCGGACCTGTACCGGTATCCGGGCCAGCACTACGACCACCACCGGAAACAGCTGACCGTCACCGGTGTCCGCGAACAATAGACCGGCTCGCCGAACACACTCTCTTGCCGCGACCCGCGCGTCCGTTCGGGCGGTTCGCCGGGACCGCGGCATCGTGGAGGATGGCTACCTCCTCTGCTCTGGATGTCACCTTTGCCGGTGACGACCTCGTGCTCCGGCTGCAGGCGCTGGCTTACCTCGCTCGCTTCTGCGCGGTCTCACGCATCCACACCAAATCCGAACTGCGCCTGTACTTTCTACTGGTGCAGCCACCACCAACTCACCCACTCGCGGTGCCGGGCGACAGAGGGGGCGTATCCGGACCTGGCCGACTTCACCATCGATGACGCCGGGCGGCCGACGTCGGTCTCGCGTGACCTGCTGCGCGTCAGTCCGGCAGCCAGTGCAGCTCGTGTGCCAGGGTTTTGGCGACGGCACGAATGCGGCGGTGTAGTGGTGACTGCACGCGCGGGAGGACC
>NZ_BDBY01000195.1 GCF_001613225.1 Nocardia pseudovaccinii NBRC 100343
GATCTCGATCTCCGGGTGTTCGGCCAGCGGATGATGCTGTGCCAGTTGGACCCCGACGCGCAAGCGCCGCAGCAGGAACCGGCGCACGCCACGACCCGGCTGTTCACCGCGGGTGATCCCCGCATCGATGCGGCCGTCGGCGACCGCGGGGGAGATCTCCGGTGTCGCCATCGGCACCGCGCTGACCTCGAGTCCCGGGCTGCTGCGAATGAGCCTGTCCACCAGGGCCGGTGCCGTCTCGGCCCCCGCGCTGAGGCTGTATCCGATGCGCAGCGTGCCCAGTTCACCGGCCCCCGCATTCCGGGCGGTATCCCATGCCCGGTCCAGCGCCGCCAGCGCGGGCGGCGCGGACTCCGCCAAAGCCGCACCGGCCGTGGTCAATACGACGCTACGCGTGTTACGAACCAGCAGGCTCGTACCGAGTTCCGCCTCCAATCGGCGTATCCGGGCACTGAGTGCGGGCTGCGCGATACCGATCCGTGCGGCCGCGCAGGTGAAGTTCAACTCCTGCGCCAGCACCAGAAAGTACCGCAGGCTCACCGTATCCGGCGCCACATGCCCTCCCTGCCGATTGATAACGATCCGTTCTGAGTCTATCCCGTCCCGGTCTTTCCCCCGACCACGCATCAAGCCCTAACCTGCACATATGACGATTCAACTGACCGCGGTACTGGACACCGCACTCACACACACCGGGAGGCAGTCATGCACAAGTTGCTAGTCCTGTATCCCAAGCCCGCCGACCCTGACCACTTCCGCGACTACTACGTGACCAACCACCTTCCACTGGTCATGAAATGGCCCGGCCTGCTTGCGTGGCGCTACAGCTTCGACGTGGCGGCGACCAAGGGAGAAGCGCCGTATTTCGCGGTCTTCGAAGCCGACTTCGCTGACGCCGCCGCCATGGCCGCGGCGCGGTCGTCGCCGCAAGGTCAGCGGCTGTCCGCCGATGTCGTCAACTACGCCACCGGCGGTGTGGTCGTCATCCACTATCCGGTGCAGGACGGCACCAACTGAGGCAGGACGGCACGCTCCGGGGCGCGTTCGGCCGGCCATCGCGGCAGGTCCCGGCTATCGGCGGAACGCCGTTCCCAGTTGCCGTTTCGTAGAGCGTCGAAGGTGGGCCGATGTCACTAAAGCCGATCTCGGGACAGCTCTGAAAGTTCCGGGTGCTCGGTCACCGCTGCCGGGAAGCATGCTCCCGCTCGTCGCGCAATGACACTTGGTGCATGTCTGTGCCGTACCCGTACCGCTGCCACTGCAATCGGTAGAGGCGCTCCCAGCGGTCTTCTAGCCAGTCCCAGATCAATTCGGCGACCATTAGCGGATCATCGATTTCGGTGGTGTAGAGGCGGTCCTGCGAGCCGTCGCTGACCTCCAAGGTGTACATGGGGTTTTCCTCGTCTGGCGCGAGTGGCGAGCCCCGGTAGGTCTGAATGAACATCATGTCCTGGCCGGGTTTTCTGGCGATGAGAAACGGCGTCGACGCGAGCTGATGTAGCCGAGACACCCAGTCCTGCAACTCATCCAGAGCCACCCAACTGCGGGCATGCTCGCCTCCGATATCGATCACGACCGGGCGGCTCGGTCCCAGTCGCTGCAGGGTTCGGCGATCGGCGTCGTAGAGCGCGGCCGGTCGGCTGACGTCCTGGAGGATCGGCAGCAACCGCGGTATTGCTTGGTCAGGCACACGCACCCGAACCGTGTCACCATCGACATCGCATCGGACCAGAGCCTCCGAGCGGCCGTGGAGCATTACTCGCTCGTTCCAGCCCTCGATCGCGGCCGGGACGCACAGGACATGATCACTACTGGTGGCCGGGCGACCGGCCTCCGATGCCACATAGCCGGCAACTTCGGCGGGCTCGGACACAACGTCGACAGGTAAGAACACGAACGTGCGGATCACTTGATCACGCTATCGAATCCCACTGGCCGACAACTGGACCCTGACCGCCGACCTCGGTCGCGAGAAGCCGGACATTTTCAGACGGCTTGCAATGCACTGGTAGCCGCATTCCGGGCGGCAAACACTCTCGCCAGCCAGACCACTGGGGCGCCATCGTTATTCGTGGACACCACCTCACCGCCGAAGACGAGGGGAACTGATGCCATGGCCCGAGGTGTGAGGACCGCCGTTAATCGACCTGCCGGCCCTCGGTAGGTGGCTGGTCTCGTGGGCCAGCCGGATAGGCGTCGATCGTGCTCAGTTCGTCAGCATGACCGGCGTGGGCCCGACGGATCTGCTCGCCGTGTGTCCGCAGGATCTCGCTGACGTGGTCGCGGTGTTCGCGGGCGGCGCGGTCGGCCATGGCGTGGGCGGCGGTGATCGCGCGGGAGTCCTCCATATCGCGTTGTTCGAGTTGATGGTGGTGTTCGGTGGCCTGGTCGTCGAGTCGCTGTCGCAGGTTCGCGTGCTCTCGAGCTGAAGTCTTGGCGTTGGTGTCTGCGGCGTCTCGTTCGCCTTCGGCGTGGGCCTGTGCTGCGCGGGCTGCGTCGAGGTGTCCGCGCATTTCCTTCAGGACCGCTTCTGCCTCCTCGTATACACGGTCGCGATCTGCTTCTGCCTCGGCGATGCGTTCTTGTGCGTCGGTAGCGGTTTGTGCGGCAAGGTCTTTGGCTTGCTGTGCTTCCTCGGCGGCTTCGTCGGCGGCGGCCAGGGCCAGCTCTTCGAGTTCAACCGCGCGTTCGAGCTGACGCGCCATGACCGTAGCGGCTTTCTCCGCGTCGGCGCGAGCCTGTTCGGCGGCGGCGACGCAGACGGTCGCGTCGCGTCGAATCTTGGCGATCTCGCGGTCGATGACCGCGGGGTCGGTGACCTCGGCGATCAGTTCACCGGCGTCGGCCAGCATGGCCGCCAGCTCTACGCGGGTCAGCTCGATGCGGTCGACAAGATCGGCGAGGGTATTCATGCCGTCGGTGACCGGACGCAACGGGCGCTGCTCCACGCGTTTGACAGCCTCATCGGCTTTGCGCTTACGGCGCAGCGCTTTCTGCGCAGTGTGGTCGGGGTTGTCGCAGTATTTGCGCGGTGCGCCCGGCTTGCCGCTGGTCGGGACGGCGGTGTCGCATGTGCCCCCGTTGTCCACGGGGAACTGGCATCGCGGCGGGGTGTCGGTCGTGGGTGAGTTGACGGCTTTCAGCATCGCGGAATTCCGTTTCATTCCATTTCATTTCATTCCGACGCTGCGGTGATGAAATGAATCCTGGTGGGCAGGTGGAGTACTCGGAGCAGCTGGCTCAAGCGACGATGTGCAGCATCGCGGCGCGGGCGCGTGGCAGCCGGTTGGCGATGACTTGGGCGGCTGCGGCGCTGGCGCGGCGGTCGTTGTGGCCGTAGCGCGCGTCGGTGGTGTTGACCGACTTGTGTCCGGCGTCGCGGGACACGACGAACAGGGGCACGCCGTCTTGGAGCTTCCAGGAGATGCCGGTGTGGCGCAGCGTGTAGGGCGTGAGCCGTTTGTGGCGCATCGAGGCGATCGCATCGGCGAAACGCTCCAGCAGATACTCCGGATCCGCGCCTTTCCATTGGGCGTTGCGGCCGAACGGGTCGAGGTTGCCATCGGCGAGGGCACGCAAGCGGCGGATTGCGGGCACCCACGCTTTGGCGTAGAAGTAGCCCGCGCTGATCGGGGTGTCGTTGCTGGTGTGGACCAGCAACTCGTCCCCGGGGCGGTCGAGGTCGAAGCGCTCGAGGGTTTCCAGCGGAACCGTGACGGTGCGAATACCGCGCGAGGACTTCGGCTTTCCCAGCTTCATCTCACCGCGGAGGTACTTCCACGCCTTGTTGATGCGCACATCGCCGGTCCGCTTGTCGATGTCGCGGATCTGGATGGCGGTGACCTCGCTGGGCCGTGCCATCGAGACCAGGTTGAACTCGGCGTGCGGGCGCC
>NZ_BDBY01000196.1 GCF_001613225.1 Nocardia pseudovaccinii NBRC 100343
TCCAGATCCTGATTGAACGCGGTGATCGGCAGCGCGGAGCCGAAGAACGGTTCGATATCGACGTCGATGTAGCGGAGGTAGTCGACGCGGGTGCGCTCCTCGATACCGGTCAGCCGCTTGGTGTACTTGCGCAACCACTGCACCAGCGTCATGCAGCCGACCGCAGTGCCGAGCTGGATCTCCCGGATCCGGCGCGCCTCGGCGACACCGACCACCTCGGCCAGCTCACACCAGCGCGCCGCGGCCTCGAAATCGTCGAAAGTCTCCGACGTCGAGCGTCGACGCCCGAATTCGTCGTAGTAGTGGAATGGATCCTGCCAGGCGATCGAGCCGTCACGGCGGGTTCGCGGGCGGGGTGTGAGCCTGAAGCCTCCAGAGCCGGTGGGTGCCCTGACAAGCTGTCGTGACTGCGTGGTGACATACACGTCTACACCAAGGTGGCCCATGCTACTGACCTGGTGTTTTCGTGGAGCGGATGACGGGATTCGAACCCGCGACCCTCACCTTGGCAAGGTGATGCGCTACCAGCTGCGCTACATCCGCATGCGCTTCGTTGAGGTCCGGGAGGGCCGCAACGGCGTGCGTCCAAAACTGTAGTCCGTCATCGCGTTCAAATGAAAATCGGACATTCGACGTGGCGCATCAGGGGGCGCTGTGCTCAGCGAGAGCTGTGAAGAAGGAGGCGTGGTCGGCAGCCCAATCGGCGTAGCTGCGGGGTGTGCGGCCCAGGACTTGATGGACGTCGTCGGTGAGCGTTGCGTTGCCGCCCGCGCGGACATAAGCCTGGCCAGCCAGTGCTCCGTCGGCGAATTCCGGGGACATGCCTGACGAGATCATGTGTTCGCGGGCAACGTTTTCCGGCACGTCGACCACATCGAGCGGCTGACCGAGGATTGTCGCCAGTGTGGCGACCTGGTCGGCGCAGGTGAGCAGCGCGGGACCGGTGAGGGTGTAGATGTGTCCGGAATGGCCGGGCGTCAGCAAAGCCTCGGCGGCGACGGCGGCGACGTCACGTGGATCGACGACGCCCTGGCGGCCGGTACCGGTGAGATTCGGCACGGGACGGCCGGATCGGATGGGATCGGCCCAGTTCAACGTGTTGGAGGCGAAGCTGGTCGGACGCAGGATCGTCCATTCGAGACCGCTTTCGCGGGCCGCCTGCTCGCCGGGCATATGCCAGGTGCCGACGCGGCCGAGTTCCGGATCGCCGGTGCCGATGGCGGAAAGTTTGACGATCCGGCGGACGCCCGCGTCGCGAGCCGTGCGGACCAGCTCGCGATCGGTTTCGGCGTCGTCGGGGCCGAGGACACCGACGAGGAAGGCCGCATCCGCGCCGGTCATCGCGGCGGCCATCGAGTCGGGGTCGTGGTAATCGCCCCGGGCCACCTCGACCCCGGCGGGCACCCGCTCCGGATTCCGCGTCACCGCGCGGACCCGCACCGCACGGGCGGCCAGCTGACGGACGATTTCACTGCCGATGGTGCCCGTGGCACCGGTGATGACGATCATGAGGAGAGCGTGCCGCCGACGCCATCGTGTTCGATAGGAAATTTCGGCACGGCTTCGGGCGCTGTATCCGGCTGTGAGCTGCTTACAGTGGGTCGGGTGACCATGCAGCTGGACCTGATCGAAGCCACGGTGCCCGCGCCGGAATCGCTGCGTCCGTGGATCACCGAGCTGGGACGGTTCCCCACCGCCACCGATGCGTCCCTGCCGTTCACACATGTGCCGAATACCGGGACGACGATCGTGCTGCGTACGGCCGACCGCCCCGACGCATTGGTCCTCGGTCCGCAGACCCGCGCCTCGTACTCCAAAGCGGATAAACCCGCTGGCTGCGCCCGCCTGCGCCTGGCCCCCGGCGCCACCCGCCAACTACTCGGCATCCCGGCCGACGAGCTCGCCGATCGTGTCGTCCGCCTCGCCGACGTCCCCGGCGTCGCCGCCGAATTGGCGAACGAACTCGCCACGCTGCCAACGGAAGAGGTCCTGCCTTTCCTGGAAGCGGTTCTCCCGCAACGTATCTCGGAAGACGCGACACAACGCACGCACCGCGAACTTCTCCGCGATGCGGTAGCCGCTATATCCGCAACGCCAACGGTCCACGACCTCGCCACCGGCCTCGCCGTCAGCGAACGTCAACTACGCAACCTGTTCGCCAACGGAATCGGTGTCTCTCCAAAGCATTTCGCCAGGATCGGCCGCGTCCGCCAGATCCTCGTCGATGCGAGCGACACGGAGGTTTCATTGGCCGACGTCGCAGCCGTCCACGGCTACTACGACCAATCCCACATGTCGGCGGACTTCAAAGCGCTGATGGGTGTACCACCGGCCAAGTTCTTCCAAGGGCAGGTGCCCGCACCGACCCCGTGCCGGTCTGCCTGACGAACTCAGCGAGTTTTTCGCTGTGCCGCAGCGCGACGTCGGGCCATCTCTTCCCGCTCGAGCACCGCGGCCTCGGCGAGCGTGGGCGCACTGCCGCCGAGCCGGGCCGGAACCCAAGGCGCACCCTCGGGCATCGGATAGCCCGTTTGCGCCTGTTCGAGCAATTCGCCCATCCGCGTACGTATTTCAGCGGTCAGGTCGTCGGTCGATTCGGCGGGCGGGATCGGATCGCCGATGCGGATATTGATCGGGAAACGGTGGCGGCCGAGTTTTTTCGGGAAACCCTTGGTCCAGATGCGGTGCGCGCCCCAGATGACCATCGGAACGACCGGCACGTCCGCGTCGATCGCCATGCGGGCCGCACCGGATTTGAATTCCTTCAGTTCGAAACTGCGGCTGATGGTCGCTTCCGGATAGACCACGACCAGTTCGCCCTCGCGCAACGCCTCGAGAGCATGCCGGAACGACGCCGCTCCGGCCGCGCGATCGACGCCGATTGCCTTGCAGTGCTTCATGAGAAAGCCGACGATGCCGTGCTGAAGTTCGGCCTTCATCATGAAGCGGACATTGCGCCGCGATTTGCGCCCGACTAGCCCGACCTCCATGAAGTCCAGGTAGGCGGTGTGATTCACGGTCAGTACGGCGCCGCCGGTGCGCGGGATCCGGTCCTGGCCGGTGATGTCGATGCGCAGACCCTGCACCGCGAACATCGTGCGAACCAAACCGGTGAGAATGTCATAGACCGGTTCCCGCGACATAGTTTCCCCTACAACGAATCCTCGGCTGCCCGGCGCGCCGCCTTCTCCTGGGCTTCGGCGGCATCCATGGCATCAGCTTCTTCGAGGGTAGGCGCACTGCCGCCCAAACGTGCCGGTACCCAGTACGCACCGGGTTCGTGCACGTAGTCCTTCTGCAGGTCCAGCAGCATGGCCTGCATCGTGCTGCGGAGTTGAGCGGTGAGTTCGGCGGCGGGCTCATAGGGCTGGATCGGTGCCCCGACGGCAATGGAGATCGGAGTATTGGTGCGGCCCAGACGCTTCGGGAAGCCCTTGGTCCACACGCGCTGGGCGCCCCAGATGACGATCGGGATGATCGGCACATCCGACTCGATCGCCATGCGCGCGGCGCCGGATTTGAAGGCCTTGATCTCGAAGCTGCGGCTGATGGTCGCCTCCGGATAGACGCCGACCAACTCGCCCTTGCGTAGGTATTCGAGTGCGGCCTGGTACGAGTCGGCCCCCGCGGACCGATCGACCGGAATGTGCTTGAGCGCCCGCATGATCGGGCCGGAGATGTTGTTGTCGAACACCTCCTTCTTGGCCATGAAGCGGATGTACCGCTTGGGGGTGCGTACCGGCAGACCCGCGTAGGTGAAGTCCATGTAGCCGGTGTGGTTCACCGCGAGGACGGCACCACCGCGCGCCGGAATATGTTCAGCGCCCTTGACGCTGAACTTCAAACCTTCGACAAAGAAGACGGTACGGGCAAGCCCGATTATCGTCCGGTAGACGGGTTCCACAATTCCGCTAGCGTAGTCGCTGACTGTCCCATCCGGCAGAGCCGCCGCGACCGCGCGCGTCTGACCCGTCGCTCAACGTCTATGAAAGAGGACCCTCGAAGTGGAACGCGCCCGCCCGATACCGCGTGAACGCGACTGGAAAGACCCGCGCGAACGCGACCGGAGAGGGCTGGTGGCCATCATGGGTGGTCTGGTGCTGACCGGTGCCGTCCTGCTCACCGGCTGTGATTCCGTATCCGGCATTCCCGGTGACGAGCCGGAGCAAACGTCGGCGCCGACCGAAACCACGCAAGCCGCCGCGATTCCGACCACAGCTCCTATGGCCGTGGCGCATGCGGTCGCGGTGCCGGTCGGCGCGGTCCCCGGCCTGCCCGGCGCGACGGATGTCGCGGCGCGCTTCGGGGCCGTCTTGGCTGGTTCGACACCCGCCGAATTGCGGTCCAAGTGCTGGATGCTGGCTCCGGGCAATGTGGCCGATATGGCCACCGAGCAGAAGGCGATCTTCAAGGCCCTCGCACAGCCCGCGACCACCACACAGAACACCGTCACTTGGCAGAACGCGGGAACGACCGTCACTTTCGATCAAAGCGAAGTGATGGCGGCCACAAAGGATTCGTCCCAGATCGTCTGCCCGTGGGTGGCGCAGGATGGTGCCGAGGCCGGACCCAACGAGGCCGATGCCAGGCATACCGTTCGCCGCTACCTGGCACGCTTCGTCGGAACCCCGCTGGATCCCTCGGATAAAGAGGGCACATACCCGCTGGTCTGCAAGGCGAACCCGGCGAACTGGGACCCCAGCGGAACCGGCAGTCCGACAGCTCCGCCACTGGCCAACAACCCGGGCAAGCTCACCGGAATCACGAAATTCGCCGATCAGGAAATCGGTTCGGAGCGGCTGCGCGCGGGCTACGTCACCGTCGAGGTTCCGGTCACGAACTCCTCGGGTGTGACGCAGACCCGAACCTTCACACTGACCGCAGGCAACGAGGGCTACTGCATCGGCGACGTTTCTGCTTAACCACTACCCTTGATGGCTGGTAACGGTCAGGAGGAACAGCTCGTGCAGATCACCAGCGTCGGACACGCCGGATTCCATATCCGCACCGCGGCCGGGTCGATCCTTTGCGATCCCTGGGTCAATCCCGCGTACTTCGCTTCGTGGTTCCCGTTTCCGGACAACACCCAGCTGGACTGGGACGAGCTGGGCAATTGCGATTACCTGTACGTCTCGCATCTGCACCGCGACCACTTCGACGCGGCGCACCTGGCGAAGCACGTCAACAAGGACGCGACCGTGCTGCTGCCGGACTACCCGGTGCCGGATCTGAAGCGGGAACTGGAGAAGCTCGGCTTCCACAAGTTCTTCGAGACCGAGGATTCGGTGAAACATCGGGTGGCCGGACCCGGCGGCGAGATCGACATCATGATCATCGCGCTGCGCGCACCAGCCGACGGGCCGATCGGCGACTCCGGGCTGGTCGTCTCCGACGGCGAGACCACCTGTTTCAACATGAACGATGCCCGTCCGGTGGATATGGATGTGCTGCACGACGCATTCGGGCATATCGATATCCACCTGCTGCAGTACTCCGGCGCGATCTGGTATCCGATGGTCTACGACATTCCTTCGCGGACCAAGTCGAATTTCGGTAAGCAGAAGCGTCAGCGCGGAATGGACCGGGCGCGCAGCTATATAGAGCAGGTCGGCGCCACCTGGGTGGTGCCCTCGGCGGGGCCGCCGGTATTCCTCGACGACGAGTTGCGCTACCTGAATGACGATCGCGGCGACGAGGGCAATATCTTCCCGGACCAGATGGTGTTCCTGGAACAGATGAAGATCCACGGCAACGAGGGCGGAATCCTGATGATTCCGGGTTCGATCGCCGACGTGCGCGGTGCGGAACTCGCGCTGACCCATCCGTTCGAGCCGGGCCTGATCTATGACAACAAGGCCGAATACATCGAGCTGATGGCACAGCGTTTCGCGCCCGTGCTGGCGGCCGAAAAGGCTGCGTGGGCAACGGGCGACGAGCGGCTGCTGGAACCGCTGCAGGCACTGTTCGAGCCGATCATGAAGCAGAGCGATCTGATCTGCGACGGGATCGGCTATCCGGTCGGGCTGGTCATCGGTGACGAAACCGTGGTGCTGGACTTCCCCAAGCGGGTGGTGCGCGGGCCGGTCGAGGGCGAAGGCAAGTACCGGTACGGCTTCCGGATCCCGCCGGAACTGGTGCGCACCGTGCTGCGCGAGGAGGAGCCGGACTGGGTGAACACCATTTTCCTGTCCACCCGATTCCAGGCCTGGCGCATCGGCGGCTATAACGAATTCCTGTACACCTTCTTCAAATGCCTCACCGATGAGCGGATCGCCTACGCGGACGGCTGGTTCGCCGAGGCGCACGACGATTCCGCCTCGACGGAATTGGCGGGCTGGGAAGTCCAGCGCCGCTGCCCGCACCTGAAGGCGGATCTGTCCAAATTCGGCGTGGTCGAAGGAAATAACCTCACCTGCAATTTGCACGGGTGGCAGTGGGACCTGGAATCGGGCCGGTGCAAAACCTCCAAGGGGCATGAGCTGCGCTCGCGAAAGCTCGTCTGAATCCTGGGCCTCAGGAGCCTTCTGCCGACTGCCAGTCGGTGCTGAAATTCGAGCCAATCCGGCCGCTCACGTGCTGGTGGCGACTACTGTGCGCTCCTAGAATCAGGAGCGTAAGGGAATAGCAACGATCTCAACGGTCGGTGAGTCAGGTCCGCGCGACGGCTCGCCGGAAGCAGGCACCATGATCACCAACAAGGCGCGCGGCAACGGCGCGTGCCGACTAATCGCAAAGGTCGCGCTAATTGGAGCGGCGATGACGGTTCCGATGACGGCAGCGGCGGCTCCCGCCACGGCAATGCCGACACCTGGACCCGGTGTAGTACAGACTGATTGCGACTTCGACTTCGACTTCGACGGCTTCGACACCGGCAAGCCCTGGCACGGCCACGGCAACCCGTGGAAGTTCCACGGGAACCCATGGAACGGCTGGGGCAACCAGGGGTGCGGCTGGGGCAACCAGTGGTTCTTCCCTCCGGGTTGGTTCTTCCCCCCAGGCTGGTTCGGCAGTAGCTAACCGAGCGAATCGCGAGATATCTCCCGGCGATGTCAGCCATTGCGGTTGCCGTCGCTGGGTGACCCCTGTTCGGGCGCATGCCCTCGAGCTAGGCCCCGCCGCGAACCCACAGGTGCGACAACCGAACCGACCCGGTGCCGGGAGACCAGCCGAATATAAGACGGCCTCACGATGCCGGGATCGCCCTCTCGAGCGCATGGCCATGGCTCGCGTACCGACGCATTGATGCACCGGGCCTGCCGGAACCAGAGCGCGAGACACTCGGGACCTCCCGCGAGCCCTGACGACGGCCGACCTTTCTGCGCATCGATGACCCGCAACGTGGGAAACCCCTTGGTGCCGGAGCGCAGATGCTGAGACCGGCCCACGCGCACGGTCACGCGCGCACATCGGTGCGTCGAATGAGCCTGTCCCGCGAGCCTTGGGATTACGCGTCGGCAACTGAGCCTGTCGAAATTGCAGGGCGAGCCACTGGGTTCGGCCTCGCAAGCGTTTTGCCTAGACCTCGACACCTCGATCACCGGAACTGCAGGCAGAGACTGCCTGCCGGAACTTGGAGCGCGGATGCCGGGGTCAGGTTCGCGAACGAGTGGCGACGACGACCGCGACGAAAGTCAGGGCGCAGCCGATTACGGCGGTTGGTGACAGTCGAGCGCCGGTTGGGGTGAGGAGGTCCAGGGCGATCGAGGCCAGGAGTTGGCCTGCTACCGAGGTCAGGCCGAGCAGCAGAACACCGATCCAGCGCACGGTGACGGCGGCAAGGGCGATGAAGGCGACGCCGATGAGTCCGCCTAGATAGAGCCATGGCTCACTGGGGAATTCGGTCGGCCAGCCGGTGCCGGACAAGATGCAGGCCTCGATGACGAACAGGGCAGCCGTGCCGACGCCGAAGTTCACCAGGGTGGCGGAGAACGGGCCGCCGACCGCGCCGACGCGACCGTTGACCGCCTGCTGCCAAGCCAGTCCGATTCCGGCGAGCGCGGGCAAGAGGATCAGCGCAGCGGTGGGCCCGGTGCGCAACCATTCGGGCACCGCCGCGGAACCGACCGGCGCACCGGAGCTTCCCGCCGCGGCGAGGACCACCGCGACCATGGCCAGCGCCGCGCCGCCGACGCGCGAAACCGTGACCGGGGTGCGGCCGTTCGGCGCCAACCCGAGCCGGTCCACCACCAGACTGCTCAGCAGTTGACCGCCGACCGTGGCGACGGTGAAGGCCGTGACGCCGATCGCCGCAACGGTAAGTCCTTGGCACGCAACGAAGAACGCACCACAGAGCCCGCCGAACAACTGCACCGGCCGCAACTCACCACCGGCCACCGCTCGCCGCACCCGCACCAGCCCGACCCGCAACCGCCGACTGACCGAGAACGCGATCAGCAACACCACCAGACCGAGGCCGAAGCTGATACAGGCAGCCGCGATCCCATCCTGCAACCGCACCCCCAACGCCCCATTGATCCGGCCCTGCACCGCCACCCCGACCCCGATGCAGAACCCGAAGGCCAACCCCACCTTCGCCCGCGCCACCATCCCCGCACCGTACCGCCACCCCCGCACACCCCGGGCCGCGCCCACAGCGCACCGCACACCAGCAGGATCAGATACTCCTTCGCTGGAGATCGCAGCCCCGAATTCGCCCCGGAATGGCCGGTCCCCCTCGATGCAAGTCGGCCAGGGGATGTTCGTCCGATGCGTCTAGCGCCTGCACCATCAGCCGAGTCGAGCACCGACGGCCCCGCCCCCAACCAGCCGAGCAGCAATAAAAGCGCTCGGACGCGGATCACGATCGCGAGCCTGCACGATCCGGAGCGCACCGACCGACCAGCAAATGACGTTCGTGCACGCCCACCGCGGCAACAGCCTGGGCCGCCGCACTCCGCCGCCCACCGGCCCTGCGGCTTCCTGCACCGCTACGCCACCGAGCACCGCCACAGCGGCCTGGGCAGCCACACCCCAGCCACGGTCCACCACAACACCGCCACCGAAGTCCACCGGCAGCGGCAAACAACCCTGGACCGGTACTGGACCGCCCACCCCGAACGGTTCCAGCGCCCACCACTACCCAAACCAACAGGAATCAACACACACCTGTCCCAGGCAGACCGCGCAACCTGTGCGAGGCGATCACACGATATGCGACACCGTCATTCGGCTGCATCGCTGCGTGCGGAGTGCTTCGAGCGGTCTGGCAGCGCCGCCACTTTCAATGCGACTCGTGGCGAAGCACTGGCCGCGGCCATCCGCCGAACGCCATCGTGAGAGCTCGCGGTGGCATCGGTCAGAGCGGGCCGCCCACTCGGCCCATAGGCCATCGGTTACCCGGCGCGCAGCGTGGTGCGGGCGGCGTACGAGTCGTGACGGGCGTAGGTGCGGTCGCCGCCATTGCGGGCGATGGAGCCGCGGACCAGGCGGGCGCGGATGCGGGCACCGAGTCGTTCTTGGAAGCGGGTGGCGCCGGGGATGAGTTGGCGAGGCACTTCCAATGCGCCGTTGACTACGGCGGTGGCCATGACGGCGCTCTGGAAGAATTTGCTGTTCTCCAGGCCGAGGAAATCGGAGTTGGTCGGGCCGAGGACGATTCGGCTATAGGCGACCATGTAACTAGTGATCACCCGGCGGATAACGCGCTGAGCTGCGGTGTCGGTGCCGATGAACAGGCCACCCGCGGCCGGGACCAGGGCCTGGGCCAAGCGGCGGGAGTCCTCGTCCGGGATGAATTCGGTATCGGCGAGGATCCAGAACGCGCGCCAGGTATCGGTTTCATTCGTCGGCAGGATTTCGGCGTCTATGCCGAGTAGGAAGCCGACGTAGCGCCAGAGCTGGAATACGGCATCCTTCTCCTGCGCCGAGAAACGCAGGCCGAGCGCCTGTGCGCCGACCAGATTCGCCATCGAGAACAGCCCGAGCGTGCCGACGGTGAGCACCTGGTTCACCGGATGGTCCCAGGCTTCGTAATCCCAATCGGGACGTCGATTCATACCCGCCCGGACCAGCGCGTGCATCAGCCGCACCCGCAGCACACTCTGGTAGCCGACCTGATTGCGTTGCAGCCCACCGGGAGTCGTGACGTCGAGCCACCACTGGGTGGTTTCGGCCAGGCGGCGCGGTGCCATGGCGTCGAGGTCGCCGGTGCCGACGAGGGTCTTGTCCGCGCGGGAAGCCAGATAGCCGCCCATCAGCGCGAACATGCCCATCGCGATGCCACCCCAGACGCTGGTGCGTTCCACGACCCGGGCACCGCGGTCGATCTTGGTACGGTCCAGCCAGTACGGATCCGTCTCGACCCGACCGAAGAATGCCGTCAACTCGGCGGGCGCATTCGGCACCGCATCGATACCGCGCTCCACCGCCATCTCGAACATCCGCCGCCCCTCGCCCACCGGCAGCCGCTTGAACATCGCGACCACATCGTCCGCGAGTGGATCCCCGACCTGTGTGAACCGGCGGAACGAATCCCGCTGCGCCGCGGTGCAGCGCAGATCGCCGGGCGCCAGCACCGGCACCGCGTACCGGAACGGGAACTCCGTGAACAGCGGCGGAGTAGGCAGGAGCTGGTTGTCATGCGTCATTGCATTTCACCCATCGCAAGAGAGGTTCGCGCCCGGGCCGAGCGCATTCTGACAAGACCGTCTCACAAATTCGAATATCTGGCAAGGATCTATGCCAGAATGGAGCGCAATGGCTACTACCTCGCGGTCCTACGGCGGCATACCGATCGAACAGCGCCGCGCCCGCCGCCGCGCCACACTGCTGGACGCCGCGCAGGAAATCATCGGGACCTCGGGATTCGCCAAGCTCACCGTCTCCGGGCTGTGCACCCAGGCCAAACTCTCCGAGCGCTATTACTACGAGAGCTTCAGCGACCTCGACACCGTGTTCAGCGAGTTGTTCGAGCGCATCGTCGACGAGATCGGCCAGGCCGTGGTCGTCGCATTCATGGGGACCGATGCCGACATCCGCGCCAAGACCCGAGCAGCCATCGCCGCGGCCGTCGACCTGATCGCCGACGATCCACGCAAGGCCCGCATCGCCACCGTCGAAGCGCAACTGAATCCGGCGCTGCTCAGGCGCCGGGCCGAAGTGATGCGCTCGTTCGCGGGCATCATGATGGCGGTCTGCGCCGAGGAGATCGGTGCCGACATCGTCGAAAGTGCCGGTGACCAAGCCGAATTCGCCGCCACCCACCTGCTCGGCGGGCTATGGGAGACCACCAACAGCTGGCTGGCGGGCACCCTCGCGATATCCCGCGACACGCTGATCGACCGCTCCACCGATCAGTTTCTGCTGACCGCGACCCATCATCTCATCGAATCAACGCTCAGCTGACGAACCGGTGATGGTGCCGCGGTGTCACGCGAAGATGCCTACGAATCGGACTTCCGACGCGGTAGCGAGGAAGGAATCAGCAGCGCTATCGCGAGCATGGATGCACCCAGCAGCGCGACCGTTGTCGACATCGACAGCCACAGCGTCGCGACTGCGGCGAAACCGAATACCGCCAGCGCGACAACCTCCGAGGCGAGTCCGGACACAGAAGTGACCGTCGCACGTGCCGGGCCTTCGATCGCATCCTGCAATCGAGCCCCCGCCACCACACTGGCGTTGTAGACGATGCCGTAGGACGCGCCGATCGCCGTAAAACCCACGCCCGCAAGCACATACACCGCGCCCGGCCAGCGGACGGCCAGACCGGCGACCGCTGCGCCGCCGATGAACAACAGGCCACCCAGCCCCACCGCGATCGCCATGGCGCGCGCCGACATGCCCTCGGTGCGCCCCGCCATCACCGAACCGACCAGCGAACCGACAACCGTGATACCGACCAGCACCGGCACCACCGCCGTCTCCACCCCGACCTCCTGGGCGAGCAAGGCGAAGTACTCATCGAAGGCCGTGACCCCGAACAGCAGCGCCCCCAATGCCACGCCATTACGCACGGCACGCACCCGAATCGCCTCCCCCACACCGGTTCGCAGCATATTCAGATACGTCGCGAACGGCCGTGATTCCGTCGAAATCGACGCAGCGATATGAACACCTGGCGATCCGGAATCGACTGTCAGCGCGGGTCGTCGCCGAAGGGTTCCGTCCGCCGCCACGCTCCCACTCCGCGCCGGACCCTGTGCACTGTCACGATCCAGCTGCCCAGCTGCGGCGACCACCCGGGACGCGCTCGACTCCTGCACCGCAACCTCGCGAGTTGGGGCAACCACGATCTCGGACGAGCCAGCCGAATCATCCAGATCCTCGACCGCCGCGGCAGACACAGCTTTCGGCGCGCTCGGCAACGACAGCCCGACCAGAGTGTGCACCGCCGCGAACGCGACACTGCACCAGCCGAGCAACGGATAGCCGCCCCAGATATACAACGGCGTTGCGGCGAGAATCGCGATCACGATCGCGGCTTCCGATGCCGCCCTGGCATAACCGATGATGCGCGGATACGTCCGCTGCTCGTGCCGGGCGACGAGTTCGTCATAGAGCAATGCCTCGAACGTCCCCGACACCAGCGCGCCCGAGGTACCCCACAGCACGAAGCCGACCGCGAAACCCAGATATGTCGGCAGCACAGTCCAGCACGCGAAAGCGGCGGTCAGCAGCACACCGCTCGTTACGAGCAGCCCACGCCGCGACACCGTATCGGCCCAGGCACCCGATGGCACCTCGAGCAGGAAGGCGGTCACCGACCACATCGCCAGCAGCGAAGAGATCTGCCCGGTACTCAAACCATGATCGGCGAACAGCACCGCGTACAGCGCATATAGCGGAATGAGATCACCGATGCCCTTGAAGAGCACCGCCCGCACCGTAAGCGCGCACACATCGATCCCGCCGGTCCGCGACCTATCGAATCAATAGCCGTAGATAAGCAAACGCATACCGTCAGCCTGACGACCCGCCCCCGTGCACGTCAAGCGATTTTCCGGACGCACTCACCCGAGCGGCAACCACCCGTTGGCGGTATGCAGGTCCCCATCGCCGAGTTCCCGATCATCGAGCCCGGGGCCGACCCGCCCCTGATGCTCGTTCAGATCGGTGATCAGTTCCGAGACCGGATGCGAATCGCTGTAGTGATAGCCCTGGGCCAGCGCGAAACCGAGTTCGGTCAGCACCGCGGCCTGGTATTCGGTCTCCACGCCCTCGGCGATCACCTGCAGGTCCAGCGCACTGCTCAGTGCGGCGATCACGCCGAGCAGTGGCGGCGCGGGCGAGTCCGAGCGGATCGCGGCGACGAAGGACTGGTCGACCTTGAGAATGTCGCTTGGCAGGGTGGCCAGGCGGCTCAGCGAGGAGTAGCCGGTGCCGAAGTCGTCGATCGCGATGCGGACGCCACGCTCGCGCAGGATGTGCAGATTACCGATGGCCGTTTGGGATTCGGCCGCCAGCTCGCTCTCGGTCACCTCGAGCACCAATTGATCGGCGGGCCAGCCGGTGCTCGCCAGGATATTGGCTACGCGGTCCGCATAACCGGTCTCGGCCAGTTCCAGGCCGCTGACATTGACGTTCAACGTCAGATCCAGTTGCGCGAAGGTCTCCTGCAAGCGCGCCGCGTCCGCACAGGCCCGACGCAATACCAGCTCGTCCAGATCGGAGATGAGGTCGTATTCCTCGGCAACCCGGATCAGTCCCTCGGTGGTGACATCCGGCTGCGCACTCGACGACCAGCGCAGCAGCGCCTCGACACCGACCGCCTTACCGCCGCCCTCGGTCAGGCTGACGATCGGCTGATAGTGCACATCGAGCGCGCCACGGTCGATCGCCTCGCGCAACTCGACCGCCAGCGGCAACTGTCGCGACGACTCCAGCACCGTCCGGTTGCGCCCCGCCTGCTTGGCCCGGTACAGACCGACATCGGCCCGACTCACCAGCAGTGAACCCGACTCACCAGGCTGCCAGGAGGTGACACCGGCCGAACATCCGGTGGTCACCGATGCCCGCAACTGCTCGGTCAGCAGAATCGCGGCCTGCTCGGTGGTATTCGGCAACAGCAGGGCGAAGGCGTCACCACCGTAGCGAGCCAGTCGCTGATCGGGCGCGAGCAATTTCGACCAGGTATCGGCGACCCGCTGCAGCACCGCATCGCCCGCGCGATGGCCGAGGTGGTCGTTGATCTTCTGGAAGCGGTCGAGGTCGACCAGCACCAGCGCCAGCCCCTGACCGGTGCGGGTGGCGGTTTCGATCGCGCCGTTCAGCGCCCGGTCGAAACCGCGCCGGTTGAGCAGTCCGGTGAGCACATCGATATCGGCCTCGGACGCCATTCGGGTCAGGATGCCGACCACCACGCCGACTCCGAACGTCACACCGGCCGGAATCAACCCGGACCACCACGGCAATGTGGGATGCACCGGCCGCGTCGGCATCACCCACAGACACATGGCCATAGCGAAGGCTATGTGCGCGAATGCCTGCGGCCATGCGAAGAACAATGCGGCATCACAGGCCACGAACACATAGAAGGAGGCGAGACTGATCGCGCCGACGGTATTCGGGAACGCGTATACCGCGATTGTCACCAATACCGTCGCAATCGCGACATAGCCATGGTGAATCCCATGCGGCAACCGCGGACCCCAGCCCAGCAGGCTGAGTCCGAGCAGCAGCGCCACCGCGGCGGCGGTACCCACCAGTGCTCGATTGCCTTCGCTGCCCGGGGCGATTCCCGTGATCAGCAGGCCGAGCGCGCCCCCCATGACGTAGAAGGCGCCGGTGGTCCGGGACATGACCATTGCCGTCGCCAACGCAGACGCGGCCCGCACCCGGGTTCGGGTATCGCCGCGAGACCCGATTCCTCGCACGGGGAATAGCCTAGACATAGAAATTACCGACAGTTGCCACATCCTGTGAATCCGGCATGGCGAACCCCTAGCTATTTACCTGCAGGCAATGTGGGACGGGCTAATTCGAGATGTTTATCGCGGTGGTGTCAGCACCTCGGTACCGACGAACGGTACCAGCGCGGCGGGCACCCGGACAGAACCGTCGGCCTGCTGATTGTTCTCCAGGATCGCCACAATCCAGCGCGTGGTCGCGAGCGTCCCGTTCAAAGTGGCTGCGATCTGCGGCTTCCCGTTCTCGTCGCGATAGCGCACGGCGAGCCGACGAGCCTGGAAGGTGGTGCAGTTCGAGGTCGAGGTGAGCTCGCGGTAGGTCTGCTGGGTGGGCACCCAAGCCTCGCAGTCGAATTTGCGCGCGGCCGAACTGCCCAGATCACCCGCGGCGACATCGATAATTCGATAAGGCACCTCGACGGCCGCGAGCATGTCCTGCTCCCAGGCGAGCAGACGTTTGTGCTCGGCCGCGGCCTCCTCGGGCGTGGTGAACACGAACATTTCGATCTTGTCGAATTGGTGCACCCGGATGATGCCGCGGGTGTCCTTGCCGTAGCTGCCCGCCTCGCGCCGGAAACACGACGACCAGCCCGCATAGCGCTTCGGCCCGGCGCTCAGGTCCAGGATCTCGTCCGAGTGGTAGCCCGCCAGCGGCACCTCCGAGGTGCCGACCAGGTACAGCTCGTCCTCCTCGAGGTGGTAGACCTCGGCGCTGTGCTGGCCGAGGAATCCGGTACCGGCCATGATCTCCGGGCGCACCAGCACCGGCGGAATCATCATGGTGAATCCGTTGGCCACCGCCTTCTGCGCGGCGAGTTGCAACAGACCCAGCTGCAGCAGCGCACCGTAACCGGTCATGAAGTAGAAGCGCGCGCCCGAAACCTTCGCGCCGCGTTCCATATCGAACAGACCGAGCGATTCGCCGAGCTCCACATGGTCCTTGGGCTCGAAGTCGAATTCCCTTGGCGTGCCGATGGTCTCGAGCACGATGTAATCGTCCTCGCCGCCCGCGGGGGCGCCTTCCTGGACCACGTTCGAGATGGCACGGTGCGCGGTGTCCATATCGGCGTCGGCGGCGTGCTGCGCGGCCTCGGCCTCCTTGACCTTCGCCGACATCTCCTGCGCCTGTTCCAGCAGGACGGACCGTTCCTCCGGCTTCGCCTTGCCGATCAGCTTGCCCATCGCCTTGTGCTCGGCGCGCAGGTTATCGGCGTTGGCCACCGCCGCACGGCGCGCCGCGTCCGCCTCGAGCAGGGCGTCGACGAGGGCGGGGTCTTCGCCGCGGGCGCGCTGCGAGGCGCGGACCGCGTCGGGGTTGTCCCGCAGGAATCGGAGGTCGATCATGGGTGACCAGCCTAATGGTCGCGATATTGCTGTTTCACGCCGATATCCCAGGATGCGGACCGTGCCGCGATGAACGCGCGCATAGTTGGCTTGTGGGCACAACTTTCGACGAAACCGCTATTGATAACGCAGTGGCAGATCTGGTCGCGGGTGAGAAAACGTGGGCACACACCCCGCTGCGGCGCCGCCGCGAACTTCTCGACGATATCCACGCCCGTACCGGCCGCTTCTCCCACGAATGGGTGCGGGCCGCGCGCACCATCAAGGGCCTGGATCCGGACTCGCCACTGGTCGGTGAGGAGTGGATGTCGGGTCCGATGACGCTGCTGCAGGCCACCGCGGCGCTGTCGGCCACGCTCTCGGCGTTGGAGGAAGGGCGCAGTCCGCTCGACGGGGTCACGTTGGCCGAGGCACCGGGCGAGCGGGTCGCGGTGCCGATCCTGCCGCTCGACTTCTACGACCGGTTGCTGCTCAGCGGCTTTCACGGCGAAGTGTGGCTGCGTCCCGGCGTCGACGCCGATACCGCCCGCCGACGCGCCGGGCTCGCCCAGCGCGATCCCACCGCGACCGGCGGCGTCGGAGCGGTCCTCGGCGCGGGCAATATCACCTCTATTCCCCCACTTGACGTGCTGTACGAGCTCTACGCCCACAACCGGGTGGTGGCACTCAAGCTGAATCCGATCACCGACCCGTTGTTCACGGTGTACGAGATGGTCTTCGCGCCGCTGATCGAGCTCGGCGTACTGCGGATACTGACCGGAGGGGCGGAGGCGGGCGGGCACCTGGTGCACCACGGCGACGTCGCGCATGTGCACATGACCGGCAGCATGCGGACCCACGACGCGATCGTCTGGGGCCCGGACGGCAAGGCCACGGGACGGCCGCTGCTGGACAAGCCGATCACCAGCGAACTCGGCGGCGTCTCGCCGACCATCGTGGTGCCCGGCGGATGGGAGGATGCCGACCTGCGCTTCCAGGCCGAGCACGTCGCGACCCAGCGACTGCACAACGGCGGTTACAACTGCGTCGCCACCCAGGCGGTGGTGGTGAGCGCGGAGTGGCCGCAGAAAGACCGGTTCCTCGCCGAGCTTCGGGACGCGATCGGGCGCGCGCCACAGCGGCGGGCCTACTACCCGGGCAGCGACGATCGAGTCGCCGCCGCACTGGATTCCTATCCGGACGCCGAGCGGCTCGGGCCGGATCGCGAACGCGTGCTCGTGGAAAATCTGCCGTCGACCGAAACGCCGCTGCTGCGCACCGAATACTTCTCGCCGGTGCTCGGCGTGGTCGAACTGCCGCACACCGGCGGTGAATTCCTGCAGCGCGCGGTCGATTTCGCGAACGACGAGGTGATCGGGACGCTCGGTGTCAACGTGATCGCGCACCCGAGCACCATCAAACGGCTCGGCATCGCCTTCGACCGGGCCGTCGAGCGGCTGCGCTACGGCGCCATCGCGGTGAACGCCTGGACCGCACTGGCCTTTCTGGCCCCGCGCGCGTCCTGGGGCGCATATCCCGGCCACACCCTGGACGATGTGCAGAGCGGAATCGGCGTGGTGCACAACGCCTTCCTACTCGACGATGTGGAGCGCACGGTGGTGAGCGGACCGTTCCGGCCGTCGCCGCGGTCGCTGCTGCGCGGCGAACTGGCGCTGTCGCCGAAGCCGCCGTGGTTCGTCGACAATGCGACCGCGGCCGCGACGGGACGCAAGCTGACCGAGTTCTACGCGACCGCCAATCCGGCGCGGTTGCCCGGTTTGTTCCTGTCCGCGTTCCGCGGATGACGCACCGCGCATAGGTACGACCGGGGGGCTTCGAATCGATTCGGCCAGGTCGTGGCACCAGCGAACAGACGCTGACATGATGGGTCGCGATGTCTGCTGATGATGTGACCATGGACCCGCACGAATCCGAGCCGCCCTCGGGCGAGTCGTCGCGCGCGGAATCGTTCCCGCAGTCGGTGATCATCGACCGCGACGCCGTCGCCGACGGCAAGCTGCATCTGTCCGCGCCGAAGCTGCGTTGGGTATTGCTCGCCGCGGCGGCCGGCGCCGTCATCATCTCGCTGGTCGGTCTGTTCATCACCGGCTACGACAACGACAAGGGTTTGGAGGCACACAATCCGGGTTCACCCGGCCAGACCGCCTTGGACAAGGAGTTCGGCACCGCGGCCAGGGGCGATTGCCTCAGCTGGAGCAAACAGGACCGCGGTGATCTGGTGAAGGTCGCCTGCTCCAACAAGCATCTGTTCGAGGTCGCGGCCGATGTCGATATGGCCAAATATCCCGGCGTGGAATTCGGTCCCGGCTCACGCTTTCCGGATTCGCTGCGACTGACCGAACTGAAGGAAGAGCACTGCACCCCAGCCGTCGACCAGTACTTGAACGGCAAGTTCGATCCGCGCGGCCGCTATGTCGTCGGCCTGATGTACCCGAGTCCGGACGGGTGGAAGCACGGCGATCGAATACTGCGCTGTGGACTCCAGTTCTCCGGTAGCACCGGCACTCCGCTGCCGACCACCGGCGCCGCTACCGAGCACGATCAGTCGAAGGTCTTCGAGCCCGGGACCTGCCTGGGTATCAATCAGAACCTGCCCACCGATCCGGTGGACTGCGCGCAGGCGCATGCCGTCGAGATCGTGTCCACCGTCGACCTCGGCCAGCACTTTTCCGGCGGCCCGCCCACCAAGGACGACCAGGACAAGTTCATGGAGGACGAGTGCGCCAGGGCGGCCAACGACTATCTCGGCTCACCCGACGCGGTGCGCAATAAGACGCTGACGCTGTTCTTCGACTACCTCGACGCGCGCAGCTGGCTGGCGGGCAGCCGCAAATTGGACTGCATGATCGGAAAGGGCACCGACCGTGAGGGTTTCGCACCGATCACCGGATCGGCGAAGGGCGAAATCCTGATCAACGGCCAGGCTCCGGTGCCGCCGCCGAATTCCGGACGCTCCACCCCCGCCCCGCTGCCCGGCGCCGCACCGCTGCCACCACAGCCGCAACCGCGCTGATGGCGGTGACCATGTCCGCGGACCGGTTCGAGGAGCTGGTCGGCGATGCGCTCGATCTCATTCCACCGGAATTGGCCAGCGCAATCGACAATGTGGTCGTGCTGATCGAACCGCGCAATCCGGAGGATCCACATCTGCTCGGGCTGTATCACGGAATCGCGTTGACCGAACGCGACAGCCACTACGGCGGCTCACTGCCCGACACCGTAACCATCTATCGCGAGGCGATTCTCGACGTCTGCGGCGATGAGCGCGAGGTCGTCGAGGAGGTCGCGATCACTGTGATCCATGAGATTGCACACTATTTCGGCATTGACGAAGACCGGTTGCATGAGCTGGGATGGGGCTAGTCTTATCCAAGCTGTATCTTCGGGCTCGGCTGTACGAGCGCGAAACCAGCACGGATGACCGGAAGAAACTTGGGGATTCGATGGAACCGATCGCGTTGCTGTCGCGTCCTATCACTCGAAGGGGGAATTCTCGTGGTTCCGCCCCACAGCCACTAGAAGGAGTCGAGTCATGGTTGGACATGTACTGATCTCGCCCGAGGCCATTCTCGCCGCCGCGGCCGAACTCGATCTGGTCGCCGAGCGGCTTTCCGCAGCGTCCATGATCACCGCGCCCGCGACACACGTGATTCCGTCCGGCGCCGAAGAAGTGTCGGTCGTATCCGCCAGCCACTTCAACCAGGGCGCGGTGACCCACGATCACTCCATCGCCCAGGGCATTCTCGAACTGCACCATGCTGCCCAGACACTGCGCATGCAGCTGGCTCAGCACATCGCCGGCGACGTCGTGCGCGCCGCAGGAGTCAACGCTATTCAGGTCTAGTCCGCACGCCAATCCTCAACCACCATTCAGACATTCAGGGGAGTTAAAGCATGGTTGCAGGAGTCACCGGGGTCCTGTGGATCACCCGGCCATCCGAAGTCAACTCGGCCACCCTTCACGCGGGCGCACACGCGATCCCGATTTCGGCCGCCGCTACCGCGTGGGGCGCACTCACCGCCGCCTGGGTCGACGCGACGACCACCGTTGCGCGCGTCATGGCCGAGCTCGGCGTCGGCATGCAGGGCATCAACGGTATCGCCGCGCTCGGCAAGCTGACCGGATTCCTCGGCTGGTCCGAGCAGCAGGGCGTGCAGGCCGCGGCGATGGGCGGTAAGGCGGCGGCGAACGTCATCGCTTACGGCGTTGCCGCGCTCGCGATGCCGAGCCCGCCCGAAATCGCGGCCGTCAATGCCGCGTTGGTCGCTTCGACGAATCCGGCTGGAGCCGTCACCGGCGCCTATGAGGCCGCCGAGATCGCCAGGAACGCCATGGATCTGCGCGCGGCGCTGGTAATGGAGACCTATGAGGCGGCGACCTCGGCGATGTTGGCCACACCCGCCGACTTCATGATGCCGCCGCCCATCGCCGCGGGCGCGGGTCAGGCCGAGCCGAGCGGCAACGCCGATGCCGCGTTCGGAGCGCCCACCGACCCGATCTCGACGGCGGTCGCCGCCGTGCAGGCGTTCGTATCCAACCCGGGAGTGGCCGGTGCGGCCACGCAGGCCGCACAGGCAGTCGGTTCGGTGGTCAGCACCGGTGTTTCGACGGTCGGCAGTGTGGCGACCAATGCGGTCACCGCCGCGGCGAGCACGCCGATGACCACCATGGCCCCGATGGCGATGGGTGGCGCGATGGCCGCGGCGGGCGGTGCGGCCGCGACCCGTGCGGTCTCGTTCTCCGGAATCTCGGCCGGTGCGGGCGGCACCCAGCTCAAACTGCCGGAAGGCTGGGGTACGGGCAGCGTGATCGGCGGCAACACCGCGACTGCGGCACCCGAGACCGTCGCATCTGTCGAAGCCGCACCGGCCCGGTCGAGCAACAGCGGCGCGGGTAACCCACTGCTGGGGAACCAGGCTCGTGGCGACGAGGACGACGAGTCCGAGCACGACAGCAAGGTCGACCTGCGGTCCGATCACTTCACCGACGGCCGCTTCGCAGCCGACGGGGTGATCGGCGCCAACAGCGGGACGGTTGGGTGACCGTCCTCGGTACCAGCGGTGGGCCGTCCGCCCTCGAGGCGGTTGTGCTGTCGCTCGACGAGATCCAGTTTCTCCGCGAGAAACTGGATCTCGATGACCTTCCTGTTGTGCTGAATGCATACGGCCGATTCGACAGTGTGCCCGCACATCAGGCGGCAATGGCCAGCGCGGCCGAGTCGCTCGAACAACGGGATCTGCTGGTCGACAACATGGTTCAGCCCGACTTGGAGGACCGGCTGCGGGTGCTGAACCGGCCGCACTGGATTGTCACCATGCGGCTGATCGTCGACGGGTACGTGAGTCGTTTCTGTCTGGCGAAGAGCGACGACCTTTCCGTCGTCGCCCTTCGCGGGCAGGACTCGTATGTGATCGATGAAGTGGGAATCGACCTGGCCGGCACCGTGTTGGCGGCGCTCGGCACGGCGCCACCACTCGAGCTCTACGGCATGAACGCACCGACCGAGCAGCTTGCCACGATCTTCGAGGACCTCGGCGATGCCACTGCCACCGCCGAACGACTGGCCAAGGTCGGCAATCCGGCGCAGGACGCGCAAACCCTCGCCTCGGCCTTGGTCGAAATCCATTCGCATGCGCAGATCAGCGCCGTGCTGTACGGAGATGGCACCCGTGACATCGTCGACAAGCACATCGCCGTATTCAACACCCGCAATGGGCGATTCATCTCGACGGCGAGCGTCGCCGACGACGGCACCAAGTGGTCGTCACTGGCCAGCGGTACGCCCGCCCGCCTGCGCGCCGCCGTGGAGGATCTGATCCATTCCTTGCCGGAGCGGGAAGAGTTTCCGAGAAGTCCGACGTTGGCCTGAGGGCTGAGCGGGGCGCTGTGCCCCAAAGGGATTCAGCCCATCGGGTCGTCGGCGGTCGGGGCCACTTCGTAGGCGAAGGGTGGCGTGAAGCGGCCCCAGCGGATGCATTCCCAGCCGCCAACGGGGCGGGGGACGAGTTCGATGGTTTCGGTGTTGTCGAGGTGGTTGTTGGTGGTGAACGGCGGTGCCACACCACTGAGGTTCCGGGAGACCAAGCGCATGGCGGCACCGTGGCTGACCACCAGGATGTCGCCGTCGCTGCCATCGGTCAGGTATTTGGTGCGCAGGTCCTCGACGACCGGTAGGAAGCGGGCCAGGACGTCGTATCCGGATTCGCCGCCGGGGACGCGTTCGGCGAGATCGCCTTCGTGCCAGGCGCGGTAGATCCGCTGGAAGTACGCGTGGGCTTCCTCGGTGTTCAAGCCTTCCATCTCGCCGACCTGAACTTCGTGGATGTCATCGAGCACCTCGACCGGTACGCCGGTTGCCGCCTCGATGTATCCGGCGGTCTGGCGGGCGCGCAGCGCGGCCGAGCAGAACAGCGCCTTCGGCGGCCTCAACAGACTCGAGCCGAATGTTTTCGCTTGGGCCGCACCGCGTTCGGTGAGCGGTAGGCCGGGGATACGGGTGTCCAAGATTTTGGCTACGTTGCCTTCGGTCTCGCCGTGGCGAACGAGGATCAGTCTGCCGGTCATAGGTCGGCCACCCCCTTACGCAATTGGGTCAGCCACTCGGCGCCCGGTTCGTCCGAGGGCGGTGGGGTTCCGGTCGCCGAGGTCGCGGGCCAGGAACCGAGGAAACGGATCCGCGCGGTGCGGTGCAATGCCTTGAGTGCCTCGGCGACCGCGATGTCGTCGATATGCCCGACGCAGTCGAGGTAGAAGCGATAGGTGCCCATACCTGTTCGCGTGGGCCGAGATTCGATTCTGGTGAGATCGATGCCGCGGGTAGCGAATTCGGCGAACGCACGCATGAGCGAGCCCGGTTTGTTGGGCAGCTCGAGCACGATCGAGGTGCGGTCCGCACCGGTTGCGGGCGGCGCGACTCGGGGACGGGTCACCAGTACGAAGCGGGTGATCGCCTGCTCGTGGTCGGCGACACCCGACGCCAGGGCCGTCAGGCCGAGGCGTTCTCCAGCCAGCGCGGTGGAGACCGCGGCGTCGGCACGACCGGCCGCGACATCCTCGGCGGCAGCCGCATTCGAGGCCGAGGTGTACATCTCGACATTCGGCAGCGTGCGCGATATCCACAGCCGCACCTGGGCGGCGGCGACCGGATAGGCGGCCAGGCTGCGAACATCCGCCAGCTCCGTCCCCGGCCTGGCCAGGATCGCAAAGCTCACCTCGAGCTCGGTTTCGGCGATGATCTGCAGCCGCGGACCGATGGCCAGCGAATCCAGGGTCGACGAGATGGAGCCCTCGACCGAACTCTCGATCGGCACGACGGCACACTCGACATCACCGGACCGGATCAGGTCTAGCGCCGACCCTTGGCTGGGCGCGGCAATCCGCTCGACCGGTCCGTCGAAGGCTTGCGAGGACTCGAGCTTGGCGAGGGCCATCTCGGTAAAGGTTCCGGACGGCCCGAAGTACGCGATTCGCGGCACGGTTACGACATTACTTGCGTGCGCGGAGGATGCTCAGAGTTCCAGCTAGATCGTCGGGCGCATCGGATTCGATCGCCAGCAACACGCTGCGCGCGGCCTCGACCGCAGGCGGCTTCAACGAGGTCAGAAAGGCGATATCGGGCCGAGCCAACGCCGCCCGAATATCCTCACCGCACAACGCCGCAACCGTTCCCGCGACAATAGCCAGCGCCCGCTGCCCATCGGACGTGCGGGCAATGAACCCGCCATCCGAGTGCGCGACCTCGACCAGAAAACCGGCGACCTCCGCATCGCTCACGTCCGCGTCGAGAACCCGAACGCCAGCCGCCCCGGTCCCCACCGCCCGCACCAGCCCCTCATCCAAACTCCGCCGCGCCGCCGACGGCACCGCCAACGAAAGCAACACCGGCTGCCCCGCCACCCCATGCGCCGCCTGCACTCCATCCGCCATACGTCCACCGTAACCACGCGCACTCACCGCCCCACTCGCCTGGGCTCGCGGGGCCACCTGCCCGATCCCCGCCCGCTCACGCCGGTCGGCCACCCGACGCACATCCGCCCGCTCACGGCCCCGCC